>DYJZ01000004.1 GCA_020722885.1 Thermoanaerobaculum aquaticum
AATGGAGGTTTGCAAAAATTATTTAATCTTTTTGCGGTTTTTCCACTGCCATTTAGTTTAAGTAAGGACATTATCGTATAGCTTTGACAGGGGACTTATGGAAATCGCTCGACAGGTTTTTTTCAAACACCAACCATCAAACCTGAAACCTTTAAGCCTGGCCTTTTTGAGAACCAATTGGAGAGCATAAAGACATATACAGGCATAAAAAGAGTGAGCCTCGTTTTCAAGCCTCCCTAAAATCCGTCCAGAATCCTCAATTTTTCAGGATTCCGTTTCCGCTTTCAGATTATCCTCGACAGCAGTGAGAGACTATATCTACAATTTTTATTATTTGAAAACAAATTTCTAAGAGGTCAAATTCTGCCCTTGAGTTTAACTCATTTGATAGTGTAAACTTAGAACCTATGAAAAGGTTATTTGTCCTAATTTTTCTCTTTCTACTTTTTTCAAATCGGGGTTTTTCTACCGATATTGAAACCCTAAAGAAAGAGGTGGAAAGCCTCAGGGTTCTTAAATTTAAAGAAAAGATACAGATTGAAAATGTTTCAAAAGATGAGATATCCAGAATAATGAATAAGGAAATCGAAAAAAAGTTCTCTGAAAAAAAAATTGAAAACTATGAAGCGGCTTTAAAAGCTTTCTGGCTTATTCCAAAAAAATCGAGTTTAAAAGGGCTTCTTCAAAATATGATGGATAGTCAGGTGGCTGGAATTTATGATCCTGAAACAAAGAAGTTGTATATCCTTGAAAACTCTTCAGAGGCAGAGGATGAGTTTTTTAACCTTTCAAAAGCAATGAATTTAAGTGACATTTTCATTGTTCATGAACTTACGCACGCTGTTACAGATCAGAATTTTAACCTTGAAAAAAGTCTTAATCTTGAAGATTTAGAAAATGAAGACAGACAGACAGCCGGACTTGCAGTGGCAGAAGGCGATGCAACTTTGGTCATGCTCAAATATCTTGCCAAAACTGTGAATCTCCAGTCTGAGGATATTTCTCAATTTTCAGAAATAGTTGGAGATATGAGTTTTTACAGTGAGTTTATGGGTGAAACTTTTCCGAGAATATTGAGAGAAAATCTTCTTTTTGCTTATGCGCAGGGATTTAAATTTGTAAATTTCATTTTGGAGAGTAATGGTTGGAAGAAGGTTAACAACCTTTACATCAATCCACCTCAATCGACGGAAGAGGTAATTCATCCCGAAAAATATATTTATCAAAATGATAAACCAAAAAAAGTAACGATAAATTGTGAGGAATTAAAAAGGGAGGGGGGTCTTGAAAAGTTGTGGGAAGGAACATGGGGAGAATTTTCCACAAAAATTATTTTAAGAGAATGGGGCATAGAAGAAGATAAAGCAAATATTTCTTCAGCAGGGTGGGGTGGCGATAGATATTTAGTATATAAAGACCAATCAGGGGAAATCCTTTTTTACTGGAGAACTTTGTGGGACAGCGAGAATGATGCTAAAGAATTTGAGAAAAGTGTTTCTCTAAAGAAGGGAGTAACCGTTTTAAGAAAAGTGAATGAAGTCATTGTTAGAAGGAGAAAGGCGGCTGAAAGCAATGGAAAAAGTGTTGCTGAAGACAAATTACAATGAAGTGCCTCTTCGAAGTTCAGGAAAAGTCAGGGACATTTACGACCTTGGTGATTCCATTTTAATAGTTGTTACAGATAGAATTTCTGCTTTTGATTTTATTCTTCCAAATGGGATACCTGATAAGGGAAGGGTTTTGAATCTTATTTCAGCATTCTGGTTTGAAAAGACAAAAGATATTATTGACAACCATTTTATTTCCTGCGATGTTGATTTTCTCTCCGAAAGTTTAAAAAGGTATAAAAAAGAGTTAAGTGGAAGATTCACAATCGCAAAAAAGGCGAAGATGTTTCCTGTGGAGTGTATTGTAAGAGGATACCTTTCAGGTTCGGCGTGGCAGGAGTATAGAAAAAGTGGAACCGTATGCGGAATAAAATTAAAGGAGGGAATGGTTGAAAGCGAGAAATTTGTTAAACCCATTTTTACGCCATCAACGAAGGCTGAAAGTGGACATGACATTAACATTTCTTTTGAAGAGATGAAAAATGTTGTGGGAAGTGAAAACGCTGGAATTATTAAAGACGCAGCAATTAAACTTTATAATTTTGCCTCTTCCTATGCTCTTCAAAGAGGAATAATAATTGCCGATACCAAGTTTGAGTTTGGGGTTTTTAACGATGAAATAATTTTATGCGACGAAGTTTTGACCCCGGATTCCAGCAGATTTTGGCCTTTGGAAAGTTACTCAAAAGGTAAGCCACAGCCTTCTTTTGATAAGCAGTATGTTAGAGACTATCTTATAAAGATAGGATGGAAGAAGGAACCGCCTGTTCCTTCTCTTCCAGAAGAAGTTGTTTTGAAAACAAGCGAAAAGTACAGAGATGCATACGAAAAGATTACCGGACGGAAACTTACATATGGATGAAAAGAAAGAAAAAGATCATTTTAAAGATGTCAATTTAAGATATATGGAAGAGAGGGACCTTTCTACTGTTTCTAAAATTGAAAATGAAACTTTTAAAGAACCCTGGCCTTATGAAGCTCTGGAATATGAGCTAAAAGAAAACCCATTTTGTCTTTCTTTTGTTCTTGAAAAAGGCAACAGGCTTATTGGATACGCTTTTCTACATATCTATGAGTTAAATTCTCACCTTGTAAATATTGCGATTGATAAAGATTTCAGGGGTAAAGGATTCGGCGAATATTTTTTGACTGAATTGATTAAAAATGCTGAGATGAAAAAGTGTGAAAGTATGGTTCTTGAAGTCAGGGAAGGAAACAGCGCGGCGGTAAATCTGTACCTTAAAAGGGGTTTTAAAATATTGAGAAAGCAAAAGAAGTATTATCACGACGGAGAAGATGCTTTGATAATGAGCCTATCTTTAAACCAAAGATGAAAAGAGCGGAAGGCGAAAGACTTGTAGGATTAAATTTTTACCTGA
This sequence comes from Thermoanaerobaculum aquaticum, assembly GCA_020722885.1. Taxonomy (GTDB): domain Bacteria; phylum Acidobacteriota; class UBA4820; order UBA4820; family UBA4820; genus UBA4820. The sequence goes on from DYJZ01000004.1 coordinate 2,987, forward strand.
AACTTCTAAAAAGCATAAAGAGGTCTATAAGAGAAGTTCAGGGGCCCGAAGACAAAGAAATAAAGTCCTATTACCGTTCTTACTCATCCTACCTTGAAAAATGTAGAGTAAAAGAGTCTTCTATTCAAGAAATAATTGAATCGGCAAAGGAGACAAAAGTTCTTATTATCGGTGATTTTCATACTCTTTATCAGGCGCAGAGGCAGTTTCTGAAGGTTCTTGAATTTATGGAGGATATAGGGATAAAGCCGGTAGTCTGTTTAGAAATGGTTTATAAAAAAAACCAGGATCACCTTGAAGAATTTCTTAAAGGAAAAATGGGTGAAAAGGAATACATAGAAAAAACTGACTATTACGAGAATTGGGGATTTGATTTTTCAAGTTATAAAAAAATTTTAAATTATTTAAAAGCAAAGGGGCTTTTTGTTTACGGGATAAATAAAAATGGGTCTTTGGAGGAGAGAGATGAATTTATGGCAAAAGAAATTGAAGAGGTAAGGAAAAATCATCCTGATGCCTTGATGGTAGTTTTTGCAGGTGACCTGCACCTTGCTAAAAATCATCTTCCAAAAAGACTTCTGGAAAAGGGTTTTAATTACACAATCCTATATCAAAACAGTGAAACGGTCATTATGAGGAAGTTAAAAAAGGGGGAAGACCCATACACCTTTTTCAAAATAGAAAAAAATGTTTTTCTTGTTAACAACACACCTCCCTGGATAAAAATGCAAAGCTATCTAACATATCTTGAACATGGGGTGGAAGCTTTTCATATGAGATATGGCTTTACTGAGTCTGAAGAGGATGGAGAAGGGATTGATTGCACTGTTACCGTTCAAAATTATATAAAGGCGTTAAAGGATGCTTTCAATCTCCACAATAAACCCGACGATGATTTTCAGGTTTACACAATGGAGGACCTTTCATTCCTTGAAAATTCATATTTTAGAAAAGAGCCCGGGAGAACCTACGCAAAAGTCATCAAAAATGACAGGTCATTATATTTAACTTTTGGGAAGATTATATACACTGTATTTCTCGATGTTAACCATACCGTTGAGGAGACAATGCACTACTTAATGGAAAAGGACCTTCCTGTTTCTTCGGTGGAGAGTGCATTCTGGGAAAGGGTTCACTATTTTGCGTCAGGGTATATAGCATCAAAAATAATTAACCCTTTAAGAGAAACTTTCAAAAAAGGAAGTTTGAAAGAAATGCTTGAACGAATAAACTATGCTGCAACGGAGAAAGACAGGGAATATTTGAGGGTTCAGATCTCAGTCTGTATGTCTCTTTCTGATTTTTTCAAAAGTTTGCAGGAAGGAAGACTGACGAAACTCTCTCTCTCCGCTTTTGTTCAGGTTGACCTTCAGAACCTTTTTGAACTTTCAAGAGCAATTGGCTACCAGATAGGAGAGACGCTTTTTGAGAATTACTCGAAAGGTTTGCTTTCTGGAAGAGATATTAAGCATATAATTTTTACTGGCGAAGACCACTTCAAACAATGCTGGTCTATTCTTGAAAAGATGAGGGATGAAAACATCTCCTGCATTAATTAGAAATTTGTGGTATTTTATTGTCTGGAGGCTTTATGAAGAAATTGAAGCAGGAAGGGAAAACTGAACATCCTCTTCTAAAATTAATTGATCAAAAAAAGATTCCTGCGCATGTTGCAATTATAATGGATGGCAATGGTAGATGGGCAAAATCAAGGGGGCTCGAGAGAATTGAAGGGCACCGGGCAGGAATAGAAGGGGTTAAAGCTGCAGTTGAGGCTGCTCAGGAAACGGGTGTCAGGTATCTTACCCTTTACGCCTTTTCTGTAGAAAACTGGAAGAGACCGGAAAGTGAAGTAAAAGAACTTTTTAATCTTCTTGACCACTACCTCGAAAAAGAAAAGAATAGAATAGAAGAAGAGCAGATAAGATTCAGAACCATAGGACGATTAACCGATCTTCCACAAAAAACAAGAAAAAATCTTGAGGAAGTTCAAGAAAGAACCATAAATCACAAGGGACTAACCCTCACTTTCGCTTTGTCATATGGGGGTAGAGCGGAAATTTGCGACGCTATTTCAAAGATAGTTGATAAAGCGAAAATGGGAGAGTTTAATTCTGAAGTTACAGAAAAAACTGTTCAAAAATACCTTTACGCTCCTGACCTTCCTGATCCCGATTTATTGATAAGAACAAGCGGAGAATACAGAATCAGTAATTTTCTTTTATGGCAGATAGCTTATACTGAGATAATTATACTTGATGTTCTCTGGCCTGATTTCAGGCAGGAACACTTTTATGAGGCACTTCTTGATTATCAAAGAAGAGAAAGAAGGTATGGGGGCGTTTCTGAATAATCTCTCTGGAAGGGATCTGAATTGAAGAGAATTTTAACAACATTGGTTCTTCTGCCGGTTTTTATTATTATCGTTGTCTCTAAGGAGATCTACTATTTTGCCTTATTGACATTAACAGGTGCGGTTCTGGCTGAATTAGAATATTTTAAAATAGTTGAGAGGATGGGCGTAAAAGTTTTTAAAACAGTTTCAATGCTCTGGACTTTATCTTTTCTCTGCGTTGCACTGTGGCCTCAATCTCTTCAACTTGAAATTCTTATCTCGGCTGGATTCCTTCTTTTTGTTATTACCTGTCTATTTTCTAAAATGTCTCCGAAAGAAATTTTCGAGTCAGTTGCGATGACACTTCTTGGGGTTTTTTACATTGGTTTTTTTCTTGCCTATTTTATTGCTTTGAAAAGTCAGGGGGATGAGAGGGGAAAAGACCTTCTACTTCTTTTAACATTTACTGTCTGGGCTGGAGATACGATGGCTTATGTGGTCGGCTCTGCTATTGGCAAACATAAACTTGCCCCAAAAATTTCGCCGAGGAAAAGCTGGGAGGGTGCTGCAGCAAATGTTTTAATTAGTGTAATTACAGCATATATTTCAAGTTTGACTTTCATACAGAGAATAGATTTGAAAGATGCATTGATTCTCGGGATTCTTATTTCAATTGTCGGACAATTAGGAGATCTGTTTGAGTCTGTTTTGAAGCGAGCTGCAAATATTAAAGATAGTTCAAATATTCTTCCCGGACACGGTGGAATTCTTGATAGGATAGATTCTCTTGTTCTTACTGCGCCAATTCTTTATTATTATCATCAGGTGGTTTTGAAATGACAATAAAACTTGCTGTTTTAGGCTCAACTGGAAGTATCGGTGAAAGCACGATAAAAGTTGTTAGAAGTTTAAAAGACAGAATTAAAATAGTAGGGCTTTCGGCTGGTAAAAACATAAACAGAATAATTGAGCAAATTAAGGAATTTTCGCCACTTGCTGTTTCGGTAAAGGACGAAGAGGATGCCAGAAAGGTGAAAAAGTTTTTTCCAAAACTTGAGATCTTTTACGGGGAACAGGGAAGTGTTGCAATAGCTTCAATGCCTGAAGCAAAAACAGTGGTGGCTGCAATAGTTGGAATAGCAGGGCTCCCATCCACATATAAAGCTGTAAAACTTGGTAAAAGAGTTGCTCTTGCCAATAAAGAGGCACTTGTTACTGCGGCAAGGATAATAACAAAATCGGCTCAAAAAAGCGGGGCAGAAATAATCCCTGTTGATAGCGAACACTGCGCTATTTTCCAGTGTTTGAGAGGTGAAAGCACAAAATTTGTAAGCAAAATAATGCTTACAGGTTCGGGAGGGGCGTTAAGAGATTTTCCACTGGAAAAAATAAGCAATGCTTCTTTAAGCGATGTTTTGAATCACCCCACCTGGAAAATGGGAAGAAAAATAACAGTCGATTCTGCAACGCTTGTGAATAAAGGGCTTGAGTTGATTGAAGCTTCTTACCTCTTTGGAATTCCTCAGGAGAAGATTGAAGTTGTAATCCATAGAGAAAGTATTGTTCATTCCCTTGTTGAGTTTTTTGATGGCTCGGTAATGGCTCAACTTGCATCAGCAGATATGGCTTTACCGATTCAGTACGCAATAACTTTTCCAACAAGAATTGAGGGAGATGTAAAAAAACTTGATTTTGGTTCAATTTCAAAACTTAGCTTTGAGAAGCCTGACAAAAAGAGGTATCCCTGTCTTTCTCTTGCAAGAGAAGCCTTTGCAGAAAGTGAAGCGCACACGATTGCTTTCAATGCAGCAAACGAAGTGGCTGTAAAGGCGTTTATAGAGGAAATAATTTCTTTTGGAAAAATATATATGGTAATCAAGAAAGTTCTTGATAAAACAATTTCCTGCAGCCCCGAGTCTCTCGAGGAGATATTTTACATTGACAGAATATCAAGAGAGCTGGCGCAAAAATTTATTGCTCAGGGAGATTAAAATTGGCATTTGTTTTTAATTTCATTTTTTCTGCTATGGTATTTCTTTTTGTTCTTGGCATTCTCATTATAATACATGAATCGGGGCACTACACCGCCGGGCGATTGCTAAATTTTTCAATAGAAGCTTTCTCAATAGGTTTTGGTCCAAAACTACTTGAAAAAAGGGGGAAGCACAATCTCTGGCAAATAAGATGGATTCTTATTGGTGGTTTTGTTAAGTTCAGGGGAGAACTTTTTGAGGAAGAGGCAAAAGACGATCCCAGCTTTTTCTATAACAAAAAAAGGTGGGAAAGATTTATAGTTATGGTATCTGGAGTTCTTTTTAATATTCTTTTTGCATATTTTGTTTTTTCCTTTTTGACTTTTTATGGAATTGAAGAGTCTGTTTTAAGGGATAAACCACCTATAATCGGAGCGGTTGTCAAAAATTCACCGGCTGAAAAAGTTGGACTTTTAAAGGGAGATACAATTCTTTCTTTAGATGGAAGAAAAGTGAGAAATTGGGAAGAAGCAAGAGAAGAAATCTCCTCATTGATGCAAAAGGACTATGAAATTGAAATTTTGAGAGGGACACAAAAATTAAAAGTCACAATATCGCCGAAGATGGTTGAATTTCTTAAACAGCCTCTCGGAGATATTGGTGTTATTCCAGCTTTCCCTCCAGTCGTTGGGGGGATACAAAAGGATTCTCCGGCTGATAGGGCAGGATTGAAGGTGGATGACGAAATTGTTTCCGTAAGCGGAGAAAAAATCAATTTCTGGGACGAGATTTCAATGCTTTTAAGAGATTCAAATGGAAATCCTGTAACCCTTAAGGTAAAAAGGGGAAACGGATACATTGACCTCAAGGTTGTTCCTCTTTATATACCTCAAGAGCAGAGATATATGATAGGAATAACAGTTAAAGACACGCAGTTTGTAAGGTACAGACTACCCAAAAATTTTTTAAAAGCAGGTAGTATGATCCTTCAACAGGCGAGCCTTGCCAAAAGAACTGTTGAAAAGATCTTTGAGAGGAAAATCCCCTTAAAAGCCCTTTCTGCTCCGCCATCAATTGCCTATATTACAGGAAAGGTTGCAAGAACAGGTCTTTACAATTTGCTATTTCTTATGGGTGTCATTTCGTTTCAACTCGGTTTTTTCAACCTCCTGCCAATACCAGCCCTCGATGGAGGTCAAATTCTTGTGCTTGCAATAGAGGGGGCAATAAGGAGGGACCTGCCAGAAAATGTTAAGGAGTGGATTTTAAGGCTCGGATTTGGTTTTTTGCTGCTCTTTTTTTCCCTGATACTTTTTTTAGACCTTTTTAAATATGTTTAAGTGCATTGATTTTAATATGTTAAGGTTGAAGATATTTTTTTATTTCTTTAAACACATCTGTCCAAAATAAATTTTGACAGAACCATCTAAGAAGTCAAGAGGAAAAATATCAAGACTATTTAGAAATACTCCGTTGTGAGTGCTCACTAACCGTGTTATTGCGAGTGCTTTTTCGGAGCCCTGTCTTGCGAAGCAATCTCCCTCTTTAAGACCCAACGCAGTCATTGCGAGTGCTACTTCGTAGTCCCCACTTACGAAGCAATTTTCCACTTTGAATTTTACGCAGTCATTGCGAATTCTACTTCGAGGCATTCTCCCGTGAAGCAATCTTCCTCTTCCCAAACAAAGGAAGATCACTTCGTTTGCCATCCCTCGAAGCACCCCTCGTGATGACAATTATGGACTAGTAACAAAGGAAGATTACTTCGTCTGCGGATATCGCGCAGTGTTATTTTTATTAACTGTCAAGACTATTTAGAAATGTCCCCTAAACTAACTAACTAAAAATGTTCTGTCAACAGGTTGATTAGAAGAGGCTGTGGGAATTGCATCCACAGCCTTGTTTTTTTACCTTTTCTGAACACCCGCAGAGCTGAAATTGACTTCCATTTTGAGGCCATTTCTAATCAGTTTAAAATAGGACATTATTATGTAGTTTTGACAAAAAAGAACTGTAAAATTTGACAGCAATTGACTCTTTGAGTTATCATACAAAATTGACCATTTTAGAACGACGGAGGTGTAATTTGTTAGCGATTCGTTTAAAGAGAGTTGGATTTAAAAAACATCCCCTTTATCGCGTGGTAGTTTCAGACAGCAGAAAAAGACCTACTGGAGAAGCGATTGATGAAATAGGAACTTACAATCCCAATCCAGAGTCATCTGATGTCAAACTGAAACTTGATAGGGTTGATTACTGGTTAAAACACGGGGCGAAGCCCTCAAACACCGTCAAAAAACTCATTGAGATAGCGCGGGCAAAAAACAGTAGTTCTTAAGGACTTGAAATGGCTATGGTCGTTTCGGGCTGTTTCATAGCCCCAAGGGGATTTAAAGGTGAGACTTTTGTTGAGATTTATCAAAAAGATAGATTCTTACCAAAAGATGGTGAATTTGCCTATCTTAAAGAAGCAAAAGACTTTAACCCATTTTTGATTGAAAGGTTTTTTTCCTATGAAAAAGGATCTGTTTTGAAGTTTGCTGAAATTAAAACGAAGGAGGAAGCGAACAGATTGATAGGGAAAGAGTTTTTTCTTCAAAGAGAAGAGGAGACTGACTTTCTGGGAAAAGAGTTTTTAGGATTTGAAGTTTTCGACCTTAAAAGAGGGAAGATAGGTGAAATTTCAGACTTTGCAATTTTACATTCATACATTCTTCTTTACTGTAATGGTAAAAGTGGCGGCTTTGAAATTCCTTTAATAAAAGATTTGGGCTTGAAACTTATAAGAGAGGAAAGAAAGATATTCTTTGATCTTCCCAGAGAATATCCGGGTGTTGACTATGAGAATTGATGTTTTTACCCTCTTTCCAGAGATGTTTGCTGGTCCCCTGAGCAACTCCATACTAAAAAGAGCCCAGAATAAAGGAGTGGTGGAAATAAGACTTCACAATTTTAGAAGGTTTGCAAAAGATAAACACCACACGGTTGACGACACACCTTATGGTGGAGGGGCGGGAATGGTTTTGAAGCCTGAGCCGATCTTTGATGCCGTTGAACAACTGAGAAAAAAAACAGGCTGGTTCCCTCTTTTCTATCTAAGCCCTAAGGGAAAAGTTTTTAATCAGAAAATTGCTCTGGAAATGTCAAAGATGGAAAGATTTGCCCTTTTATGCGGCAGGTATGAAGGAGTGGATCAAAGAGTAATCGATGGACTTATAGATGAAGAGATATCTATAGGGGACTATGTGCTATCGGGAGGTGAGCCTGCGGCAATTGTTCTGATTGATGCAGTAGTCAGATTGATAAAAGGTGCTCTTGGTGACGAAAAATCCTCGCAGGAGGAGAGTTTTTCAAATGATCTTCTTGAGCATCCACACTATACAAAACCGAAGGAATTTAGAGAAATGAAAGTTCCAGAAGTTCTTATTTCAGGAAATCATAAGGAGATAAGGAAATTCAGAGAAAACACCTCTTATCAGATAACATTGAAGAGGAGACCAGATATGTTAAAATCTAAAGGAGAAGCAAATGGTTAACATAAGAGAAACAGTAGAAAAAGAACAGATGAGAAGTGACATTCCGGACTTTAAAGCTGGTGACACCATCAAAGTGCATGTTAAAGTCAGGGAAGGGGACAAAGAAAGAATCCAGGTCTTTCAGGGGATTGTTATTGCCAGAAAACACGGAGGAATAAGAGAGACAATTACAGTCCGCAAAGTTTCTTCGGGAATCGGGGTTGAAAGAGTATTTCCTTTGCACAGCCCTATAATTGACAAGATTGAAGTAGTGCAGGAAGGAAGGGTTCGCAGAGCCAAACTTTATTATCTTAGAGATCTCAAAGGGAAAAAGGCAAAAATAAGCGAACTCAGAAAAGAATAGCAGGAAAAATGTCAGAGATTGAGGAAGCGCTCAACTTTGACAAAAATTTCTGGGATAAAGGATTTTATCCCATCGCCGGGATTGACGAAGCGGGAAGGGGGGCTTTGTTTGGACCAGTGGTTGCGGCGGCTGTTGTGATTTTAAAAGACAGAAAAATTCCTCCTCTCTGTGATTCAAAAAGTGTTTGCGCTAAAAGGAGAGAGGAGCTTTTTGAAGAACTTACAGTAAACGGACACCTTTTTTCGGTTGGGGTGGTTAATGCTGATGAGATAGACAGAACAAATATTTTAAATGCTACGCTAAAGGCAATGAAGATTGCTTTTGAGGGTTTAAAAACTCCTGCTGCAATTGCTTTAGTGGACGGATGTACCAAACCCCCACTGAAATGTAAGGTGGAAACTGTCATTAAAGGGGACAAACTTTCTCTTTCAATAGGGGCTGCAAGTATTGTTGCTAAAGTTTTTAGAGATAGAATGATAATGGAACTTGATCAAATGTATCCTGGATACGGGCTAAAGGAGAACAAGGGTTATGGCACAAAAAACCATATTGAAGCGCTCTATAAAAAAGGAGCAACGCCCTTGCATAGAAAGACATTTAAGCCTGTTTCAGAGATTGGTGGCTCGCTATGGCATTAGATAAGAACAAAATAAAGGCTAATGTCACCAAGTTAGTAAGCCAGAAGAAGTATCAGGAGGCAATAAGGGAGCAGATCAAATTAGTAGAAGATAACCCTAAAGATATTCCAACCTTACAACAACTCGGTAATATCTATCTTATGGCAAATCAAAAAGAGAATGCTGTTCCACTGTTTATAAAAATAGCGGAGCTTTACCATAAAACAGGTTTTACTCCTAAGGCTCTTGCATCAATCAAAATTGCCCTCAGAGAAGCTCCTGATAACACGCAGGCGCAGGAGTTATATGCAACATTCGCAGAACAAACAGGACTTCAAAGAGATGCAATAGACGCTTACGAAAAACTTGTTGGTACCTACTCAATGTTGGGGCAACTTGATAAGGCAGAATCAATTTTGGCAAAACTTCTTGAACTGAATCCCGACAATGTGAGATATCAACTGCAGCACGGTGACCTTTTAACCCGTCTTAACAGGAAAGAAGATGCGATCCCCTCCTATCTGAAGGCTGCAGAGAATTTTGTTGCACAAGGTAAAATTAAAGAATCTGCAAAAATTTTCGCAAGTGTCCTGCAGATAGATCCAAAGAAGATTTCATCTCTGGAAAATGCTGTAAAGAGTCTGCTTAATCAAAATGAAGCTCAAAAGGCGCTTGAGCTTCTTGACATAGTTGTGGGGGGAAGGGAAGTTCCACCTATAATAAACGAATTAAAAGCCGATATTCTTATAAAGTTACAGGATTTTGATAGAGCAGAGGCTATTTTAAGAAAAGTTGCAGAAAAGGTTCCAATTAGAGGTTCTCTACTCGGGAGATTTTTAAATCTCTTTATCGCCCAGAAAAAATTTGAAATTTTGATAAGGCTAATAAGTTCTCAAATTCCAAATGCAGATGCATTGCACCTAAAAGAACTTGAGGGGGCATTTGAAGAGATACTGAATCAGAATCCAGGTGGCACAGAAGCTTTTGCTGGATTAATAGTCGTTCAGAGAAAAATTGGAAACAAGAGAAAGCTGCTTTCAACGCTTTCAAAATACAGCGATCTTCTTATAGAAAAAGGGGATTTTAAGGGAGCAGAAACAGTTGTAAAGGAAATGCTTGAGATTGCTCCAAACGAGATGCTATTGCTTTCCAAACTTGACGATATAAGGGATAAACTTGGCTATGAAAAGCCTGAAGTGGTTAAGAAAGAAGAACCTGAAATAGTAGTTATTGAAAAAGAAGAAGAGTTTAACCCTCCCAGGCGTGCCGATAAAGAGATTCAGAAAGAAATAGAACCTGATGTCGAAATAGAAGTTGAGGTAGAAGATATTTCAACTGAACTTCCTGTTGTTCAGACGAAAGAGGAAGAGAAAGAGGAGATTAAACCACTTTCTCCGGAACAAATTGAAGTGACTTCAACTTTTTCCGTGACTCCCATAATGGAAGAACATGTTGAAGAAAAAGAACCAATTTCTATTGAAATAGAGGATGAAAGCGAAACATCTGAACCACAAAAAGAAATTAAAGAAGAGATTGAAGAAGAAGTGGAGGTAAAAGAAAAAGAAGAAATAGAAGGTGAGACTTCCTCTAAGGAAGAACGGCAGAGAGAGCTTGATGAAAGAACAGGAGCTACAATTCAGGAAAAATTTTCTGAAGCGCAGATATACTTGAAATATGGACTTGTAGAAAAAGCCATAGGGGAACTGCAGTCTGTATTAAAAATTGTTCCAGATCACATCCAGGCTCACCAAAAATTGATAGGAATATATAGACAGCTTGACAAGAAGGATAAGCTTGTAAGGCAAATAATTAAACTTGCAAATGTTTTTAAGCAGCAAGGAGACATTGATACTTCAGAAAATCTGGTTGAAGAGGCGATGCAAATCGATCCAAACCATAAAGCCATTCTTGAATTTACCGAAAAAGGTGTGGTAAAGGAAGCAGCTCCTAAAAAGACTCCTCCCATTAAAGAACTTGATGCCCTTGCTGGTATAGTTAAAGGAAAGAAAGTTGAAACGCCACAAATTCCTGAAAAAGTTGATGCGGTCAAAGAAGAAGTCAAGATTGAAGAAAAAAAGGAAGAAATAAAAGAAGAGGCAAAAGAAATAGAAATTGACCTTGTTGCTGAACAAGAAAGTTCGCAACCCGAAAAACTTATAGCAATTGAAGAAGAAGATATCAAGAAAACCGTAGCAGAGGAAAAGGAAGAAGAATTTGTAAAATACGAAGAGCCGGAAAAGGAAGTGTCTTTATCTCTTGAAATTTCTCCTGAGGAAGTTGAGTTAAGCAATGAATTAAATGAAAAACTTGAAGAAGCAGAGTTTTATTTTGCTCAGGAGTTGTATGAGGACGCAAAAAGAATATGTGAGGATTTAAACAGCAAATTCCCGGAAGATGTCAGGGTAATTGACCTTCTTGGAAGAATAAATGTGGAAATTGAGAGAACAAAAGAAGAAAAAACTGAACAGGTGGTTGCAGAATCTCAGGAATTGAAAGCTGAAGAAAAAAAAGATGAACTCTCTCTGCTGGACAAGGACCTTGTAAAAGGTCTCGGTGGAGTTATTCCTGTAGAGAGAAAGAAAACTCGGGTAAAAGTTACTTTAAAAGATGTTATTCCTGAGGATGAAAAATTAAAGGAAGAAGAAAAACCTCTTCAAGAGGAATCGGGAGAAGAATTTTATGATTTAGCAAAGGAATTGGGGGCTGCTCTTGAAGGGTTGGAAGAGACAGCGTCCGGTCTTTTTGATGAGGAAGGCGAGGAAAAATCAGCAGAAGAAATGTCATTTGAAGAGGTCTTCAAAGAATTTAAGAAAGGCGTTGAGAAAAAAGTTGCAGAAGAAGATTTTGACACTCATTACAACCTCGGAATTGCCTATAAAGAGATGGAACTAATTGATGAAGCAATTGGAGAATTTCAAATAGCTGCCCGTTCTCCAATGTACTTTGCTGATGCCTGCGCTATGCTTGGCAAATGCTTTCAAATAAAAAGAATGTATGATCTGGCTGAAAAATGGTATAGAAAAGGGCTTGATTCAAGAGGGTTCCCTGAAGATGTTTACAACGGCCTGAAGTATGATCTGGCAGAGTTGCTTGAAGAGACTAACAGAAAAAAAGAAGCGCTTGAACTTTACAAGGAAGTTTACTCTTCCAATGCAAATTACAGAGAAGTTAAAGATAAAATTGCTTCTTTGAAATAAGAAAGTCTTTTTAGCCTATTCTTTTTGAAAAATAAGTTCGTAAAATTCATTTTCGCTAATAATTTTTATGTTCAATTTTTTCGCTTTCTCAAATTTTGAGCCGGGCTCCGCTCCAACCACAAGAAAATTAGTTTCTTTTGTGACAGAATCTGAAACTTTTCCTCCAAGCTCTTCAATAATTTCTTTTGCCCTTACTCTTGTCGTTTTTGAAAGAGTACCTGTAATAACAAAGGTCAAACCTTTCAAGGGACCTTCAGTTTTTTTTGTTCCCTCAAGAGTTAGCCCGGCTTCTTTTAATCTGTCGATGAGTTTGATATTTTCTTCAATCCTGAAAAACTCAATAATTTCTTTAGAAACTTTTGGTCCAATGCCTTCTATTTTGATCAAATCTTCTTCCGATGCTTTTTTGAGCAGGTCGATAGAATGAAATTTTTCAGCAAGTATCTTTGCAGTTTCAACTCCCACCATTCTTATCCCGAGAGCGTAAAGAATCCTTGCATAGGCTCTTTTTTTACTTTTCTCTATTTCTTCAATAAGGTTTTTAGCCGATTTTGCTCCCATTCTATCAATTTCTGATAACTCTTTTTCTTTTAAGAAGTAAATATCAGAAATACTATTTAACTTACCCGATTCTACAAGCTTATCTACAAGAATCTTTCCGAGTCCAGAAATATCCATAGATTCTCTTGAAGCAAAATGCCTTATAGCTTCCTTCAATTGGGCTTTGCAGTTTTTATTTGAGCACCTTTTTATTGCTTCATCTTCAGACTTATGAATTCTACCGCCACATACAGGGCAGGTGTCAGGAAAGACAAAATTTTTTGAATCATCAGGACGTTCTTCAGGAAACACACGCACGAGGTAAGGAATTACTCCACCCGCTCTTTCTACTAAGACAGTATCATTAACCCTTACATCTTTTCGCTTTATTTCGTCTTCATTATGGAGAGAGACCCTTGAAACAATTACCCCTCCAATTTTTACAGGATCAAGGATTGCAACAGGGGTAAGGGCTCCGGTTCGTCCAACCTGAACAACGATGTCTTTTATTTTTGTCTTTGCCTGTTCTGGAGGAAACTTGTAAGCGATAGCCCATCTCGGCGATCTGGCAGTAGAACCCGCTCTGTTCTGCAGTTCAATAGAGTTTAACTTTATAACAATACCATCTGCGTCATAGGGAAAAGAGGCTTTGAGAGTTACCATCTCACTATAAAAATCTGCTATTTCCTTTCCATTTTTTAGTATTCTCGAGAAGGAATCAACAGGAAAGCCCCATTGCCTGAGAAGATTAAGACATTCAAAATGAGTGGGTGGGATTTCTGATGAGCAAACCATAATCTGATAAACAAATAAAGAAAGTGGTCTCTGAGCAGTGACTGAAGGGTCAATCTGTCTTAAACTGCCTGAGGCAGCATTTCTCGGATTTGCAAAAACTTCAAGCCCTTCTTCTTCTCTTTTTTCATTAAATTCTTTAAATTCCTTTATTGGCATATATATTTCGCCTCTTACAACCAGATTTCCATTTTTGAATGAGATTTCTTTTGGAACATCTTTAATATGAAGAGCATTTTGTGTTACATCTTCTCCAGCAGTTCCATCACCCCTTGTTGCTGCCCTTATAAGTTGACCATTTTCATAAAATAGTGCAACTGAAAGCCCATCAAACTTCAATTCACCAACGAATTCAAGGTCATCTCTTTCCACAACCTTTTTTAACCTTATCAGCCAATCATTCATTTCGCCTTCGCTATAAACATTTTCAAGGCTTAAAAGCGGAGAGGGATGAACAACAGGAGAAAAACCTTTTGAAACTGTTCCGCCAACCACTTCGGTGGGGGACTTTTTAGAGGCGAATTGAGGATATTTCTCTTCCAATTCTTTTAATTCTTTTTCGAGAAGGTCATACTCGTAATCACTTATTAGAGGAGCATTTTCTTCGTAATATAGCGTCCTGTGTTTTTCTATCTGCTTCCTGAGATTTTCAATTTTTTCTCTAATAATATCTTTGTCTTCTTCCATAACCTTCCTCTTCAATGATTGTATGGAATTTTTACTTTGAAGTGAGCTCCTTTTTCTTTATGAATTAGCAATATTTCACCTTTATTGGCTTCGATAAGTTTTTTTACAATTGACAATCCAAGACCGGTTCCTTCTGGCTTGGTTGTGAAAAATACATCAAAAATTTTATCCCTTATTTCCTCAGGAATTCCAGGCCCGTAATCGATAAAATCTACTTCTGCCACTTTATCTCCGAAAAACAAATTTATATCAATCTTATTCTCTCCTTCTGATGCCTGAATTGCATTCAGAAGCAGGTTTGAGAAGATTATTCTAAGCATATTCTCATCTCCAGAGACTTCCCTCTCTTCTCCGCTTTCAGAAATAACTAATTCAATACCGTTTTCTTTTGCCTCTTCTAAATAGGTAAGACAGGTTTCTTTCACAAGGCTTTTTAAATTAACACTTCTGAATTCTGGCTCAAGAGGCTTTGAATACATAAGGAAGTCTCTCGTCAGTTTTTCAAGCCTCTTAATTTGATTAAGCATGGGTTTAATGGAGCCAAAAAGTTCCTCCTTATCGGTTCCTCCTTTTAATCCTTCTTCAAGCAACTGGATGTTTAGTTTAAGAGTATTTAGAGGATTTTTTATTTCATGAGCAAGTCCTGAACTTAAAAGTCCAAGATATGAAAGTTTGTTTTGTTCCTCCGCTTCCTTTTGAATGATGCGGCTTTTTCTCAGGAGTTTTACTACATAAAGGAATGAAATAAACAGCATAAAAAATATCAGCGAAAGAAGAGTCGTGAATTTAAAAATCATCTGCTTTCTAAAATCTTCTGCGAGCTTCAAAAGAACCTGGTCACTTATGTTTAGTACGGCTGTTCCCATTTTGCCCGGTGCAAGCTGGATGGGAACCTCAATCGGAACTTTGTTTCTTATTTCAACGCGAGATTGTCCTAAAGGAGGACCTTGAATCCCTGTTCCTGCAATAATTCCTCCCTGTCTTAGATAATCTTCCTGATGAATCAATTTTCCATCAGAGTCATAAATCTCGAGTGAATCAAAAATCTTCTTGTCAACCATAAACTGATTTAGCCTTGTTGTAACGATTTTTTCAAACTTAAATCCTTTGGCAATCTCAGTTTCAGGGATATTGGTGGTCATTTTTTCAAGTTCTGACCTGTAATGTTCAAGAGTTTTGAATACTTCTTTTTCACCTAAGTCTTTTATAATAATGTAGCCGCCGGATGTCAGAATAGCAATAAAAAAGAGAGCAAAAAGAAGAGAAGCAATTATAAGTTCCTTCCTGAAAGCCTTTTCTGCAGGAGATTGTTTGTTCATTTCGTTAACCTTTTCTTGTAATTTATAAAACTTGCCTTTACATCTTTTAATGAGTCTGAACCAAATTTCTCAAGGTAATTATTCATAAGAACAATTGCAAGTAACGATTCGCATATAACAGCGACAGGGGCTAAAGAGGTGGTATCACTTCTTGGAAATTGCGGACTTTCAATTTTCCTTGTTCTCAAATTTAGATGAGATTTTATATTTTTTGAGGAAGGGAGAGGCTTAGCAAAAACGGTAGCTTCAATATCTTCACCATTTGAAATGCCTCCTTCAATTCCTCCTGCAAGGTTTGTCTTTCTTTTGAAAAAAAACTTCCCATCATTTTGAATACGATCTTGAGCCTTTGAGCCTTCAAGAAAAACCGCTTTTTCAATATCTCCAATTAAAACCCCTTTAACAGAAGGAATGCTCATTAAATAATAAGCTATCTGTGCGTCAAGCCTTTTATCCCAGTTTGTGTAACTTCCAATTCCAGGAACAACTCCACTTGCACAAACCCAGATTTTTCCTCCTAAAGTTTCGCCTCTCATTTTCAGGTTTTCAATTAGTTTTACTGCTTTGCTTAGTTCTTTAGAGTCAGCAAATGGGAATTCAGCTTTAAGTTTTCTTGCCTCCCTAAAAGTGATGCTTTTTGATGAAATAAGATTACCCACCTGAGTAATTGCTGAAGCAAAAGAAACATCAAATTGTGAAAGAAACATTTTTGCTATTGCGCCAGCGGCTACTCTTGCAGCAGTTTCTCTGCCACTTGCTCTTTCAATTACATTTCTTGTTTCTTCAAACCCAAATTTTATGGCTCCATTTAAATCAGCGTGCCCTGGGCGGCAGGTTAAGATATCCGTTTGAAGTTCAGATATCTCTTTATCGGTTAGCCCTTTATATTCACTGTTCAGAATTGAAATTACAACTGGGGCTCCTGTGGATAGTCCTTTGCGAACCCCGCCAAGAATCTCAAAATCCTCATTTTCAATTTCCATTCTCGAACTTCTGCCGAGACATTTATCTCTTCTTTGAAGTTCTTTCAAAAGAAAGTTTTTATCTATCGGTATTCCTGCAGGAACACCCTCTACAATCACAGAAAGAGACTTACCGTGAGATTCTCCACCTGTAAGAAAACGCATTAAACCTCCAGATTAAAATATACATCAATTCTTATAATATTCAAAAACTTTTTCTCTATTTTTTAAAAACTCCCTCTGTTATAATAGTAAATTAAATTTTTGCTTTATTGGAAGGTTATTTGATGAAGGAAAAGTTATCACCAAAGAGCAAAAAAGATATAGATAAAAAAAAGGAACAAAAAATAAAAGGTGGAAAAAGATTTCTTTATGCAACACCTTTCATTTCAATGATACTTCTTGTTTCTTCCGTTTACACCTTTTTTTCGCTTTTAGCAGGGAAAACCTTTCTCATTGGACTTGATTTTAAGAGGCTTTTTCTTTTTAGAATTGACTATTTAAAGGAATCCATTGCAGGTGGTAATGGAATTCCCGGTTGGTATTCGAGAGAATTTTTGGGGACTCCCTTCTGGTCAAACATTCAGAACTTTCCTTTAATACCTACAAGATTTGTTTTTTATGTTATGGATACAGCCCATGCTTACGCCATTGTTGTACTTATCTCAGCTTTACTTAGTGCAGTTTTCACATATCTTTATACAAGAAAATGCGGATTAAATCCTGTTGCATCTGCCGCTTCGGGGTGGACATTTGCCTGCTCGGGATTTTTTGCCTCAAGAATATGGGTTGGTCATTTGAGTTTAATAGAATCATTCTTTTCACTGCCTTTGCTCCTCTGGCTTACAGAGAGTTTTTTTAGCCATAAGCAGGGGGAGAAACAATCATCCATTTTTTTTGTTGCAATTGTATTATCAACTTTCCTTATTTCTCTTTCCGGTCATCCACAAATTCCTTTTTATGCGATTGTAACAACAGTTTTATATGTTCTCTGGAAGGAAAGGAGCAGTCGCTCCTATATTCTTCTTGCAGGAATGGCATCAGGGATTTTATCCTCTCTTGTTTTGTGGTATCCCTTCATAAGACTTGTTTTAAGAAGTACGAGAGTTCTGAATCTTAATCCCCCAGAAAACAACATTTTTTTTCCATATGGAAGATTGAAAGCATTCCTCCTGCCATGGGCGGATGGCTGGACAGGGCTTCCATCACGAGGCGCAACAGATACTTTTACAAAATACCCCAACAATGGTTTTTTCTGGGACACAATATGTTATTGCGGTGTAATGCCACTTATTATGATTTTGTTGGTAGCACTCTTTTATTTTTTTAAAAAAAGGATGCCCGGGAAAAAGAGCCTCTTTTTTGGTTTAATTTCGATTATTTCAATAATTACAGCGTTTCCTTTCACAAAAATATTTTACGATAAAATCCCTTTAACACTTTTCAGGAGTCCATCAAGGCAAATCTACATAGTTTCATTTTGCATTGCTCTTGGTTTTGGTTTTTCAATTAATTATTTCCTGGAAATTTTTGGTGAGAAGAAGATAAAAAAATGGGCTTTTGCCCTGATTCTCATAATGCTTGCGCTCCATTTTTACGATTTAAGAAAGCATGACAGGTATTTCGTTGGGGTTGCATTGCATGGCAGGGGACTACCCTGTGCAGAATTGAAAAGTTACCTGAAAGATACTGTAAAGGACGGGAGGGTAGCGATAGACTATCCTTTATTTCTTGAAGAAAACAGAAAATATGATGATGTTGGTTTTTTTGATTCAATTGTTCTTGCCTCTACTTACAAATCTGTTTTAGAAATGATTGGAAAAGATCCTTCAGAGAATCTTGAAGAACTCTTTAGCTCAACACTGAAAGTTGATGTTCTTAAAAAATTATGTGCAAGAGTTGTGGTAAGTAGTCTTGAAAGGAAAGATTTGCCTTTTGTTGCAACCATAGAGGAAAAATTCAATGTCTATGAAGTTCCCGATTCAGACCCCCGTGTTTCTTTTGTTTCAAAAGAGAGACAGGATAATCAGAATTCAAGAGTCCATTATAAAAGAATTTCAGGTGACAAAATTGAAATTGAAGTTGATGAAAAAACGGATGGTTTTTTAAAAATAGTTGAATCTTATGATACAGGCTGGACTTCTTATATTGATGGCTTAAAAACTCCGATTGAAAAGTTAGATGGTTTTATGATGAAAGTAAATGTGCCTGAAGGGAATCATAAGGTTATTCTTGAGTATAAAACACCCGGCGCAGTTGAAGGAGCGGTAATGTCTGTTTTTGGGATAGTTCTTTTTATTAGTATTTTGGTCTATGGAAGGAAGAAAAAGATAATATGAAAATTAGAATTTTTAATTTAATTTTGATAAAGTAATAACTGGAGAGAAGAAAGTATGAAGAGATCACTTTTTTTTGCTTTAGTTTTTCTTTTTACTCTGAAAACGACAGATATTTTAGAGCAAACAAAAGTTACACTCGGTTTGTACCCCCAAATTGGTGTTAACTGCCATATTCCCAAAGAGCAGGACCTTGATTTGATTAAAGAGGCTCAAATTGGATGGATAAGGATCGACCTTACCTGGAATATTGTAGAACCAAAACCAAAGCAGTACCGGTGGGATATGGTTGACAGGGTTGTTAAGAATGCTGAAGAAAGAAACATAGACATTCTTGCTATTCTTGGCTACTGTCCTGAATGGGCGGCTTTAAACGGAAACATTCACGATCCACCGAGAGATGTGGAGGAATGGGAAGAGTTTGTAAAGACAATAGTAGGAAAATACAAAGGAAGGATAAAGTATTGGACACTCTGGAACGAACCAAATAGCAGAACATTTTTTAGGGGGGATATTGATCAGTTCATTGAAGAAGTTTTTATTCCAGGCATTAAGGCAGCAAAAGAGGCAAATCCAGATGCAAAAATTGTTGGTCCAGACCTTGCTCACCTGAAAGGGGCAAAATGGGATTTCTGGCTTGAAGAGATATTGAAAAGAGCAGGAAGTCAGATTGATGTGATTTCTCACCATTGTTATAAGAGTAAGCCTAAAAAAGTAAAAAGAAACCTTCAAGGGTTTGTTCCTCCCTGGGAACCTCCTGCGGTAAAAAAGATCCTTCAAAAAACGGGATGTGACCATAAACCATTCTGGTTGACGGAAGTTGGTTTTCGGTCTAACAAACTCGGAGATGACAAACAGGGGGAGTATCTTGGAAAATTTCTTGAACTGAATGAAAAAATGGGCTGGATAGACAAAGTTTTTATATATGAGTTAAGAGATTCACCTTTGGAGCCTGGCTACGGAATTGTTAGCAATGACAGAAGTCCAAAACCAGCTTATTTCAGGATAAAGGAATATATAAACAAAAGGCTTTTATAAGCTTTTTGGAGCGAACCAATATGGCTTTGATATTTGGAAGAAAAAAGAAAGAAGAGCCCCAATTTTCTGAATTTGGGCAGGATTCTCATTTTGAAGGTGAAATTAATTCAAAAAACCTTCTTATCATAAATGGAGTAGTTAAAGGCATCTTAAAAGGTGAAAAAAGTATTGAAACTGGTGATAAATCTCAAATTGATGCAAG
The DNA here is from genome assembly GCA_020722885.1 of Thermoanaerobaculum aquaticum. Lineage (GTDB taxonomy): Bacteria > Acidobacteriota > UBA4820 > UBA4820 > UBA4820 > UBA4820. Next base: position 22,864 of record DYJZ01000004.1, read on the forward strand.
AATGGTTTGTAGTAATGCTATTATAAAAGGAGGTTTTAAAGGAGACATAGATGCTGAATATGTCTTAATAGGTGGAACAGCGAGAGTTGAAGGACAGATTAAGACAAAAAAAATAAAAATAGAAAAGGGGGCTGTTTTCAACGGCAGAATCTTATAAAAATGTTATTTTATGCAATTTCAGATAGAAGCCTTGACAAAAATAGTTCTTTGTATCTCCAACTAAAAAAATATATTTCACTTGGTGTTAACTGGATTTTAATAAGAGAAAAAGATCTAAATGACAAGCAGATATATTTGAATGTCCTGAGAATTGCTCCCTATGCAAGAGAGAAAAATATAAAACTGTTTGTAAGTGGAAGGGCTGACATTGCTTATTTAAGTGGGGCTGACGGTGTCCACCTTCCATCAGATTCTATTTTAGTGAGCGAAGTGAAGAAAAAGTTCAAGAAACTGATTGTTGTAAAAAGTTGTCATTCAGTAGGCGAAATAAAAAGAGCAGAGAAGGAAGGTGCCGATGCGGTAACCCTGAGCCCCATATTTGAGCCCCAATCAAAAAAGGGGTTGCTTAAACCAGCTGGCATTGAGTATCTTATTAAAGCGATTGCAACTTCAAAAATTCCGGTAATTGCACTGGGAGGGATTTCAGAGAAAAACATTCTTTCTGTTTCCAGGACCGGTGTTTATGGTATAGCAGCAGTGAATTTTTTTAATGAAATTGACAGAAGAAAGTTTCATAAAATAAAAGAGATTGTTAAAGAAGGGAGAATAAATGAAAAAAAATAGCAAAGAAAATTCACAAACTTTATGTATTCACTCTGGAGGTGAGCCTGATCCGGTTTATGGAGCGGTTATGCCACCTATTTATCAAACTTCAACTTTTACTTTTAAGTCTGCAGAGCAGGGTGGTAGAAGATTTGCAGGAAAAGAAAAAGGATACATTTACACAAGACTTGGCAATCCCACAATAAATGCTCTCGAAAACGCTGTAGCATCTCTTGAATGTGGAAAGTATGCATTAGCAACATCAACAGGAATGTCCGCGGTCTCAACGATATTTTTTGCACTCTGTTCGGCAGGGGACCACATCGTTGCAAGCTCTGCCCTTTACGGAGCAACGAGGGTTTTTCTTGAAAATGAGCTTCAAAGGTTTGGAATTACCACCACATTTGTTGACACAAGCCGTAAAAAAGAGGTTGAGAAGGCATTTCAGAAAAACACTAAAATATTATACATTGAAACTCCAACCAATCCAACTCTTAGAATTTCTGACATTAAATGGTGTGCAGATTATGCTCATAAACATAAGGCAATTCTTGCTGTTGACAATACTTTTTTAAGTCCAATTCTTCAAAAACCACTTCTTTTAGGTGCTGACATTGTTCTTCACTCTGTAACAAAATTTTTAAATGGCCATTCAGATGTGGTAGGTGGCATAATTGTTTTCAACGATGAGGATTTGAAAGAAAAGGTCTCAAAGACCCTTAAGCATTTAGGTGGAACAATGGATCCCCATCAGGCGTATCTTGTTTTTAGGGGAATTAAGACGCTTGCTCTTAGGGTTCTCAGCGCTCAGGAAAATGCCAGAAAGGTTGCGAAATTTCTTAAAAATCATAAGGCTGTTCAGAAAGTAATTTACCCAGAATTTGAAAAAGATCCAGAAATTAAAAAAGTAATCAAAAAGCAGATGAATGGCCCTGGGGCACTTATCTCTTTTGAATTAAAGGGAGGTTTTGAAGCGGGGAAAAAACTTCTAAATAGTGTAAAAATTATGACACTTGCGGTTTCTCTCGGAGGAGTTGAAAGTTTGATTCAACATCCTGCTTCTATGACCCATTCGGGAGTAAAAAGAGAAGAAAGGATTAAAGCGGGAATAACAGACGGCCTTGTAAGGCTTTCGGTTGGTTGCGAATCATTCGAAGATCTAAGTGAAGATTTGAAAAGGGCACTTGAAAAGGTTTAAAGGCAAGAGCTTTTGATGCCCTTGCATTTTAAAAAAATTGAAATTATATTATTAGTAACTCGGTAATTGTGTAGCGATTTTAGTAACCGAGTCCCTCCAAGGGCGGCGGAATACCCCCCCATTCCAGCCGCCCATTATTTTCAATCAAAGTAGGGATGGCTTTATTTGAGTCTGAAAAACATAATTGAGTTGTCAAGGGTTTTTTGAAAGAAATCTTCTTCATTTCTGGAGAGAAATTGAGCAAGAAACTTTGCTGTTTCTTTTACAAACAAAGGTTCGCACCTTTTTCCTCTAAAAGGAACTGGAGCCAGATAGGGAGAGTCTGTCTCAATAAGCATTTTGTCCTCCGGAACTATTTTTGCAGCCTCTTTTATTTTGTCTGCGTTTTTAAAAGTCACTATTCCTGAGAAAGAGATATAAAATCCTGCTTTAAGAAATTCTTCAGCCTCTTTTACCCCGTATGTGAAACAGTGAATAACAACAGGAACTTTAACTTCTTTAAGTAACGCCAGAGTATCATCAAAGGAGTCTCTTGAATGAATAATTAATGGAAGATTGAACTCTTCTGCCATGATAATTTGTTTTTCAAATGCCATTATTTGCTCTTCTTTTGTCGAAATGAAATAGTGATAATCAATACCTGTCTCACCGATTGCGGAAACCCGTTTTGTGCTTAAAAATTTTTTGAGAAGTTCGGTTGATTCTTCGTTTAAAAATTTTGCATCGTGAGGTGAAAAGCCGAGAGCAACAAAAATATTAAATTTGCCTGCTATTTCTATGCTTTTTCCCCATTCGTCTGGCGAGGCAGCAACTGTGACCATCTCAATATTATTGTTTTTTGCCCTCGAGATAACACCATCAAGGTCCTTTTCAAAGTCATCCATTGCAAGGTGGCAGTGAGTGTCAAAAAGCATTTTACCTTTCAAAGAGGGTTTTCACCTTTTCAAAAACATCATATTCCGTTATTAATCCCATACAATTACCGTGAGAGCATAAATCACCCTTGCATTCTTTGAAGATATTATTTTTGTAGACGATCCTGGCAAGAGTTCCATAAGGTTTATTTATAACCGGATTTGTCGTGCCTATAACTGTTACGGTTTTTATTCCCGAGATTGCAGAAAGGTGCATAAGTCCTGTATCAGCCCCTATAAAGAGAGAGGAATTCAAAATTACAGCCGCTGTTTTCATCAAGCCAGAGGGTTCTAAAATGGTAAATTTTCTTTCCATTTTTTTTTCAAATTCCTTTTCATCTGGACCATAAGAAAAAACGGATTTTAGATTCATTTCTTTTTCGAGCAATTCGGCAAGTTTGTTGAACCTGAAAAGGGGCCACCTCTTGAATCTTTGTTTCCTGCTTGCCCCTACAAAAAGAAAGGCGAAGTTTCCCTTTTGAAGATTGTTTTTTTTCATAAAATCTTCTGCGAAATTTATTGCCTCATCAGAAAGATAGGGGTTAAAAAACTTATCCTGTTTAGGAGGTGTAATTCCAATCTGTTTTAGGGCAAAATTGTATCTTTCAAACCTCGAAATGAAAGGAGTATCTCCGCAATCAATTTTTTCCTTATAAAAAAGGTGGGAAAATTCCTTTGAAAATTTCCTCGGATAACCGAATTTTTTCCGGGACTTTGAGAGTGAACAAATAATTGCTGATTTAAAAATTCCGTGTAGATCAAGAGTCAGATCAAACTTTTCACTTCTGAGTTCTGAAAAAAATTTTTTCAAAGTAAAAGGATTTAAGTTTTTTCTTGGAAAAAGGATAACTCTGTCATAATAGGGGAACAACCTTGCAGTTTCCAAAAATCTATCCTCTGTTAAAAACACAACTCTTTGTAAATTTTCTTTTAAAGATTTAAGAGCAGGAACCGCTCTTATAATATCACCCATAGAGGAAAGACGGATTACAAGAACACTACTTATTCCCATAAAGCACAAGGAGACTACTTCTCTTTTGCCAGATCGAGAAGAATCTCCTTAAGAAATTTGTAGGTCCTATCCACAGAAGAGATTGAAACATACTCATCTGGAGAATGAGCATTTTTAACAGTTGGTCCCAAGGAAATCATATCAAGACCTGGAAATTTTTCTCCAAACAATCCGCATTCAAGACCTGCGTGAATTGCTTTTGCCATCGGTTCTTTTCCAGATAATTTTTTATAGCTCTTTTTGGCTTGAAGAAGAAGTTCAGATTTTAAATTTGGAGTCCATCCGTGATATGTTCCTGAACTTGTGGCTTTGGCTCCTGCGAGTTCTCCTAATATTCTTACTCTTTCAACAGCCCATTCCATTCTTGAGGTAATATTTGACCTCTGGGAAGTAATAATATTAAGTTTCTTCTCTTCAGTTTCTATTATTGCAAAATTTGTTGATGTTTCAACAAGACCTGCTATTTCCCTGTCGTAGGAAATGACTCCGTGAGGGATTGAAAAAAGAAGGTTGAGCACTTTTTTCTTTGACTTTTCAGAGAATGGCTTTAGTTCTGCTTTTTGCAAATCTTTTATTTTTATGGTCACTCCCTCATCAACATTTCTCAATTCAAATTTCATTGTGGAATTCAAGGTTTTTATTATTTTAGAAACAGCAGGCAGAGAATGAGCATCCATAAAAATTGCTGCGAATGCTTCTCTCGGAATGGCATTTCTCTTTGAACCACCCTGAAGAGAAGCTATCTGATATTCAATTCCCTTGTCAGAGAGAGTTTTCAAAACCCTCGCCAGAATCTGGTTTGCGTTTCCTCTTTCTTCGTGGATATCTGCACCAGAATGTCCGCCCCTCAAACCTGAAACTTTGATCTGGTAGCATTTACCTTTACTGTCTTCCCTTGAAATATTGAGGGTTAAAACAGTGTCGGTGCCACCTGCACAACCAATATAAATAGCGCCCTCTTCCTCAGTATCAAGATTGATTAGTTTTTTACCGGTAACAAAGTCTCGAGAAAGGGAATTTGCTCCTTTAAGTCCTCTTTCTTCATCAACTGTAAATAGTAGTTCGAGAGGACCGTGTTTTGCCTTTTTATCATCGATCAGGGAAAGAGCCATAGAAACACCAATTCCATTGTCTGCTCCAAGTGTTGTGCCGTCAGCTTTCACAATATCACCCTGAACGATCAGTTTTATTGGATCTTTTGTAAAGTCGTGCTTTGTTCCACTGTTTTTTTCGCAAACCATATCAAGATGCCCCTGAAGTATTACAACAGGACTTTTTTCAAAACCTTTTGTTGCAGGAACCTGTATGACAACATTGCCAACTTTGTCCTTTTTAAATGGGAGATTGTGATTTTTGGCTACATTTGCCACAAACTCTGAAGCTTTTTCCTCCATACCGCTTGGTCTCGGAATCTTTGATAGTTCTTCAAAATAATGCCAGACAAATTCAGGTTCTTTGTTGATCATTTTATCCTCCTAAAAAACGGTGAACAATAAAATGGAATTATCCCACAATTTACAATAAAAATAAATTACTGATGGGTTCTTGCCCATTTATCTTCTATATCGTCATAGAGTAAAATCTGCTCCCCTGCCGTTTCTTGAAGCGACTTCTTATAAATATCAACAAAATCTGGATGTTGCTCTTTTTGGATGAAAACGAGAAAGTGTTCATGGGCTTTTTGAAGTTCGTTTTTCTTTAAATAAAGTTGAGCAAGATAAAAATAGATATCGTTTATGGTGTATGGCGAATTACTTAAAAAATGTGATGGGCTCTTACTTTCAAGCAACTCTTTTGCCTTTTCCAAAAATTTAAGAGATTCATCGTACTCTTTTTTTTCATAAAGAAGTTTTCCTTTAAGGTAACAAACAGTTTTTTCTTTGTCAGGGAAATCAATTTTTTGAAGGAGAGAAAGATACTCTTCTGACCCTTTAAAGTCTTTAGTTATTCGGCAAAGTGAGTTTAGAGCAATTATAAATGAAATTGTATTGGGTGAGAGCTTCTGAGCCATTTTGTATGCTTCAATTGCCTCCTTGAATTTCCAGCCATCCCAGTATGTCTGTCCGAGAGAAGCCCATCCGTCAACTCTTTCAGGGCCAATCTCCAGAGCTTTTTTGTAGTAAAAAGCCCTTGCCGAGGTTAAATCATTTATCTCCTCAGGAAGCTTAGGACAACAGAAAGCACCATTTTTTAGAATGTAAAGGGAGTTGTCATTGTTGACTCGATGTGCACAGAGAACCCTCTTTTTAAACTTTTTTTCTTTGTCTCCAAAATCAAAACAACAGCCTGTAAAAAGAAAAAGAAGGGATAAAATTGCCGCAAGTTTCCTTAGTGACATAACAACCTCCGCAAAGTAATTATACTCCAAATATTTAATACTGGTAAGTCACTGCTGTTGAGGATAATTTGAAAGTGGAAACGGAACCATGAAAAATTGAGGGTTCTGGACGAGGTTTTTGGAGGCTTGAAAACGAGGCTCACTGTTTTTAGGGCTGTATATGTCATTATGCTCTCCAATTAGTTCTCAAAAAGGCTCGGCTGATAGGTTTCGGGTTCAATGGGTGGTGTTTAAAAAAAAACCTGTCGAACAATTTCCATAAATCCCCTGTCAAAGCTATATGATAATTTCCTCTCTTAAACTAATTAGAAATGTTCTTTAAAATGGCAGTGGAAAAACCGCAAAAAGATTAAATAATTTTTGCAAACCTCCATTGAACCACCCCTTTAAGGCTTTCCGTTTCGGCTTTGTGAGAGAGGAAGATTGCTTCGGGGGGCTTTCCTTCGAAGGAGCGCTTGCAATGACTGCATTGTTTTTTAAAGAGGGAGATTGCTTCGTAAGAGAAGGCTTCAAAGGGGCACTCGCAATGACAATTTTAGAGAGGGGCTCGCAATGACACGGTTAGTGAGCACTCGCAACGGAGTGTTTCTCAATAGTCTTGACATTTTTCTTCTTGACTTCTTAGATGGTTCTGTCAAAATTTATTTTGGACATATGTGCTGGTAAGTGTATTAAAACAAATCGGAAAATGGTTTTCAGTAACTTCATTAAATTACCTTATTCCAGAAAATTTCAGATAATATATTCAAACGAGATTTGCCTTTTTATCTCTCTTGGCTTAAAATGAACTCTATGCGTCTTTGTGTCTAAATAATGAAATATTGAAGGAAAGGTTTTTTTGAGGGGTACAAAAATGTTATCAGAAAGAGTTAGTAAAATTGGGGTATCCCCCACTTTAAAAATTAGTGCAAAAGCTCAGGAGTTGAAGAAAAAGGGCGTTGACATCATTGATTTTTCAGTAGGGGAGCCTGATTTCCCAACACCCGAGCCCATAAAGAAAGCGGGAATAAAGGCAATAGAGGAAAATTTTACAAAATATGTGGCAAATGATGGAATTGCAGAACTTAAAAAAGCAATCATTGAAAAACTTGAAAAAGAGAACAATGTTAAATACAAAGAAAAAGAAATAATAGTTTCTCCCGGAGCCAAAAATTGCCTTTTCAATGTTGCTCTTGCTCTTTTTCAGGAGGGAGATGAGGTAATAATTCCTACGCCGTGCTGGGTTTCTTATCCTGATCAGGTTAAAATAGCAGGGGCGAAACCAGTTTTTGTAAAAACAAAAGAAAAAAATGATTTTAAAATGGGAATAAGCGATTTAGCAAATTCTATAACGAATAAAACAAAAGCGCTTATTCTGAACTACCCGTGCAACCCAACAGGCGCAGTCTATTCGAGAGAGGAACTTGAGGAAATAGCATCGCTCTGTTTGAAAAAAAATATCTGGGTCATTTCTGATGAGATATATGAAAAACTAATTTATGATGGAGAAAAATTTACATCATTTTCTTCTCTTAATGAGGATATCAGGTCGAAAACTGTTTTGATAAATGGATTTTCTAAGGCGTTTTCTATGACAGGGTGGAGGCTCGGTTATGCTGCAGGTCCTGAGGAAATAATTTCTGCCTGTTCCAGAATCCAATCACATAGCACATCCAATGCCACTTCTTTTGTTCAGAAAGCAGCTGTTACAGCGCTCAAATCGTGCTTTAAAGAAGTTGAAATAATGAGGAGTGAATTTGAAAAAAGAAAGAATTTTGTTGTCGAAAGGTTGAGGAAGATTAACGGTGTGTCGGTTTCTAATCCAGGAGGTGCTTTTTATGTTATGCCCAACATTGAAAAATTTCTATCTAAAAAATATAACGGTGAAATGGTAAAAGATACTTATGGCATTTCATATTATCTCTTGAATGAAGCAAATGTTGCTGTTGTTCCTGGCGAGGCTTTTTTTGCACCTTCCCACATCAGAATTTCCTTTGCAACTTCAATGAAGAATCTTGAGGAGGGTCTTGAAAGGATGGATAAGGCTCTCCAGAAACTTTGAAGATATTAGTTTCAGGGAAAATGTTAAAAAGCCAATATGGTATAGAACAAACAAGGATTTTACAAATATATTTAAATTCGTAAAGGGGGTCATAAGGAGCTTCTTACCGATTTGACATCAACGGTAGGCAAATCAATTTCGACCGTAGGCTGGGATACATATCACAGCCTAAGCGAGGATAGGTATCTTCGGCTACGGATTCTTAAACGACGGATGTCAAATTGGTTTGAATTGCGACTCTCTGGCTAAATTTATAGAGTAGGATAAATTGTTAAAATCTTTGCCACATAGTTTCTAGTTTCTGCTATATCAGGAAGACCTTCCGCATCTTTGACCCTTTTGAGCCCTGCGTTGTAGGCTGCAAGTGCGAGGCCAAGGTCTCCACAACATTCATCAATCAAATGCTTCAAATATTTAACCCCTGCAGAAATATTCTCGTATGGATCAAAGACATTTTTGACCTTGTAATCTTTCTCAACAGAAGGCATCAATTGCATAAGCCCTTTTGCCCCTTTAGGGGAAATGGCTCCGGGATTGAAATTGGATTCAACTTTGATGACTGCAGCAACGAGTTTAACATCAAGACCCTCCTTCTGGCATACCTTTGCGATTATTTCTCTGTAAGGAATTTCAGCTGGAAGGCTTTTTTCTGGCTCTTTCTCGCTGGGAGGGGGAATGTAGCCTGAGTAACTTTTCACTATTTGGTCTTTTGGACATCCCATTTTATTCCCGCCGGGAAGATAAAGAGTGACAAAATCATCGTTAAACTCTATCTTCTCAGCCACAATGGTTTTTTCGGAAGCAAAAACGACAAGTTCCATTGAAAAAGTCGAGAAAGATAAAACAAATAAGAAGCCAAGAAGGATCATTTTTTTCATTACATTAAATCTGCAAGAGTTCCAAAAAACCTATCAGAACCACCCTTGGCGGTCACAATGTACATTTTGTCAATAAGAAGATTTGGAACATCTTCCGGCTCGATGTTTTTGTAAATTAAAGAAATCGTGCCAGACATAGCCCTTTCCTTCTGAAGAAAAGTTATAAGTGTCCTCGCAATTTTGTAATTTATTTTCCTTGTTTGTTCTTTTGATGAGGCGGTGTTCTTGCCGGTCAACTTTCCAAGTGCGCTTAACCAGAACGAAGGTTTCTTGGGGGGAACCCCATTGTACTTTTCAAAGAGCGAGGAAAACTTTTTTTGGTTTCCCGGTGGAACATACTCCAAAACGGCAAGCGAGGGTGAAGCTGGATCTGAAGTCAAATAGAGAGCGGTATAAATTCCAGGTTTATCCCACTTAATTGATAAGTCAATTGGCTCAACGGCTGAGCCGTGGACAGCCCCATACCTCGGGTCTATTCTGAATAAGACATTTTCCTTGATTGACAAAAGAGCATCCTTAAGTCTCTTTGAGAAAGGAATTATAGCTCTGCTTGCCTCTGAACTTGAAGAGACAATAATAAAGGTTTCAAGAGTATCACTCAAAGTTTCCAATTCGTCAAGGCAATAAATCGAAATATGGACAGGTGAATTTAGCCCGTCGCCTGCCCAGAGACACTCAAGTTTGAATTCCTTAAGAAAGGAGGCTCTCGGAAGATAGCCCTTTCTAACATCTCTTTCGTGCTGATTCAATATCACAAGAAAATCATCGAGCGGAAAGTTGTCAATTCTTAAAGTTGAACCTTCTGCCAATCAAAAACCTCCAGATTTACAATATGAACTAAATGTTCAAATTTGTCAAATAAGCACTTCTTCTTCCCTTATTAAAACAAAAATTGATTTTTAATGTTTCTCTTCCACAGTTTTCGAATATTTTTTTCCCTGCCTCAGGCCATTCAACAATAACGAGAGATTGCTCGCTTAAAATCTCTTCAAGCCCGAGTTCTTTTAGTTCGCTCTCTTTTTCTATTCTGTAAAGGTCTATGTGATAAACACTTTTGCCGTGATGTAGATATTCCTGCACTATGGTGAAAGAGGGGCTTTTTACTGTATCTTCAGGAAAACCGAGAGCCATTATCAAATATCTTGTAAAAGTAGTTTTTCCGCTCCCCAGATCCCCGGAAAGCAGAATTAGCTCGTTGCATTTAATTTTTTTTGCAATTCTGCTGGCTAACTTTTTTGTATCGTTGAGTGTTTTAAGCTCTATAACCATTTCTTAATAATGATTCTGCTACTGGAAGAAAATCTGCAACCTCAGAAGCAAAAATTCCGTTCCCTTTCTGTTCATAAACAAGTTGAGCCGATAGACCATGCCAGAAGGCAGCTGCTGAAGCAGAATCGAAACTGTCAGGTTTCCTTGCAAGAAGAGCTCCAATAATACCGGTAAGGACATCACCCATTCCCGGACCAGCCATATACCCGCCGCCGGTTGTGTTGATTCTTAAGAATCCATTTTTATTACAAACTAATGTTCTATAGCCCTTAAGTAGCGTCGTTAGCCCCTTTTCCTTGCAAAATTGCCTGATAAGGGAGTATCTGTCTCTAAGAACATCTTTTGAACTTAAATTTACCATTCTTCCAAATTCACCGGGGTGTGGGGTTAAAACTCTCTCGCCATCAAAATATTTTAAAGCATCTCTATTTTTTTCAAAAGCATTTACCCCATCCGCATCAAAAACTGCAGGGGTTTTCAGATTTTTATAAAGGAAGCGAACCAGTTCTGATGTATCCTTTTGTGTTGAAAGGCCGGGTCCAATGCAAACAGCGTCAACATTTTTTGAAAAGGACAATATTTTTTCTAAAGAATTTAAAGAAATGGTCCCTTCCTCTGTTTCTTTAAGTGGAAGGGTCATTGCTTCTGGAACTGCGGTGGTAACAAAATTAGCAAGAGATTCAGGAATACCAACTGTAACGAGTCCTGAACCTGCCCTTAAAGCGCCTTTTGCCGTTAAAATTGCTGCTCCCGGTTTTCCCCTTCCCCCTGCAATGATGAGGGTGTGCCCCAGAGTCCCTTTATGGATGGTGTTTTTCCTTTCAGGAAAAAATTTCCTTACAAAATCGAAGTCTATTGTTTCTGCAGATGGGGAAACCTTTTCAAATCCCTTTTCAGAAAGCCCTATGTCAACCCTGACAACTTTTCCGCAGAACTCCTCGCATTCAGGGGAAACAAGTGGTAATTTGAGTCCTCCCAGGGTGACGGTCAAATCTGCTTTTATGGCTACTCCCTGAGGAAAAAAGGAATCTCCACTCAGTCCAGAGGGAATGTCTATTGAAACGACATAACCGGAAAAATCGTTAATTAAATTTATAATTTCTTCATATATACCTGATACCTTTCCTCTTGTGCCTGTTCCAAGTATTGCATCAATTATAAGTGAACTCTTGCCTGAGAGGTGTTTCAGGTTTTCTGGGAAGCCGTCAGAAGAAGAAGAGTAAAAGATTTCACCTAAAACGGAATATCTCTTTGCCTGAACCTTAGCATCTTTTGACAGTTCCTCAAAATCTCCTATAACAAACAGAGATGGATTAAAGCCAAGGTGACGCAAAATTCTTCCTGCCGCAATTCCGTCCCCCCCGTTGTTTCCCTTTCCAGCCACAATCAGGCAATTTTTTATAACTTCTTCTGGAAAATTTGATAGTATCTCTTTTACAACCGCTTTTGCCGCATTTTCCATAAGCACAAGAGAGGGGATTTTTCCCTCTTCTATGGAGATTCTATCAATTTCCTGCATCTCTTTTGAAGTGTATATCTTCATTTTACTGATGAGGGGGAAATATCAAAATCCCCCCGACATAAGTCTCCATTGAATTATCTTGAGGTTTATTTCCCTCAATCTCTGCGTTAAAATCCTGCAAAGTATTGAAAGAAACTGATACGCAGATTCGATGTCAACGGATAGTATTTCATTAAGAACCTGTCTTGATATTGTAAGAACAGTAGTTCCATTGATATGTGCCTTTGCGTCTGCAGATCGAGACTCATTGTCTATAAGCGCCATTTCTCCGAAGAAATCGCCTTTTTCAAGTATCGCCAGAGCTTCTTCTCCTGCTCCAGGAATATTCTTTGTTATTCTGACCTTGCCGTCGAGGATTATATAGAGCTTATCACCGGGGTCTCCCTCTCTGAAGATAAGGTCGTCTTTGTTGTAAAGTTCCTCTCTGGAAAAAGCAGCCAGAAGTCTGAGTTCTTTTGAAGAAAGACCTCTGTCCTGAAGAAGCTGTATTTTTCTGTCAAGTTCAATGGATATTGATTTTGAACGTGAAATCTCTTCCTGACTCAAAGGTGGTTTGGGAGAAGCGGTGCTTCCTTCAAAAAAAGTCTTAAGAAGGTTATTTGCCTCTCTTGTTCTTTTGGAAAGAGATTTCCAGAACTGCCAGTAAAAATGGACTGCCACTTCCTTGCTTTTTTCAAAAAGATGCTCAAGGCCGCTTCTTTTCACAGCAAAAAGCTGGCAATCCTCTTCGCATACGGCTTCGGCGCTTCTTGTGGCAGGATCTATAAAATTCATTTCACCGAAGAAATCACCTTCCGTTATACGGGACAAAATCTGCTCTCCAAAAGGAGTCTCCTTTTTAATTTTAACCGAACCTTTTTCCAGAAGATAAAGGTCATCTCCCTCGTCATTTTCATCAAAAATTACTTCTCCAGCTTTCAGGGAAAGTTCCCTTACCTTTTTTGCTATTGTAAAAAGATTTTCGTCACTCATTTCTTTAAGCAGAGAAAAGAACCTCAGTCGAAGAGCAAGATTTAAAAGGTCCTGTCTGATGGATTCCTCCACCTTCGGCTTCATCAGTTCCTTTACACCCTTGATTCCCGATTTTCCAAGAACTGATTCTTTTTCAAGGTCAAGTTTCTGGACGCACCTGTTGAAAAGTTCAAGCCTGCTTTTTGCAAGGTCGTTTCTTTCCACTCTGTTATGAATACCAAGTTTTTCAAGAAGGTACTTGAATTTTTCGTGAATTTCAGAAGGGCTCTGCCTGTGAGCTGCATTGTCAAGAATCATTGAATCGACTATTGAATTCAAAGCCGCCTTATAATTTTTAAGATAGAAAAAAGCCCTCCCTAAAAGAGAGTGAGCTTCTGAGAGGAAAGGATCGACGGAAATTGCAAATTTCAGTTCTTTTATGCAATTTGCAAAATCGTTGTTTTTGTAGTAGGTTCTGGCAAGTTCGAGACGGGCAAAAGAGTTGTTTGGATTGTGGAAAAGGGCAAGTTTGAAGCACTCCTGTGCCTTTGTCTCTAAACCTTTGCTCAGAAAAATTACTCCCATTGAAGTAAACTGACTCGAAAGGCTGTCTCTTCTTGTTCTTTCATCTTTGAATCTGTCAAGAAGCCTATTTTTTTCCTCATCCTCTTTTTCTTTAAGAAGATTTCTTGTTTTTCCAAGATTTATCTTGAGTGCAAGACTTTCGGGGTAAATTTTTATTGCTCTTTCGTAAAGTTTTATCGCCTCCTCATATTTACCCTGCGAAGCGAACTGATTTGCCATTTCGCAGAAATCTTCTGGTCCCAGGTCAAAATCAACGGGTATTTTCTTGTCCTTCTTATTATCCAATTTCTTCCTCCAGGGGGATAGTTTAGTGTATAACCTACCTTCAGTCAACTGGTTTATACAAACTTGACAAAATCGATTATAGAAGGTATAATAAAATAGTGAAGTAGAAAGGAGGTGTTTGAAAGAAAATTGAAAAACAAAATACCCCTTGACTTTTGCTTTACTCTTAGATATAATCCCGAACGTGGTGAAAGGTTTATCCCTTATTTATGGAGGAGGGAAGAGAAATGGTGAGACTGATAAAGAAAGAGATAAGGTCGAGAAAATGGCCGAATGTAAGAGGAGATCCGAAGCAGGTTTTAAAAATTCAAACGAAGTTGGTCCTGTTAAGTTTTTTAGATGAAATGAAGGAGGTAAAGAGATGAAACAGATTAAAAGGTACTGGTTTTTAGGGGTCGTAGTAATTATGGCCCTTCTCTTTGCCGGGATGACTTTTGCAAAAGAAAAAGGGCAGCTCCCGAGCAGAGAGGAATTTCAATCAAGGCATGTCAGTCAGAACATTGCCAGAAGAGCGCACGATGTTACTTTAAGCCGTGAAGACTTCAAAGCCAATCCTGATTTTAGCCGTCCTGCGTTTAAAGAGTTTCAGAAAGCGGTTAATGCTAAAAAAGGTATTCCCACTCCTGAAAGTCTTTGCGATAACGGCTACTACTGGATGGGCGGTCCTGCATGGACTGCAGATACCGATGGAAATGCGATTGTCTGGGGTGCAGGTGGCAACCTCTATTTTGCAAGTGCCAGCGATCCAACCCACCCCGTTGAATGGTGGTGGGGCGATGTTCCTTTAAGAATTCGTATTCACAATGGTATTGCCCTTGTTTTTTCTTTGTTTTATACCTATTCTTTTGATGTATCGGATCCTTTAAACCCGATGTGGCTTTCCTATGGTCCAGGTGCCTATTTCGGATTTCTTGATGCCTATCCAAGCCCTGATGATTCATACTGGATTCTTACAGACTGGGCTTATTCGGGGGGGTTGACGGTATGGGATCCTGCAACTTACGAGTATGTATGGGATGTTGTTCCATTCAATGGAGGATGGTTCTGGGATATTCACATCGACGATGAACAGAAAGTTGCCATCTGCGGTGATTGGTGGAGTGGTTACTATGAGTTCTGGGATGTTTCAGACCTTATGTGTGCTCCACCAACATACATTGGTTCATTTGAGGATTATGGTAGTATAGGTAATTATGGTCAATTCAATACAGGTTTGATTTTCTACAAAGATGAATACCTTTATGGTAACTTTGAAGCGTGGCAGAGCTACAACTGGATACTTATGAACTGGGTTTTTGGATGGCCAACCTGGCAGGATGATGCTTCGTGGATTTCCATTTACCATGTTCCAAATCTGCACGATCCTGCAAACAACTACTATGTAAGGGTTCAACACGACGATTCCTACGATGTTGTTTCAATGAAAAGAGCGGATAATAATATTCTTCTTACCCACTACCAGAACAGAGTAGGGCTCTGGACCGACCAGTTTGAAACCCATTTGAAATCAGGATTTTTCGGAACAACTGCAGGTTATGCTACGCTCGATGGAGCCTATATCGGCGGTGCTGGTGTTGTAGCCTGTCAGGAAGGCGGGGCGAGATTTTTTGCTGACGCTTCGGGTGGAACTTTCCAGAATACCGGAGAATACTGGACAGGTGGTCTTGCTCTGGATGTAATTCCCAATGGCAACTACCTGTATGTTCCAAGCGGATACGCGGGTCTTGGAATAATTGATAACACAGACCCCACTTATCCAGTTACTTACAGCCACCTCTGGGATTTCACAGGTGGAGCAGGTATATGGTATGCGGCTGTCTCCAATGATGGTAATTATGTTTATGTTACCACAGATAATTCACAATATGTGTGGGTTATCGATGTTACCGACAAGCTGAACCCAAAAGTTGTTTCAACAACAAATCCCTACGACACGGGTGGTGCAATAGTTCAAAGACTCATTATGCTCGGTGATATGCTTGTTATAGGTACCACCAATTCCGTCCAGCTTGTTGATGTAACTAATCCTTCTGCTCCCGTTTTAATTGACGAAGAAATATTGCTAAATGGTGGTGGGGCAACAATGGTCAAATCTTTTGACCATCCATCTTACCCCGATCAACTCTTCCTTGCTGTAACAAGCGACGATGGTTTTCTTTACACCTTCTACTTTGACGGCGCAGCACTTACTGATTCAGGTTCGGTCAATTTAGGTATTCCTCTATTTGATGTTGTAACTGTTGGACAGATGGCTTATGCTACAAATGCAATTGGAACTATCTATCCCGCTAGAATGCTGTCGCTTTCTCCAAACATCTATTTTGATCTTAACAGAACCGGTGTAACAGACCTTCCTGGGCATTATAACTGGTCTGACATGGCATACCCCCCATTTGATCGGACGAGACTTGCACAGATAAATAGTCAATATATCGCTGTATATGGGGATCACTTAGTTTATCATTATCCAGCAATATTTGTAGTGGATGTTGGAACAGATCCTTTAGCTCCTCACTATGTTCCCTCCTTTCCTCCGCAGCCTGGTGTTATGCCCATTGATTTTCTTACTGGAATGAACTCTCAGGGTGACTATGTTTACTACGCAACTGACTGGTTTGGAACTGGTGCTCTCTCGTTCCATCCCGATGTTGATATGCCAACGGTTGTTTCAGGTCCTACCATAACGCCTCCTGCGGTTTCTGATGTTGCCGGGCACCTTCCTGACCCAACAGGTGGCTGGCTCCAGGGAACGGTTAAACTTTCTGTTACAGTAAGCGACACCACAACAGCAATAACCAAAGTTGTATTCAAATTCTATGATGGTAAGAGACACAGATGGCAAACAATAAAAACTATGACCTCAAGCACTCCTGCTGGACAGAACGGTGTTTATGAATATAACTGGGATACGACAAAATGGATTTATATAGGAACAGGTCCTTCACCGATAAGAGTTGAAGTAACAGATTCTGGGTGCAACACCTTAATCTATGATACACCTTTAACCTACGCCATCAATCTGCCTCCATCCTATGAAATTATCTGGGATCATGGCTGCAATGAACCTCCAGTGGGCGGTATTTGTGATCCTGCTGGCGCATGGATAGTGTGCGGTGACCTCTGCTTCAAGGTTTCCGGCTATGTGCGTGATGACGCAGAACCTTACCACAACGAAGCACCTGCGGATACTCAACCTATTGACGATGTAAGCCAGATTGCCTACAGAATTGACGGCGGCTCATGGGTTCTTTATCCCGTTCCAATTGGTCTTCTTGACGGCGATGCCAATCCATGGTGGGATCAGTACATCTGTATTGACACGACAGCACTTGCTGATGGTTCTCACACACTTGAAATAAGAGTTGCAGACGACTGTGGACTTCATGGTTATAAAGATCTTAACGGACAGTCTTCCTGGACATTTACCGTTGACAACGATGGGCCTCAGCCTTACATAACTGCCCCAATGTCTGGTGACATTGTAAAAGGTTCCGCAATAAGAGTTGCTGCAAAAATGCATAATGAATTAGCCGCAAGGCCGGTAAATCTAGTAAAATTCTACCTTGATTCAACTGACACCACCACCATTCCTCAGATAATTGCAACAGGAACATTGATTGGTTCAGCAACAACAAAGGATGAATCTGGCGAATTTTCCTTCACCTGGGACGCCACCAGTGTTCCTTACGGTGACCATATTCTTACGGCGGTTGTGTGGGAAAGCGGTTCCTGCAGCTGCGGACCATATAGAACCCCAATTGTTTCCTTCAACCTTGTTTCCTATGTCTCAATGACCGTTACCGCCACAGCGGCTCCAGCATCCGGAAACGCACCGCTTGCAACAGTTCTTGCTGCCTCAGTAACAGGTGGACAGGAACCTTATACCTATGCATGGGATTTCGGTGACGGACAGACGGGAACAGGCAATCTTATAACCCACACCTACACCACTGCTGGGTCTTATACTGCTACAGTTACGGTAACTGACAACACCGGAGCAACAGCAACAGGTTCAGTTGCAATTACCGTAAGTGGTAATGTAATTGAAAATCCTGTAATTACAAGCGTAACAAAGGCAACCAACCCCTTCAGACTGCACATCTATGGTTCAAAATTTAAACCAGGTTGCGTTGTAAAGATTAATGGTGTTGCAGTTCCTTATGTAACCTACAAAGACTCAACCCATGTTGTAGCAAAGAAAGGTGCAGCACTAAAAGCAATGTGCCCGAAGGGTGTGACTGTGAAAATCACAGTTGAAAACCCTGATGGCGGTGTGTCCAACGAATTTTCCTACACACGCTAAAAAAGACCAGCTTCGTTGAAAGGGCGGCCTGATGGCCGCCCTTTTTTTTACCCTTCTCTTCTATGTTATAATTTGTTTTGGAGGAGTTCAATGCCCTGCCTTTTATACAGGATTGGAGAGGAAGAACATGAATTTGAAATAAAATCAGATTCCGTTTCAATTGGAAGAATGGAAGGAAATGACCTTATCCTTTTCGATCCGACCATATCAAGAAAGCACTGCCAGATTGAAAAAAGAGATGTTGGTTATTTTTTGAAAGACCTTGGTTCAAGAAATGGCCTTTTTGTGAACGATGAGAGAATTTCTGAAAAACTCTTAAAAGATGGTGATTTAATCAGGGTGGGCAGTTTCCCATTAAAATATGTAGAGGATACTTCTGAAAGGGTTTGCATTACTGAAGGCGACGGTAGAAGTGATATGGCTGAGGGAACTGTAATGAGATCCCTTCAGGAAGTAAGGGAAATGCTGAAAGGAGAGTTGAGCGGAGGGGATGCTGCAAAGGTAAAAACGCTTGAATTAAGCAAACTTCAGCGTAACCAGAAAATCCTGTCCAGTTTGGCTGATGTTTCTAAGGAGTTGATCGAAGCGGTAACATATGAAGAGGTCCTTGAAAGAGTAATGCAGATAATCTTTGAACAGGTTCACGCCGAAAGAGGGGTGATTCTTCTTTACGATGAGAAATCGAAACAACTTATTCCAAAGATCATCAGGCAGGCAAATCAAAATCAGGATACAATAAGAATAAGCCAGACCATCGCAAAAAAATCGTTTGACGACAGGGTGGCAATACTCTGCCACGATGCGCAGACTGATGAAAGGTTTCAGGCAGGAGCGTCAATACGGCTTCTTGGTATAAGATCGGCTCTTTGCGTTCCCTTGATGGTTGAAGACAGAGCAATAGGGCTCATATATGTTGACACTCCATTGCGTGTTAAAGCGTATGGTGATTTTGAACTTGATTTACTCTCAGCTCTTTCTGGTCTTTGTGCCATTGCAATCCATCAGGCGGGGCTGAGGACAAAGCTTGAAGAGGAAAAGCTTGCCAAATCAAGGCTTGAAAGGTATCACTCTCCGAGCGTGGTAAGAAGAATTCTTGAATCAACCTCACAGGAGCCTGTTCTTGAAGCGAGAGAGCTAACGGCAACTATTCTTTTTGCCGATTTGTGCGGGTTTACATCTATGAGTGAAAATATGGAGCCGAAGGATGTTGCAAAAATATTAAATGGTTTTCTTTCTCGAATGACGGATGTAATTTTTGAAAATGAGGGAACCTTAGACAAGTTCATAGGTGACTGCGTTATGGCTATTTTCGGTGCTCCTGTTAGCAGTGAAGACCACGCCGAAAGGGCAATAAAATGTGCTCTCGGAATGAAGAAAGCGCTGAAGGAATACAACCTTGAAAACAGTGATAAAAGAGAACTTGACTTCAGGGTTGGTATAAACAGCGGTAAGATAGTTGCCGGGGACATCGGAAGTTCACGCAGAATGGAATACACTGTATTAGGCGAAGTGGTAAATATTGCTTCAAGACTTCAATCCTATGTTGCGAAACCGGGGCAGATAGTTATAGGAGAAAATACCTACAATATGACAAAAGGAAAATTTAAAACTGAAGAAATAAGAGATGTGCAGGTAAAAGGTATATCTAAAACTCTTACCGCTTACGAGGTACTGGAATGAAAAAGTTGTTGACCCTTCTTTTTGTTCTAACTGTTTTGTTTTTAGGCTGTGCTGTAAAAGAAACAAGACTTCCATCAAAAGGTGCCGGGTCTTTTACAGCCACCGATGAATACAAGCCTTTGCCGGGAGATGAAAACATTAAAAGTAGCGAGGTGGCTTACAATCTTTCTCTTGAATATGCAGGAGCGAGAAATATGCCTGCGGCACACCACTACCTTGACCTTGCAATGAAGATCGAACCACACGCAAAATACTCATACACTAAAGGTATTTACTACATTGGTGAAAAAAAGTATGAAAGGGCACTTGCCTGGCTCAATAAAGCTGAGATTCAGGAGGTCGGTGAACTTCAGGCAAGAATGGACATTTTAAATGCTGAGGGGATAGCGCTTTTAAATCTAAAGAGATATGAAGAGGCAAAAAACAAATTTAGAGAGATAATCAACTCTGAAGCGCCAATCTCAAAATTTAATGCCTACTACAACTTAGGTCTGGTTTATCTTGAAGAAGAGAGCTTTAACGATGCTGAAAACTCATTAAGAAAAGCTGCTGAAGAAAACCCAAATGATTACAGAGTTTATGTGAAACTCGGCAAGGTTGCGCTTTCCAGAGGGGACTATCTATCTGCCTATGGAGATTATCAAAAAGCGTCAGATTTGATAGAAGGATACTACAGCGTTATACAGACAGATGGACCTGAGATCTACTACTATCTTGGTGAAAGCCTTGTGAAACTTGGAAAAATAGAGAAGGGCAGGAACTGTTTTCTCAAGGTAATTAAAATTGCTCCTGAGGGACAGTATGGGTTAAAGGCGAAGGAAATTCTTTCAAAACTTCCAGTAGAATAGGACTAAAAATGTTTGGAAAAATATGGCAGGGACTGAATAAAACAAGGGAGACCTTTGGCAGGGCAATAGATGCTGTTTTCAGGGACAAAAAGGAAGCTGCAAAAACCATAGAAGAGCTTGAAGAAACATTGATTCTTGCCGATATTGGTGTTTCAACAGTGGAGAAACTTTTAAAAGATTTGATGAAAGAAGACGAACCTAAAAAAGCGCTTGTAAGGAGAATTAGAGAGATTCTTTTAAGCGCAAAAAAAAGTTCTGAATATGTTGAAAAACCTCACATACATATTTTTGTTGGGGTTAATGGAGCAGGAAAAACGACAACCATAGGGAAAATTGCAAAGAAAAGAAGGGATTCTGGTGAAAAAGGAATAATTGCTGCCTGTGACACATTCAGGGCTGCGGCTTCAGAACAACTTGAAATCTGGGCTGAAAGAAGTGGTACCGAAATTGTCAAACAGATGGAGGGAGCGGACCCAGCCGCTGTGGCTTTTGATGCTGTTTCAAAAGCAAAGGCGAAAAATTATGATTTTTGTCTTATTGACACTGCGGGGAGGCTTCACACTAAGCACAACCTTATGGAGGAACTTCAGAAAATTTCGAGGGTAACCTCAAAGGCGTTTCCAACGGCTCCACACGAGATAAGTCTTGTTCTCGATGCAACTACCGGACAGAATGGGCTCAATCAGGCTAAAGAATTCGTTTCAAAAATCAAAGTTACCGATCTCATACTTACTAAACTTGATGGAACTGCAAAAGGAGGAATTGCTCTTTCAATTGTAGATGAATTGAAAATACCGATAAGTTATGTGGGTGTTGGTGAAAAAGTTGATGACCTTGTTCCCTTTTCTCCAGAAGAGTATGCCGAAGGACTTTTTGAGTGATGTCTAAAAATTTTCCTGAAAAAAAGTTTATGGAACTTGCAATCTCCCTTGCCAGGAAAAGCGAGGGGAAAACCCATCCCAATCCCTGTGTTGGTGCGGTTATTGTAAAAAATGGCAGAATTGTTGGAAGGGGATTTTATTCAGGGTTTGGAAAAGACCATGCGGAGGTGGAAGCGATAAAGGATGCTGGAAGTAGGTCGAGAGGAGCAGACCTGTATGTTACTCTTGAACCCTGTCAGATATACGGCAAAACTCCTCCCTGCACGAAGGCGATAATAGAAAGTGGAATAAAAAGGGTTATAATGGGTGTAAGAGACCCAAATCCTGAAGTGAGCGGTGGTGGAGTGGAAGAACTTAGAAAAAACAAAATAGAAGTCTATGAAAATTTTATGGAAAATGAATGTTTAAATGTTGATAGACCCTACCACATTTTTTACAGGAAAAAAAGACCATATATCCATTTGAAATGGGCTCAATCGCTTGATGGTGTTACTGCTCTTCCCGATGGTGGATATTTGAGTTCAGAAAAGGTGCTCAAAAGAGTTCACAGGCAGAGATTTATATCAGATGCGATATTGGTGACTTCCGGAACGATTAAAAGAGACAGACCAAAGCTGAATATAAGGCTCTTTAAGAAGAATAAGAAAATATTGCGTGTGGTTCTTGATGTTAAAGGGGTTGATTCTTTTCCGGAGGAGTTTTTGAAAACTGCTGAAAAGGATGGAGAGATTATAATTTTAAGACCGCCTTCTTTGAAAAGCATTGTGAGTAGAATAGAGGGGGAGAATATAAAGACACTCTTTTTCAAAAGCAGTCGAGATTATAAAGAAATGATTTATGAGCTCCTAAAATATTTGAGAGAGAGAATGATTATTTCTCTATATGTTGAGGCAGTCGGGAATTTGAGCGCGGTTTTAATAGAAGAGAATCTTGTTGACAGAATATCAGTTGATGTCTCTCTAATGCTACTCGGCAAGGGTAATGCTCCTCCACCTCTTGGATTTCCCTTAAGCAAAAAAGTTGATTTTTCAGATTGCAGGATTGAAAAAGCTGGGAGAGATGTAATTTTTTCGTTAGAGGTAGATGGAAAGTGTTTACTGGAATAGTCAAAGAAACTGGTATTTTAGAGAACATAGTAAAAAAAGGGCGGGGAAGCGAAATTACGGTAAAATGCAAAAAAATATTAAAAGAAATAAAATTAGGGGATAGTATAAGTGTGGATGGAGTTTGCCTTACGGTTTCTTCCTTTACAAAATACTCTTTTTCTGCATACGCCAGCGAGGAGACACTCAAAAGGACAGCATTAAATTCTTTAAAAAAAGGTTGTTATGTGAATCTTGAGCCGGCACTGAAGCCAGGCGATTTTCTCGGTGGGCATTTTGTTCAGGGACATATTGAAGGTATTGGCAGGATTGTTTCCGTGGAAAGAAAGGGAGATGAGGCAGAGGTAAAAATAAAAATTCCGGAAGAACTCCTTAAAAATGTAATACCAAAGGGTTCTATTGCCATTTCAGGAGTAAGTCTTACAGTGTCCAGAATAGAAGGAGATATAATTACTGTATTTCTTGTTCCCCAGACTCTAAAATCAACCAATTTGAACAATCTTGGTAAGGATGCGCCTGTAAATATTGAAACAGACATAATTTGTAGAACTGTAGTCTCATTTCTTGAAAAGAAAGACAATCTTTCAATAAAAAAACTCATCGAAGAAGGGTATTAATAATATGGCAATTGTTTATATTGAAAAAGCTATTCAGGATATCAAAAAGGGTAAGATGCTTATTATTGTTGATGATGAAAACCGTGAGAATGAGGGAGACCTTTTTATGCCCGCAGAGAAAATTACGCACAAAGAAATTGCCTTTATGGCAACTTATGGAAGAGGGCTTATATGTCTTTCTATGACAGGTGAAAGGCTTGATGAACTTGAGATTCCCCTTATGGTTGATAACAACACATCAAGTTTTCAAACGGCATTCTGTGTTTCAATAGAGGCAAAACATAAAACCACAACTGGAATTTCAGCTTATGACAGGGCTGCTACAATTCTCACTGCAATAGATCCCAAGACAAAACCATCTGATCTTGCCCGTCCAGGACATATCTTTCCCTTAAGAGCAAAAGAAGGAGGTGTTTTGAGAAGGCCAGGGCAGACGGAGGCGTCTATTGATCTTTGCAAAATAGCGGGGCTGTATCCGGCAGGTGTAATCTGTGAAATAATGAAAGATGATGGAACGATGGCACGTCTTCCAGATTTAAAGAAATTTTCCGTAAAACACGGAATCAACATTGTTTTAATAGCAGACTTAATTAAATATAGATTGAAAAGGGAGATTCTTGTAAAAAGAGTTGCTCAGCCAAAACTTCCCACAAAATTTGGTGAATTTAAAATTATTGCCTACGAGACGGAACTTTCCGATAAGACGCATATTGCTCTCACTATGGGGAGTTGGAGAAAAGGGGAGGAAGTGCTTGTAAGAATGCACTCTGAATGTTTAACCGGTGATGCTCTTTTCTCTTTAAGGTGTGATTGCGGTGCTCAACTTGAATGTGCAATGAAGAGAATTGCAAAAGCAAAAAAGGGAGCGATTGTTTACCTCAGGCAGGAGGGAAGAGGGATAGGGCTTTTAAATAAGATAAGGGCGTATGAACTTCAGGACAGGGGAATGGATACCGTAGAGGCAAATGAGGCTCTCGGATTTAAGCCAGATGAAAGAGATTATGGTGTGGGCGCACAGATTTTGAGGGATCTTGGAATAACGAAGGTAAGGCTTTTGACCAATAACCCTAAAAAACTTGCAGCACTTTCGGGGTTTGGTATAGAAATAGTTGGTTCTGAATCTATTGAAATTCCTCCCAATCCTGTCAATTTTGGTTATTTAAAAACAAAAAAAGAAAAAATGGGGCACAAACTTAAAAAAGTGTAAGATGGAGAATCTTATTGAAATAAAGAATTTGAGGGTTGGATTTGAGAAAGGAGGGAAGTTTCTCGAAGCTCTTAAAGGTATCTCTTTTTCTGTTAAAAAAGGAGAAAAGCTTGCTATTGTTGGAGAATCGGGATCCGGAAAAACTCTACTTGCGCTCTCAATCTTAAGACTTATTGAACCACCGGGAAAAATTACCGATGGAGAAATAATATACAAAAAAGAAGATTTACTGAAACTTTGGGAAGAAGAGGTGAGAAAAATAAGAGGAAAAGAGATTGCGATGGTTTTTCAGGAGCCTCTTTCTTCTTTAAACCCTGTTCTGACTATTGGTTATCAGGTTGCCGAACCTTTTCTTATTCATACAAAAATTGGGAAAAAAGAGGCGATTGAAAAGGCAAAAGAACTCCTTAAGCTTGTGTCAATTTCTGATGTAGAAAGAGTTGCATCGGCTTATCCTCATGAACTCTCCGGGGGGATGAGGCAGAGGGCAATGATTGCAATGGCTCTGGCTCTCAATCCAGAGATTTTATTGGCTGATGAACCCACTACAGCCCTCGATGTTACTTTGCAGGCACAATTTCTAAATCTTTTAAACGATCTTGTGATGGGGTTTTCTCTTACACTGATATTGATTACCCATGATTTTGGCGTGGTATCTGAAACCTGCGACAGAGTGGTGGTTCTCTACGGAGGAACGATCTGTGAAGATTCACCAAAAGTGGATATCATAAGAAGCCCACTTCATCCTTACACCAAGGGTCTTTTAAACTCGATTCCCAAAAGTGGGGAGAAGGAACTAAAACCCATCAGGGGACAGGTTCCTCCGATTGGTAGATTTCCATCGGGATGCCCCTTCAGAGATAGGTGCGATAGTGCTTTTGAAAAATGCTCTAAAAAAATGCCTCAATTGAAGGAAATTGGAAATGGGCGTAAAGTTGCCTGTTTCCTTTATGGAGAATAGATGGAGATAATTCTTAAAGTTGAGAATTTGAAAAAGGCTTTTGGAATACGCAAAGGAATTTTTCAAAGGAAAATTGGAGAGGTGGGCGCTCTTAATGGTGTAAGTTTTGAAGTTTTTGAAAAAGAGACATTTGGTATTGTAGGAGAATCGGGGTCGGGGAAGTCAACGCTCGGGAGAATTATCCTGCGATTGGAGGAGCCTGCAGAAGGCAAAGTGATTTTTCTTTCCAAGGACTTTCTTTCTTTAAAAGGGAAGGAATTGAAAGAGGCAAGAAGGAATCTTCAGGTGGTTTTTCAGGATCCATCATCTTCTCTTGATCCTAAAATGAAAATTGGCAAAAGCATTGAAGAACCTCTTTTGATTCAAAAGATTGGTGGGAAAAGGGAAAGAAAAGAGATTGCCCTTTCTCTTCTTGATAAAGTTGGGCTTGATAGGTCATTCTACGACAAATACCCTTTTGAACTTTCAGGAGGGCAGAAACAGAGAGTTGGAATAGCAAGAGCAATAGCTCTTAAGCCCAAACTGATAATTTGTGACGAGGCGGTTTCAGCCCTCGACCTTTCTGTTCAGGCGCAGATTTTGAATCTTCTAAAAAAACTTCAGGAGAAAGAAAATGTTTCCTACATTTTTATAACCCATTCCCTGAGTGTTGCAGAGTACATAAGCCATAGGGTGGCTGTAATGTATTTAGGTAGATTTGTTGAAATGGGAAAGGTTAAGGACATTTTTAATAATCCTCTTCATCCTTACACAATGGGGCTTATGGCAGCGGCTCCTTCACTTGAAATTTCAAAAAAAGTGGAAAAGAAGGTAATAGAAGGCGAAATTCCGTCAAATGTAAATCTTCCGAAAGGTTGCCTGTTTCATCCGAGATGTCAATTTAAGAAGGAGATATGTGAGTCGTTAGAACCTCAATTGAAAAATATTTCTGGGGACCATTTTGTTGCCTGCCATTTTGCAGGAAAAATAAATAACAATTGACACTTTCTAATAATAAATTTACAATAATTTCTATGCCGAAGTGGCGGAATTGGCAGACGCGCTAGATTCAGGGTCTAGTATCCGCAAGGATGTGGGGGTTCAAGTCCCCCCTTCGGCACCACTTA
>DYJZ01000070.1 GCA_020722885.1 Thermoanaerobaculum aquaticum
AATACATTACTCTATCTTTGATGTCAAATAGGTATAAGAAATCAAGAGGAAAAATGTCAAGACTATTTAGAAATACTCCGTTGTGAGTGCTAACTAACCGTGTCATTGCGAGCCCACTCTAAAATTGTCATTGCGAGTGCTCCTTCGAGGCATAATCTTACGAAGCAATCTCCCTCTTTTCAAACAAAGGAAAATAACTTCGTTTGTGTATTCCTCAAAGTAAATCTCTTTAGGACATTATCATATAGCTTTGACAGGGGACTTATGGAAATCGCTCAACAGGTTTTTTCAAACACCGCCCATTGAGCCCGAAACCTATCAGCCTGGCCTTTTTGAGAACTAATTGGACAACATAATGACATATACAGGTCAAAAAATACCCAACCTCGTTTTCAAGCCCCCCCTAAAACCCGTCCAAAACTCCCGTTTTTACAGGATTACTTTTCTAATGCTAAATTATTTTGGACAGCAGTGATTTGAAAGTAATTTATTCCTTAGTTTTTCTTGAATTTTTTTTAAGTTAATAGACATACTTCAGAGTTTTTTCAAAACTTCTTTAACATTTTCTTTCTTTGATTCCATAGAGGGCTCTTTATCCTGCCTTAAGGAAAACTTTACAGATGTTGAAATTCTCGGAACACCCATTTCAAAGAGTCTTTTGTGACACCTCTCTATCGTTTTTATAACATCGTCCCATTCTCCTTCGACATTCGTTCCCATAGAATGAAACTCGTATTGAAGGCCGCTTTCTTCAATTATTTTAAGTGCACTCGCAACATAATACGATAAAGACAGCCCTGCACCGAGAGGAATAAATGAAATTTCAGCTATCACTTTTCCCATTATTGCCTCCTGATATTTTTTTTATTAAAACCTTGTGAATTCTCTTCTTGTCAGCAGAAATGATTTTTACCAAAAGGTTGTCAATTTCAATAGAATTACCCGATTGTGGAAGAGAGCCAAGTTTTGTTGCAATCCACCCCGCAACAGAATCATAATCTCCTTCAGGAATTTCACAGTCAAGAAATTCCTTGAGGTCTTTGAGTGAGGTTCTTCCTCTTACTTCACAAGTTTGTTCATCGATCGCATTTATAAGCTTTTCCTCTTTTTCACCCGATTCTTCTATTTCTCCAACTATTTCTTCAAGCAAATCTTCTGTTGTTACAAGTCCGTCAACTCCTCCATATTCGTCTACCACAATAGCGAGTTGTTCCTTGTTTAATTGAAATTCCCTAAGTAGTTGTGAAATTCTTTTGTTTTCTGGAACAAAGGGGACTGGCCTGACAAAATCTCTAACAGGGAAATGTGATTTTTCTCCCATAGCAGGATTTAAAACATCCTTGATAAAAATCGCACCAATCACATTATCAATTTGACTTTCATAAACAGGTAACCTTGTATGTCGGCTTTCCGCAAATATTTTTACAGCATCTTTTAATGGAGTCGATGCTTCTACAGAAACAATATCAATTCTCGGAGTCATAACCTCTCTCACAATCGTTTCGCTGAATTCCATTATCCCTTTTATTAGTTCCATCTCTTCAGTTTCAAATATTCCCTCCCTTGTTCCTTCGTCAATGAAAGCCTCCTTTTCTTCTTCTCTTGTCTCTTCATCATTTTTTTCTTCGCCTTTTATTTTGTTGGCAAGAAAATTTAAAGGGTAAGAAAAAAGAAAAACAGGGAAAAGGAAAAACATCAAAAATTTTAGACTCTTTTTGAAAATCTGTTCTGTAAATCGGGCTGAAATTAGGTGGCAGATAGTTAACTGGAGAAAAATTAAAGGGATATAAAGCGCTGAAGCAAAATATTTGTTCGAGAAAAAGAAAAAAGTTGTTTTAAGGTATGAAAGAATGTTTACAAAAAAAGAGATAATGGAAAGAAGTAGCAACGAAAAAAGATAGAGACTTTTTTTTTCAAAGAATGTCAAAAAGAAACTTTCTCCTTCCTGTTCTCTTGCTTTTAATAGCTTTACTGAACTTAAATTCAGATAAGAAGTGAAAAAAAGAAAAAGAAAAGTATTTACAAAAAAAGAGAGAATTAAAAGAAGAATTATCAATATAAGACTCCTAAGGATTTCAAGATGAACCTTTCTTTTCTTGCCATCCTTCCCTTATCATTATGATGGTCATATCCAATAAGATGGAGAAAGGAATGGACAAGAAGTTTTTTTAACTCTTTTTCGAAGGAGATGCCGTATTTTTTTGCGTTTTCCTCTGCGACTTCCAAACAGATGAGAACTTCTCCAATGAAGTCTCCTGAATTGGTGTATGGGAAAGAAATCACATCAGTTTCGCAATCTCTATTCCTGAATTTTTTGTTAATCTCTTTAATCTTTTTTCTTGAACAGAAAATAATTGCTATTTCACCGAAGACGCCCATCTTTTCCATAGCATCAAGAGAGAAATTTACAAATACAGTTTTGTCAATTTTTAGTTTTCTGACTTTTGAAACAACTTCAACTTTTCTCTGTTTTTCCATTTTTCTGTTCCTTGTCAAAATCAAAATTGGGATAGGAAATTCTTCTTGTGTAAACGCCAACAAGAGTTTTAAAAAATCCCTCTTTAAGTTTTGCAAGGTCGTTTATTGTCAGGTCGCAGTCGTCGAGCTGTTTTTCTGCAAGTATTTTGTCAAAAATTTCGTCTATCATTGTTTTCAAACGCTGGCTTGATGGGTCTTTTAAAACTCTCGAGCTTGCTTCAATTGAATCTGCGAGCATTATAATTGCAGCTTCTTTGGTTTTCGGAATTGGGCCTTCGTAACAGAAATCGCTTTCGTTTATTTTTTCTTTTTCTGGATCAACTACTGTTAGAGCCCTGTCGTAAAAATAACTGATTTTCCTTGTTCCGTGGTGTTGAGGAATAACATCTATGATCTGCTGAGGAAGTTTGAAGCTTTTCGCCAATTTGATTCCCTCTTTTACATGAGATTTTACTATAAGTGCTGACATCTCCGGTTTGAACTTATTGTGAGGGTTGTCCGCTGTGCCAAGATTTTCAACGAAATAATCGGGATTTATGAGTTTGCCGACATCATGATAATAACTTGCAACTCTGCAAAGTAATCCATTGGCGTTGATATATCCTGCTGCAGATTCAGAAAGATGGCTTATCATAATTGAATGGTTGTATGTCCCGGGTGCTTCCAGTGCAAGTTTTTGAAGAAGCGGGTGACTCAAGTTTGATAACTCAAAAAGTCTTACATCTGAAACAATGTTGTAGAAATTCTCAAGAATGGGAAGCAATGTGGAGGTAAGCATTAAACCAAAAGGTAAGGCTGAAAGAAAACCGAGGGACACTGAATATAAAAAAGTTCTTGGTTCTGAAAAAACTTCGTCATCTGCAAGCAGAAGAATTATAATAAACACATTCACCAAGCCGGCAAAGATTGAAATTCTTAGAGGAAAACGCTTTTGTTTCAAATTTACTGTTGCATAAATTGCGCCAAGACAGCTTAAGAAAGAGAACAAAGTAATCTTTAAATCAAAGTCAAGCAATATCCCCGCATAAAAACTAAGGAGAATAGAAAAAATTATGGCTATATACCTGTCTATCAGTAAAGTTAAGATTACTGCGCCGGTAAAAAACGGAACAAAAAACAGTGCAAGATCGTTTCTTGCAAAAAGTGAATTTTTACTGGTTTCTGAAATTATTTTAGCGAGCCAGTCAATAAGATGCATCAACACAAGAAATGTAATGAAAAGGCTTACGGAAAGATTAAAGATGTTTACATCAATTTTTTTTGCTTTTTTGTAAGTTTTAAAATACATAAATGCGCACAGCAATAGAACTAATGAAATAAACATTATTGCAAGAAGTTTAAGGAAATTGACTTTGTTTTTTGACGCCTCATTTAGATTTTTAAGCCTTTGTCTTAAGTTTTCGTCAACCACCTTACCTTGTTTTGCAACTATTGAACCTTTCTTAAGATAGACTACAAGTGGAGGAACATCAAGGGCTGCACTTTCTCTTCTTAAAGAGGTTTCCTGGCTGTTGAAGGTTAAATTTGGCTTTAATATTGATCTCAAAAGTTCTTCCGAGGCTGCTTTAGTTGAGGGTGAAAGAGACCTGTTTTCATCAATTAATTCTCTCAAAAATCTCCTGCTTGTTGAAAGAGAGATTATTTCTCCAGAGGATGGGGACTTTATTTCCCATTCTTTGCCTATTTTGTGTATATCTCTAATTTTTATTGAGGGGTAAATTGAGAGGTTTTCTTCATCGGAAATAATTTTTTTTGATCCAACAGTTTTTAAAACTGATCGGAGGAACTCCTCAAGTGCTGGCGAGAAGCCCTCTTTTTCAAACTGGCGGGCAGCGAACCTCGTTACATCCTGACTTAATAGTTCTTCTATTGCCCTCTTTAATTTTTTCTCTTCGGCAATTTTTTCTGCATTTGAGAGCGAAGTATTTGATTTTAAATCATTCATATCCTGAATAATTCCTCTGCCCTTTTTAAATATAAGACTTAACTGGTCCTGGAATTTCTCACCTTTTGCCGTGTCCCAGTCAAAGGTTGGAAAAACTTTTGCCTTTGCCTCTTCTCGTTTTGCCTTCGTGGCAATTTCGTCAACAACTTGAAAATCAAAGGGCGCTTTTATGTCTTTGGTTAAAACGGAGCCTATTTCCAATTCAGGAATAGGCTTGAACCTGAAGTGAGAAGTAAAAAGAAAAATCAAAACAACCGTAAAAGTGGAAGCCCAGAAAATCTGATTTTCCCTCAAAAAAAACATAAATTTATCCCGAAAATCTACCAGAGGAGGATTTCCCTTTTTGCTTTTAATTCCATTTTTGATTTCTTTTTCCACTTTTCCTCACCCTTGTTATTTATGACTGCCATTGCTCTTTTCGTAAGCTTTAATTATTTTCTGGACTAAAGGATGTCTTACGACATCTTTTTCAGTAAAATAAATAAATGAAATCCCTTTTATTCCGTTTAGAATCTCTGCTGCATCAATTAATCCTGATTTTCTTGATGGTTCTATATCTATCTGTGTTATATCTCCAGTGATCACTGCTTTTGAATTGAACCCGAGCCTTGTAAGGAACATCTTCATTTGTTCTCTTGTCGTATTTTGTGCCTCGTCAAGAATTATGAAAGAATCGTTGAGTGTTCGTCCTCGCATAAAGGCTATTGGAGCTACTTCAATTACATCTGCCTCCATCAATTTATGAACCTTCTCTACATCCATAAGGTCAAAAAGAGAATCGTAAAGAGGCCTCAAATATGGATTAACTTTTTCTGCCAGGTCTCCAGGAAGAAACCCCAATTTTTCACCAGCTTCCACCGCAGGTCTTGTCAGAATTATTCTCTTGACCCTCTTTTCTCTAAGAGCCCAGACTGCCATAGCAACAGCAAGGAAGGTTTTACCGGTTCCCGCAGGGCCTATTCCAAAAATGCAGTCGTTTTCTCTTATCGCTGCAATATATCTGCCCTGGTTCAGCCCTTTAGGAAAAACGACTCTGCTCGGCGAGCAAACTATCTTAGAATCTCTGTAAAAAGAGACAAAATCGTCTTTAAATCCCTCTTTATAAAGAAAGAAAGCCGTTTTAAAGTCGTCAGGGTTGACTTTTATTCCGCTTTGATGAAGAGAATAAAGCTCAGCAACAAGTTTTTCAAATATTTCCGTTCCTTCTTTTTCGCCCTCAACCATTAGTGAGTCGTTGCGGAAAGAAACATCTATCTTTAGATTCTCTTCTATGAATAGAACTTCTTCACTCGGAGAACCGAAAATGGATATCAGGAATTCCTGGGGATAATTTAAGTTAACCATTACCTGAGGGAGAAAGATAAACTTTCATCCCCGAGATTGAAAAATACGAACAGAACAATCTCAAAAAGACTGATCAAGCAGAGGTTCTCCCACTTCGTCAGTAGGTGTAGGCGGAGCAACCTCTTTGGTCGTCCAATTGAGTTTGCCCTGCTTGATTTCTTCAATAGCAATTTGAATGGCCTTTTCTGTTCTTTTTTCCACCCTCGGTAGTGCACCCGACATAAGCTGTTTTGCTCTCTGGTTTGCCAAAACTATCAACCTATATTTGCTTCCTACTTTTTCATCAACTTCAAACATTTCTATTCCTCAAAAATCTTTCTATATCTCTCTTAAAATTTTCTCTAAACTTCATCAAAAAACTACTGTTGCTTTTTGAAGCGGCAATTATCTTCTTAACTTCATTTACCGCTTCTTCAACTTCCTCATTTATAATATTATATTGATATTTTTTTGCAAAATCAAGTTCTCTTAATGCCGTCTTGAATCTGGTCACAATGTCAAAGTCTTTTTCTACACCTCTCTTCTTGATTCTTTTCAGAAGCTCTTTGAAAGAGGGAGGCAGAATAAAAATCATAACTGCGTCCTTGAATGCCCTTTTTAATTTCATTCCTCCTTTTACATCGATGTCAAGAATTAGGTCAAACCCTCTCTTTTTAGCGTTTAACCACTCATTTTTGTGAGTGCCATAAAAGTTGTTGTGAACTTTTGCATATTCCAAAAATTCCTTATTTTTAACCATTTGCCTGAATTTTTCTCTTTCAATAAAATGGTAATCAACCCCATCTTTTTCACCTGGTCTTTTGTTTCTTGTTGTATGCGACACACTAAAAACAGAATTGAAAGAAGATTCAACGAGTTTTCTTGAAATGGTTGTCTTTCCAGATCCGGTGGGTCCTGAAATAACCACAAGCAGAGGATTTGAGCTCTTTTTATGCAACATTTGCTGCCTGCTCCCTTAATTGTTCAACTACTTTTCTTATGTCAAGTCCTTTTGATGTTATTTCAAGTAAAGAAGACTTTGCAAGAAGGGTTGAGGCTTCTCTTTGCATTTCCTGAAGAAGAAAATCCGTTTTTCTTCCAGTGTCTTCCTTTTCTTCTTCGATTAAGGCAGTCAAAGATTTTAAATGGGAATTAAGTCTTACAACCTCTTCTTTTATGTCTGTCTTTTCTGAAGCGATAACTGCCTCCATCTCAAGTCGCTGAATATCAAAAGAGGGAAGGACATCCAGAACCCTCTTTTTGAATTCTGATATTACAACTTCTCTCTGCTTCTTTTCAAGCCTGCCCAGATCTTTTGTCAAAGATTTAAGGGATTTAATACCTTCTCGAAACTGTACTTTAAGCCTTTTACCCTCCTCTATCCTCTGTTTTTTGAACTCTTTTACGGCTGATTTACAGGCTTCTTTCAAATTATTCTTTAAAACAAGCGTTGCTTTTTCAGAAATGGATATCGATAAAAATTCAGAAAGGTTCAAAACATCAGATGGTGAAAAACTCTCCTTTATAACCCCTTCATTCATCAATGGCTTTAATTTCTGATAAAGTTCTCTCAAAATAGAGTCCGAAAAAACAATTTCTACAAGTTCGGATGAAAGAATTTTATAAGAGATGAAAATTTCAACACGACCTCTACTTATGTGATTTTTACAAATTTCCTTAACAAGGCTTTCAGCAAAAATTAACATAGGAGGAAGTTTAACCTGTATGTCAAGAACTTTTTGGTTTAAACCTCTTATCTCTACTTTTACCATCGCCCCGTTTGCGGTATAAACACCGCAACCATAACCTGTCATACTTTCCATTTTCAATCCTTTAAAACGGCATCTTTAGCTTTTTGTTCAGCCTTCTCAAGTGCTTCTTCAATAAGTTTAATATAGTTTATCCCTTTTTCTTTAACATATATTGGTGGCTCATAACAAAAAGCAACTTTTGTAAAGGGATAAGGAAGCAAAAAGGCATCCCATGAATTAAATCTTTTAAATTTTTTTGCCCAGAAGCCTGCGCAGACTATTGGAAGTTTAGACATTCTCGCAAGTTCAACAACACCGCTCTGAGCTTTTCTTGCCGGTCCTCTTGGACCGTCAGGAGTGAATGCTATTGAATAACCACTTTTGGCTTTTCTCAAAAGGGTTAAAAGTGCTTTTGCTCCTCCTTTTGAGGTCGATCCTCTTGTTGCCTCAACACCAAATCTCTTTATTACTTTTGTTATCAATTCTCCATCCCTGTGGAAAGAAACAAGAAAAGTTCTTTTATCTCCTTTGAAAGCATAAATCATTAATAGAAGATTGCCATGCCAGAAACAGAGGATATAATTATTTTTATTAAGAATAAAGGGTTCAATGTTTTCATTTCCTAAAAATTTTACTTTTAGGGTGAACCATAAAAACCTTATAAGTAAGTAAGCAGGAATGGGGAGAAGTGATATCTGAATGTGGTTTCTTATTTTTAAAATGAAACTATTTCTTTTTTCCCCTTTTCCAGACAACTCTACTTCAACCTATCTTTTTCGGTTCACTGGGGCAAGTCTTGGTCCTCTTCCAGTGCCGTCAGAACCAGATGGAAATTTCATAGGCATTAAGGGACGGGGTTTATTTTCTTCTGAAGGGGTAGAGGCAACATCCTCATCATCATCTTCATCCACCTCGTCATTGTCTTCCCCTTCGTCTTCTTCGTCACTATCGTCATTTTTTTGTTGTGGCGTTACTCTTTTTGAAATAACATTTTTAAGTGGTTGAATTGGTTTTTTTCTTTCGGCAAGGCTTGGTTTTATCGGTGCTTCCGAAGTTAATTTCGGTGAATCTGCGTTAGAAACTGAAAGTGCAGCAGCGCTTTCCTTTCTAATTTCTTTAATTTGCTTTTTTGGAACTGCAATTTCTCCTTCAGATAGCATAAGATAAACAAACCCATCCTTTTCTCTGTGACTTTTAACTATCATCGAGCGGTCGTTTGCAAAAACAATCACTTCCTGTGAGAGTGCTGGCAGGGCAAAGAGAAAAATTAGAATAGAAAAAAAGAAGACCTTCTTCATCCCTACTTAACCTCAACTTTCACGCCGCTGTTAACAGGAGCGGCATTTAAAACTGTTGCCCCGCAATCTTTTAAAGCGAGCTCAACATTTCTTTTCATTCCCAATTTTACCATAAATACCATTGAGCCTCCACCTGCAGCTCCACACCCTTTAACACCTGTAGCACCAGCATCAATAGCGGCTTTTTCAATATTTTCCATTTTCTTATTGCTTATTTTGGGGGAAAGTTTCTTTCTGTTTTTCCATTCTTCAAGCATTGCCTCTCCAGCACTTTCAAAATCTCCCTTCTTTAAAGCGAGATAAAGTTCATAAGAGCTTCGTGCTATTCCCTCCATAGCCTTTCTAATACTCCTGTCACCGTTGAGAAAACCTTTATAAAGCTCATAGTTCATTTCTGCTGAAAAATGTGATTTACCTGTATAAACAACAACCATTCTTTCAGATAGAAAGGGGAAAACATTCCCGAGAGATTCAATATCATCGTTGCCTAATTTGTAATGAATTGAGAGAATTCCTCCAACCATTGCTGGCCAAAAATCCTGAACCCCGGTGGGAATCCCAAGGTTTTTTGCTTCAATATCTCTTAAAACAGAAACAGTCTTTTGAGGGTCTTCATTTTGTTCCTTTATTTCAAGTAAAACCTTACTTAAAGCAACTGCTATAGTAGAAGAGCCTCCCAAACCTGAACCAGCGGGGAAATCCGACCTTACAGTTATTTCCCATCCTTCGGTTACCCCATAATGGTCACAAATTCTTTCAATAAGAGAAAGTTTTCCCCATTTTTGTCCCTTTCTGTATTCGTATGAAATTCCGTAATCTTCAGAAATGATTCTTATAAATTTCTCTCTTATTTTTTTTGCTTCTACCCTTGCAAAAAGATTTATTGCACAGTTTACTGTAAGAGCGTTATCAAGAATTACTCCTATAGGCCAGAGGTCAAGACTTCCCCCAGAAAGGTCAACCCTTGCAGGGGCATATCCTTTTACTTCATCAAGTTTCCGCTTCTGAACCCGAATAACCTTCATAAAGAAAAGGTTACCCTATTTTTTTCATAAGGTCAAGGTGTTGTAGAAGGCCGTAACATATTGGACTTTTTGATAGGGTAGGGGATAATAAGGGGGAAGTGGGAAGAAAAAACGCAGTCATTGCGAGCCCCTCTTCGAGGCTATATCTTACGAAGCAATCTTTCACTTTTCACAAAGGAAGAACACTTTATCTGCAATTGCCTCAAAGCAACCCTCGTTAGAACAATATCATATGGTTATGAAAGATAGAACTTCTAAACTTGACTTGGAAGATTTCAAGGGTTATATTAAAGCATATGAAGTGGTGTAACGCCGTTCAAAAGCAAAGTAACTGTTTTTCCGAAGAGGCTTTTGACAGATTTGTTAGAGGTTTAGGGCTCTGGCATATGCCGAATAGGTCTTTAACAAACCAGGGAAGGTTTTTAAGCGTTGACCCGAGTGGAACACTTAACCTCCACGATCCGAGAACATTCAATCAGTATGCATATGTGGCGGGGAATCCGCTCTTATTTATAGATCCGCTGGGACTTG
>DYJZ01000071.1 GCA_020722885.1 Thermoanaerobaculum aquaticum
GCGCCTCAAGGTTGTCCCCCTTGTCGTTTGCTTCTGCAGGGTGGTTCGTGGAAATAGCAAAGGAGTTAGGGAAATCCTAATCTCATTTTTTGAATCTTGAGTTTTTTGGCAATGCAAAAATGAAAAAAGGAATTTTTTTTGACAACAACTTTTCCTCTTCAGTTCAACTGCCTTTAGCATTTGCCAGCCTTTTTGGAGGGAAGGAGCTGGCTGAGAGGGCAATGAGTTTTTTGGTTTTGTTCGATTTGCTAATGTTCAGAAAACTACGGAACTTTTGGGAGGGTAAAAAGCAAAAAACTATTTTATTTGAATTTAGAGGAAGACTGCTTTCTATTTAAGCCTGACTTAGTGAAGCCTGTCATTCCAACTCCATCTTCGAAGCGCCCACATATGAAGGAATCTTCCTCACTGCCAAAATAAGGAAGATTGCTTCGTGAGTTAAGACTTCGAAGGAGCACTCGCAATGACTGCTAAAAACTTAAAAATGAATTTGTCCTGCTGCCTTTCCTTACCAAAAAGTCTCAAGTGTTGTGGACTTCTACAAGCTTCTTGACTTACTAATTTGCTTAATTTAAAATAACTTTTGAGAAGAGGAGGTGTTTAATGCAGAACAAGAATTTAATTTTAGGTTTGCTTTTTGTGGTGACTTTGATTTTCTTGATGAGTGGATGCAAAAAGAAGGAAGCGGGACCCAAAACACCCCCGCCAGCTGTGCAGCAGCAGCCTTCGACTGGCTGGACACCAGAAAAACCTGCAGAGCAGTTAAAAATAGAGACAACAGCAGACTATTACAACAAGCAGGGTGTATTGAAAAGAATCTATTTTGAAACAAATAAATGGGCAATTCTTCCTGAATCGAGAGAGATTCTGAAAAAGAATGCTGAATGGCTTCTTTCACATCAAGAATTTAAACTTATTGTTGAAGGGCATTGTGATGAAAGAAACACAGAAGCGTACAATCTTGCCCTCGGAGAAAGAAGAGCAAATGCAGCAAAAGAATTTCTCGTGGGGCTTGGAATTCCAGCTTCAAAGATTCAAACCGTTTCTTATGGAGAAAACAAACCTATTTGTGAGGAGCACAACGAAGAATGCTGGCAGAAGAATCGAAGGGCTGAATTCATTCTGACAGAATAGTGTGTTAAATGAGAAAAACCTTTTTTGTCCTTTTCCTGCTAAGTAGTTTTTTGCTAAATGCAGGGACAAGAGAAGAAATAGAAAAATTGCAAAATGACCTCCTCTTAATGCAGAAAAAAATAGACGCTCTCAGTGTCGAATTGTTAAATTTAAACAAAAAAATTGAAATAATAGAAAGCAAGATGGAAGAGATTAAAAGGTCGAGTCAGACGGCTGATTTAAGGGTAGATCTCGAAAGTTTAAAGATTGAAGTTGATAAACTAAACAATGCTATTTTAGAGTTAAAGGAAACCAAATCCTATTTAACTCCCCAAACCGTGAGCGACAAAGAAGACACATCGCAGTTGGGAAATATTTCTTCAGATAACTCTCCGGAGATTGTTTATAAGGCTGCATATTCAGATTACATTCAGGGAAGGTATCAATTAGCCATAGAGGGATTTAAAAAGTTTATTGAAGGATATCCTTATAACCCTCTTGTTGAAAATTCTTACTACTGGATTGGGGAATGTTACTATGGAATTAAGGATTATGCTCAGGCAAAAGATTTTTTTGAAAAGGTTATGGATAAATATCCCAAAGGGGTTAAGTACTATTCCGCTAAACTTAAACTTGCATTAGCCCACTACAATCTTGGGGCTGAAGAATTATGCAGGAAGATGCTTGTAGAGATAATTAATGATAATCCATCCTCAAACGAGGCTGGCATTGCAAGAGAGAAACTGCGAATTCTTTTTCAAAATTGATATTCTTTGATAAA
The DNA here is from genome assembly GCA_020722885.1 of Thermoanaerobaculum aquaticum. GTDB lineage: Bacteria > Acidobacteriota > UBA4820 > UBA4820 > UBA4820 > UBA4820. Next base: position 1,895 of record DYJZ01000071.1, read on the forward strand.
TTCTGTTTTCAGGTTAATTAAAATAAATTTCCTTTCCTCAAGAAACACAAAACCTTTATTTGTATTTGTTTTTTTCATTTTTGGCTTTTTCTTCGTTCTCTTTGATTTTTTGTTCTTTAGAAGGATTTTCTTAAATCTTTTTGCTCTCAAAGGAATTCCAGAACAGGCAATTTTAATTGTATCTTCAAAACTTATTGGACTTGTTTTTCTTACAACCTACACTATGCTTATATTTTCTTCATCTGTGTCGGCTCTTTCTTCTCTTTACCTTGAGGAAGACCTTGACTTCCTTTATTCTCTTCCCATCAAAAGATTTTCAATAATCACAAAAGGTATTTTTGATACCTTTTTTACCTCTTCAGTGATGGTTGTCATACTCCTTTTTCCTGTAATGCTTAGTTTTTATTCTGTGAAATGTGTGACCCCTTTATTGCCTTTTATATCTTTTGTAGTTTTCATTTTTTTTCTTATACCCCCTGTTTTTCTTGGATGCACGATTACAACAACTTTAGCGAGGTTTTTTCCTGCAAAAAGACTTCACCAGTTTTTAACAATTATGGGAATTTCCCTACTATCCCTTCTTGTTATCCTTATAAGAATGGCAAAACCTGAAAAACTTTTAAACCCGAGAGAAGCACATAAAATAGACAAAATTGTTTCTTCGATCAACCTTCCAAACGAAGCACTTCTTCCGTCCACATGGCTCTCACGCGCAGTCGTTACAGCCGGAGCAGGGGAAAGTGAAAGGTTCATCCATTATTCATTTAAATTGTTTTTGTTATGCATTGTTTGTACGATTCTACTTTTCTTTTTTCTAAATATGTTTCACACAAAAGCATTTTTGTTCTCAAAAGAGAGAATTGGAGCAATCGTTTTCAAGGGAAGATCTGCTTTTGAGAAAAAGATTTATTGGCTCATAAAAAAAATACCAATTCCCGGAGAGCTTCGGGGCTTTCTTTATAAAGACACTCTTGTTTTTTTCAGGAATGCAACAGAATGGGGGCAGGTTTTTATTCTTCTGGCTCTTGTTATTGTTTACATTTTCAACATAAATTATTTGCCGACGGACATTGAGTCCTTGAAAGTCATTGTTGCTCTATTAAACTATGCGACACTGGGATTTATAGTGGCTTCTGTTGCTGCAAGGTTTTCTTTTACATCGATAAGCGGCGAAGGTAAAGCTTTCTTTATGAGCAGAACAATGCCTATCAAATCTTCAACTTTTATCTTAAGTAAAATGCTCTTCACATCAGTCCCTATAACATTGTTTTCTGTTTTGATTTTTGCCGCATCCGCATGGATACTTGATTTTAAGGGGATAGCCTTTTTTTACTTTTTGTTTGCCACTGTTGTTACTTCTTTAGTACTCTGTACCTTTGCTGTATTTATGGGTTCAATTAAACCTGAATTTAGTGAGAAAAATCCAACAAAAATGGTTGTTAGCATTGAAGGTTTTGAATATATGTTTTTTTCTCTTGCCTTTGTAGCATATGGTGTGATAATAAGTGCCAGACCTATTTACCTCACCTATTTTGAGGATTTACTCAAAAAAAGTGATCCGTCAAAATCATTTCTATTAAGTTTTATTCTTTTTGCTCTGCCTCTTGTATCCGTTCCCATATTTTTTAGACTTTCTGTAAAAAGACTTTCAGAGATTCAGAGAGAATAAAAAAGGCGCAGCAAAAGCTGCACCTTTAAAAGAAAAAAAGGAAATTTATCTTGCACCTTTCATTTCCTTTAGATAGCCCTGAACTTCCTTTTTCCTATCTGGATTTTGTGTCAAATTCACTACTTTTTCGCAAAGATGTCTTGCCTTTTTGAAGTCTTTTTGTTCAATTGCTATTATTGCCCTAATATAGTTTGCTTCTTCATTTTCTGAATTGACACTTAGGGCTGCATCAGCAGCTCTGGCTGCATTTGCCAGATCTTTTGTCTCTCTGTATGCTTTTGCTTTTAAAACAAGAGCATTTTCATCATTTGCCCTGATTGAAAGAATTTTGTCGCAGGTTGCAATTGCTTCCATAGGTTTCTTTATTTCAAGCTGACAGGATGCAAGAAAAAAGAGAAGTTTGGGTTTTAGAATTTCTCTTGTAGTTACAGTAATTACCTTTTCAAGGATTGGAACTGCTTCCTGATATTTCTTCTCTTTAAGATAAAGTTTTGCCATAGCAAGAAGAATTTGCTCATCATCTGGTTTGACAGCTAAAGCGGAATTGAGATACTTTTCTGCTCTACTGTTGTCAGATTTTTCCATTGCAAAAATGGAAGCATCATAACCGTAAGAGGCAGGATCTAAGGAAACAAGTTTGTCATAGATCTCAAGAGCTTTTTGCGGGTCTTTTGTTTCCATAATGCTTGCGTAGTTCTGGAGAAGCTGTTTATCCTCAGGGGCTACTGTCAGGGCTTTTTGATAAACTTCAGAAACCTTCTCATCATTGTTCATTTCGTGATAAATGGTTGCCTCAAAGAGATAAGCCTGGAGTTGAAGTTGAGTGTCAGGAGTAAGTGGATCAGAAGCTTTTGCAATTGCCTGATCAAGGTAGGAAATGGAATTTTGATAATCTTTCAATTTGTAGTAGGCAACACCAATATTGACTAGTAAGCCTGCCGTCGTGTTTCCCTGTGCCTCCATATTTTTTCCGAGGGTAACTGCTTCCTGATATTTTCCTTGTTCAATGAGCTGCTCCACCGTAACAGCTGGCTGCTGGGTTTCATTTTTCTTTTCTGCAAATGTAAAAAAGGATGTGATAATTAGTAGAACTGCCAAAACGACTGAGATTTTTTTCATCTTTTCCTCCATAAAAACAAAAATATTTTCGAACACGAATTTCCTATAAATTAACTTGTTGCTGTCTTTTCTATAATTTCTAAAGCCTTATCGAGTGCTTCGTCCAAACAGTTGAGGTTTTTACCTCCTGCTTCTGCAATTTCAGGTTTTCCTCCTCCACCACCTCCTATGATTTTTCCGAGTTCTTTTACTATCTTTACAGCACTGAATTTTGCTGTCAAATCGGGGGTTAAGGCAACAAGAATGGAAGCCTTTTCTTCTCCCCTGTTTCCAATAATTACTATGCCAGATCCCAATTTTTCTCTTAGAGAATCAGCAAGATTTTTTAAAATGGAAGAATTAAGATTTGTTGTAAGCTTTGTGGCAACCTTTACGCCCAATGCAGTTCTAATTTTTGGTTCTTCTGCTGAAGAGACAGCCAATTTTAACTTCAGTTGAGTATTTTCGCGTTCAAGTTCCTTCGCCGACTCAATTAGAGAGCGAATCGAAGGAAGAAGCTTTTCTCTTCCGGTTTTGAAAAGTGATTCAAGTGAGGTTACGAGGGAATAATGTTTAGAAAAAACCTTACAGGCAGAATTCTGGCAAACTGCTTCAATCCTTCTTGTCCCGGCAGCCACCGATTTTTCTTCAAGAATTTTAAAAATTCCTATTTGAGATGTCCTGTCAACATGACACCCACCGCAAAGTTCTTTTGAGATTCCCTCGACTTCTACCACCCTGACGGTATCTCCATACTTTTCATCAAAAAGGGCTATTGCTCCACTTTTTAGTGCTTCTTCAAGCGGCATAAAGCTCTTTTTTACAGGAATATCCTTAAAAATTGCTGAATTGACTTTTTCCTCAATTTCGCTAATAAGATCTTCTTCAATTGGAGAAAAATGGTGAAAATCAAAGCGAAGACGGGTATGACTTACAAATGAACCAGCCTGTTTTACGTGGCTTCCGAGGGTTTCTCTTAAAGCGTGGTGCAAAAGATGGGTGGCAGTATGGTGGGCTTCTGTGTTTGACCTTTTCTCTTCATCTACATAAAGAGTAACAGTGTCTCCCTCTTTTAACTCTCCTTCAGCTATTTCAACGAAAGAAAATGTAATATTGTTTTTCCCTTTCTTTGTGTCTTTTATAAGAAATAGTGAGTTTGAACCTTCTCCCTTTCCAGTGTCTCCTATTTGTCCTCCTCCTTCAGCGTAAAATGGAGTTGGAGAAAAAACAACCCATCCCGAATCACCCTTGCAAAGGCATTGTGTAATCTCTCCTTTTTTAATAATTAGAAGAGTAGAAGATTCTGTGGAAAGCACATTGTAGCCTATAAATTCTGACTTGATTGAGAGAGACGATGGAAAATCAATCTCTGATGGCTTTTCTTTTGTTTTCCAGGAGAGTTTTGCCAGTTCTCTCTGTTTTGCCATCGCTTTTTCGAATCCTTCTATGTCGAGTTTCAGTTTTTTCTCATCCGCAATATCTTTTGCTAGGTCAAGTGGAAAACCGTATGTGTCATAGAGTTTAAATAAAAAGTCCCCGGAAACTGAACCTGTTTTCTGGAAGTCTTTGATAGAAGATTCAAACTTTTCTAACCCCAGAGATAGTGTGGATTTGAATACTTCTTCTTCCCTTTTAAGGACATTTTTAATTCTTTCTTTGTTTTCTATTAGTTCAGGATAACTATATCCCATTATTTCAATTACTTTTGCTGCCAGATCGGGAAAGATGGTTTCTTTAATGCCGAGTTTCCCTTCGTATCTTAATGCCCTGCGAATAATTTTTCTTAGAACATAACCTCTTCCTTCATTTGAAGGAATGACTCCATCTGTTATTAAGAACGATGAAGAACGTATGTGGTCAGCTATAACACGCATTGCAACATCGTCTTCATTTATCTTGCCGTACCTTTTACCACTCCTGGATTCTACTTCGGCTATAATTGGTCTTATAAGATCGCAATCATAATTAGAATGTACTTTTTGCATAACAGCGGTGAGTCTTTCAAGACCCATTCCCGTATCAACGCATGGGGCTGGTAGGGGAGTCAACACTCCATTTTCATCTCTGTTATACTGCATAAATACAAGATTCCAGAGTTCGAGCCACCTGTCGCACTCGCAAGCTACGCCTTTGCACTTCCTGCCTTCCTTTTCTTCTGGACAGGGAATTTCATTTCCCTGAAAATAGTGGATTTCACTGCAGGGACCGCAGGGACCTGTTTCTCCCATTGCCCAGAAATTGTCTTTTGAGCCAAACTCAAAAATCTTCTCTTTAGGAAGGTACTCAAGCCAGATGTTGTATGCTTCTAAATCTCTTTCTATACCATTTTCCCCCTTAAAAATGGTCGCAACCATTTTCTCTTTATCAAGAGATAATTCTTTACTAAGGAATTCCCATGCAAATTTTATTGCCTCTTTTTTAAAATAATCCCCGAAAGAGAAGTTCCCGAGCATTTCAAAAAAAGTGTGATGACGAAAGGTGACTCCAACATTTTCTAAGTCGTTGTGTTTACCTCCCGCTCTAACGCATTTCTGAGATGATGTTGCTCTTTTGAAAGGTTTTTTCTCGATTCCCAGAAAAACATCTTTAAATTGATTCATTCCCGCATTTGTGAAAAGAAGAGTGGGGTCTTTATGGGGAATTAGAGAAGAGGAACGGACAAGCGTGTGCCCGTTTTTTTCAAAATATTGGAGGAACTTCCTTCTTATTTCAGAACCAGTCATTGTGCCCTTCCGGCGAGAGATGTCATAGCTCTGGATATTGCTTCCTGCCTGAATCCTCTTCTACTTAAGAAAAGCATCATCTTTATTTTCTTCTTTGAGTCTTTCAGGTCTGATTTTTTAAACTTTTTCTGTTTTATAATTTTCAAAGCGAAATTTGCTTCATTCTCGAGGAGCAATTCCAGATCTTCCCCCAGACCCTCTAAATTCAGGTAGTATTTGATATAAAAATAACCCTTCCCCTTTTCAAGAAAAAGTTCAACCATTCTCTCTTTTAGTTTTTCATCGTTAAGAATGTTTTTCTTTTTAAGGTTCTCAATTTCCTGATCAATTTCTGCCTCTGCAAAGCCCTTTTTAAGAAGTTTTTCCTTCAAACTTTTAGACGAAAGGTCCTTTCTGGCAAGGATTTTTAATGCTTCATTTTTGACTGTTGTTTTCATCTCTTATCTGTTTGAACTCTTCTAAATTAGTATTTCACAAAGGGTGATGAGTCGTCTTCAGTTTTAGCTGCTGTAGGAAGCTGACTGGCGACAACTGATTCCATCTGTTCCTGTGCAGCGTCGGCGGTCGAGCGAATTCCTGCAATCTTAAGTTTAAAGTCGTCAGGGTTGGATGCTCTCCTCAGGGCTTCTTCAAGGGTTATGAGCCCCTGTTTGTAGAGGAAGAATAACGATTGATCAAAAGTCTGCATTCCATACTGTGATGTTCCCTGTTCAATGAAGTCCTTTATCATTTTTGTTTTTTCTTTGTTTTCAATGCAATCCTGAATTGTTGCTGTGTTTATCATAATTTCTGCTGCAGGTACTCTCCCTTTTGCATCTGCTCGTGGCATCAATCTTAAAGAGATAACTGCCTTCAATACGCTTGCAAGTTGCAGTCTAATCTGCTTTTGCTGGTGAGGTGGAAACACCGATATTACACGGGTAATTGTTTCTGTTGCATCGAGGGTATGCAATGTTGAGAGAACAAGGTGTCCGGTTTCAGCAGCAAGTAGCGCTGTTTCAATTGTTTCGTAGTCTCTCATTTCTCCCACAAGAATAACATCGGGGTCTTCACGGAGGGCTGATCTTAATGCAGCCGCAAAAGACCTTGTATCAAGCCCCACTTCTCTCTGGTTAACAATTGATTTCTTGTCTCTGTGTAGAAATTCTATGGGGTCTTCAATAGTTATAATATGTTCGGTTCTGTTTGAATTGATGAAATCTATCATTGCTGCAAGCGTGGTTGACTTTCCTGAACCAGTTGTTCCTGTACAAAGGATCAATCCTCTTTGTTCATTTGAAATTTTTTCAAGAACAGGAGGGAGTAACAGTTCTCTTATGGTTTTAATTCCGATTGGAATCAAACGAGCAACAATCCCAACGGTTCCCCTCTGCTGAAAGATATTGACACGAAATCTTCCAAGCCCTGAAACTGAATATGCGATATCGATATCAAGGTTTTGCTTAAATTTTTCCTTCTGTTTGGCGTCCATTATAGTAAACGCCATAGCGATAGTGTCTTCCTGAAGAAGTCTTCTTGTTTCTGTGAGGGGTTGCAATAACCCGTTGATTCTAACAACTGGGTGAGAGCCAACTTTCAAATGAAGGTCACTCGCCCCTTTCTCGCCTGCAATTTTTAGAAGATCATTTATATGCATCTTCTACTCCTTATTGCGGATTAAAACCGCAATAACATTATAAAACAAAAGTTAAACAAAATACAGAGTCATTTACTAATTAACTCTTATTTTATTTATTTACTGGCGTTAACCATCCGTATTTGTCAGGAACCTTTCCAGTTAATATTGAAAGGAGAAGAGTTTGAACTTTTTCAGTCAAAGGTCCTCTGGCTCCATTTCCAATCTGTATTCTGTCAACTGATCTTATGGGAGACACTTCTGCTGCTGTCCCGGTGAAGAAGAGTTCATCTGCTATATAAAGCATTTCTCGGTTTATATTTTTTTCGTTTACAGGAACTTTGAGGTCTTCTCTGAAAAGTCTTATAACGCTGTCTCTGGTGATACCAGGAAGAATTGAGCAGGAGAGGGGTGGCGTATAAACTTCTCCTCCTTTAATTATGAAAAGGTTTTCTCCAGAACCTTCTGAAACAAAACCGTTGACATCAAGTGCGATGCCTTCAACATATCCATTTAAAATGGCTTCCATTTTTATTAAAGCACTCGACATATAATTGCTTCCCGCTTTTGCGTATGTGGGCATAGTATCGGGAGCCATTCTTCTCCATGATGAAACACATACATCAACACCTTTTGTGAGTGCATCTTCACCAAGATATTTTCCCCATTCCCAAACCATTATTGCGTAGTCAACCGGGTTTTTAACGGGATCAACTCCAATAGCATCTCCGTATCCTCTATAAATTAAAGGTCTTATATAACATTCCTGCATTTTATTTTTTCTTATTGTCTCGAGACACAATTCAACAAAATCGTCAACCGAAATTTCAGGGATCATCCTGTATATTTTTGCAGAATTGAATAATCTCTGAATATGCTCTTTCAGCCGCATTACCATTGGCCCTTTAGGAGTTTTGTAACACCTGATTCCTTCAAAAACACTTGAACCGTAATGAATAACATGAGACATAATGTGTATTTTGGCATCATCCCATTTTACAAATTTTCCGTTAATGCAGATCCATTCGGTTTTCTTCGAAAATTCTCTGGCTACCATAAAGATCCCCCTTTCTAAATTATAATTATACTAAAAATTTTCTTTTTTTTAAACCGAAATTGATTTTTTGCTGTAAAAATTATAAAAATGTCCCCTTAAATGGCAGTTGAGGGACGTCTGAGGGCTTAACTGTCATCACGAGGTTTACTTCAAAGCATTTACAAACTAAGTGATCTTCCTCTGTTTTAAAAGAGGAGGATTGCTTCGTTTGCCATTGCTTCGAAAGAGTGCTCGCAATGTTCAATGTTAGTTTGTTTAGTTCCTTTCATTAGCAAATAGTCCTCA
>DYJZ01000072.1 GCA_020722885.1 Thermoanaerobaculum aquaticum
AGATTGCTTCGGGGGACTTTCTTTCGAAGGAGCACTCGCAATGACACTGTTAGTGAGGCTCACAACGGACCATTTCTATTTAGTAAAGAATAAATTTTACAGGATTTACAGGCTTTCCATTTTGGTGAACTTCATAATGGCAATGGTTTCCGGTGCTCCTTCCTGTGCTTCCCACAAGACCCACCACATCCCATCTTTTGACTTTCTGGCCTAATTTAACCTTAATCTTACTCAAATGCCCGTATACTGTGGTATACCCATTTCCATGATTTATGACCACCGTGTTTCCAAGCCCTCTCATCCATCCTGCAGAAACAACCAGTCCTTCTGCTGTAGCATTGACAGGGGAGCCATAAGGTGCAGAAATATCGATCCCTTGATGCCAGGATGGTGAGCCGTCAATTGGATCAGGCCTACCACCAAAGGGTGAAGAAATAAATCCCTTAACTGGCCAGATAGATGGTTTTCTTGATAGCGAGAGAAGGTGGGGGTTTAAAACAGAATCAAGTTTTAAGGTTTCTTTTGAGAGAGTTTCGCAGTAGTCTCTTGTTTCTTTAATTTTATTGCATATTCTGTTAAGTTCTGGATCATTAAAAAAATCTTCCTGAACGAAAGATGACTTTTTTGCCTCTCCTCCAGCCCCTGCGAAACTTAGTTTGGGAATACTCAAATTCTGCTCTCTGGCAAGTTTTTCAAGCTGATAGAGCTTCGTTTCTGTATTTTGAAGCTGTTCTTGCATAAAAGAGAGGTCATCTTTTACCTTTAAAAGGGTTTCCTGTGTTCTTTTTAATTCTTCTTTTGCCTGCAAGGTTTTAGTTAGCAAACTTCCATGATGAGCGGCAAGGATAAGAAAAGCGATGTTCCCGAGAACAAGTGTAAGAAATATTACGCCTAAAGTTATAAGTCTTTTTTTTACATAAAGAAAGTCTAATACTTTATTGTGGTACTGTTTTCCGTCTTCTCTTAGTATTACTATATGGTATCGCTTCAGTTTCATCTTCAAATTAATGATAACCTTTTACAAAGTATAAGGTTATCAAAAAAAATTGGTGCTGTCAAGAAGTTAACTCATTTAACTACCTCTAAAAGCCATTTCCTTATGAGTTCAATATCCTTGTCTCTGGCTCCGACCGTTTTTTCGCCGAGAAGAATAACAATATAGTCTTTTCCTTTAATTTCAAAGACAAGAAGTATGCACCTGCCTGATTCAAGGATGTATCCTGTTTTACTTAGTTTTATATGATATTCTTTGTTTACTGTAAAACTGTTTGTGTTACCAAAGTATCGTTTGAATTTACCTTTTATTGATTTAAAAAGAATATCATCTCTTGTTGAAAAATCTCTTATGATTTCTTTACAGTAAGCAGCCCTTGCCAGTTTAAACAGGTCGATACAGCTGGAAACATTCATTGGACTGAGTCCTGCAGGATCAACGAAATAACTATCATTTGCGTTTAAAGCCTTGCAGATTCGGTTCATATCTCTTTTAAAGAAGTATGTCCCTCCTTTTGAAGTCCTTGCAAGAGCCAGAGCTGCTCTATTTTCAGATGACATAAGGGCGAGATTTAGTAGTTCGCTCCTTGTAAAAATGGCTCCCGTTGGTATGTGAGATGTTGAACCTTTAAGAGTATCTATATCTTCCTCCAAAATTTCTATTTCTTCGTCGAGAGGAAGATTTGATTTTAAAATTGTAAGGGCTGTGACTATTTTTGTAATAGATGCAATTGGCCGCACTTCCTTTTCGTTCTTTGCGAGAATGATTTTTCCTGTTGAAACTTCAGCGACAAGTGCTGAAGGGGCAGAAAGGGAAGGGTAGAGAGGGTAGAGGACAATTTGGTGTTCTGGAAAGTCAAATTCTGTTTTATAAAAGAAAATGTCAAATTTGTTTAAATGGGTAGATATGAAAAAAGAAAAAATGACAATGATAAATGTAAAAGAACGGTTCATAAGAAAAAAAAGGGGGATTTTAATCCCCCTTTCTGATTACAAGAATAGTGGAGCAAGAACAAGAGTTATGGTTGAGAGCAGTTTAACAAGAACATGGAGGGAAGGACCTGCTGTATCCTTGAAAGGGTCTCCAACTGTATCTCCTACAACGGAAGCGGAGTGGGTGGGATTTTTGGACTTTTTGCCATCTGCTCCAATAAGATATTTTCCTCCAAGGGCACCTGTTTCTATGTATTTTTTGGCGTTATCCCATGCACCTCCTGCGTTGTTAAGGAAGAGAGCAACAAGAATGCCGACTATTGTTCCAACCATTAGAAGAGCGGCGACTGATTCTGCGGAAATAAGTTTGTCAGTTTCGACAATGAAAACACGGAAAAGAATTCCAACTAATAGCGGCGTCAAAACAGGAAGTAAGCCGGGAAGAACCATTTTCTTTAAAGCAGATTTTGTTACAATATCGACGCATGAACCGTAGTCTGGTTTAAAATCATCAGGAAACTGAATTATGTCATTTTCTCTTGGAAGTTTTGAATACTGTCTTCTGACTTCCTCTATGATTGCCTGTGCAGCTTTTCCCACTGCCCTGATGGCAAGGGCGGAGAAAAGAAAGACAAGCATTGCCCCCACAAGGCCTCCAACAAAAACTACTGGTTTTGCAAGATTTACTGAAAAATTGTAATTTTCAGGCATCCCGGCGTAATTCTTTATTTCGTCCATGTAAGCCTGAAAGAGAAGAAATGCAGCAAGTCCAGCAGAACCAATTGCGTATCCTTTGGTCAAGGCTTTTGTAGTATTTCCTACTGCATCAAGCCTGTCTGTTTTAACTCTTATCTCTTCAGGCTGTTTTGACATTTCAACTATTCCTCCGGCGTTATCGGTTATAGGTCCAAAAGTGTCCATTGCGAGAATAAAGGCAGCCGTAGCGAGCATACCCATAGTTGCAACTGCAGTGCCGAAAAGACCTGCGTTTGGTATTCCGCTCAAATCTCCAAGATAATAAGAAATTAGAAGAGCTGCACCCATCACTATAGCAGGCATCCAGGTGCACTCGAAACCTACTGATACACCTGTTATGATGTTTGTTGCAGGACCTGTTGTTGAGGAATCGGCAATTGATTTAACCGGACGGTATTTGTATTCTGTGTAATACTGAGTTATGTAAACAAAAGCCACTGAAGTTAAAACACCTATTATTCCGCATATAAAAAAATTTAACCAGGCATTTGGAGCGGATTCAGTATATAAAAGCCATCGTGCAGCACCGCCAAAGGCTATCATAGCGAGAACTACTGCAACATAGTATCCTCTGTTAAGAGCCTGCATTGGATCCATTTTTTCTTCTTTATCCATTTTTACCGACAGTATTCCAATTACCGAGGCTAAAATTCCGAGGGCTCTTGCCACAAGCGGGAACATCATCACGCCCACAACACCCATCGAAAAAGTAATTCCCATTTTTTGTGCGTGAGATGCTAAAGTTGCACCAAGAATCATTGCTCCTATGTTTTCTGCTGCTGTGGATTCAAAGAGGTCTGCTCCACGGCCTGCGCAGTCGCCAACATTGTCTCCAACAAGGTCGGCTATGACCGCAGGGTTTCTTGGGTCGTCTTCAGGGATACCTGCTTCCACTTTTCCAACGAGGTCAGCTCCAACATCTGCGGCTTTAGTGTAAATTCCTCCCCCCAGCTGGGCGAATAAAGCGACAAAAGAGGCACCAAAACCGTATCCTACAATAAGAAGAGGGATTCTTGTTTCTTCTACTCCGCCTATTGCATAAACAAGGGCGTAAAGTCCTGCAACTCCAAGAAGGCTCATCGCGACAACGAGAAGACCTGAAACGGCTCCTCCTCTCAAGGCAATTCGCAATGCGTCATTCAAACTTTTCAGTGCGGCTGATGCTGTTCTTATATTGCTTCTTATTGAAACCCACATTCCTACATAGCCTGCAAAAACAGAGCAGATGGCTCCAAAAACAAAAGAAATGGTTATCCAGATTGCCAACTGGAAGGAAGTGGAAACAGGATCAAAAGGCCTGTGGGTTCTGATAAAACCGTAACCTACAAAAATAAAAGCTGCGCATAGGACAGCGAGAATTAAAATGGTAGTATTCTGTCTTCTTAAAAATGCCTCTGCCCCCTCTTTTATTGCGTCAGAGATCTTTCTCATTTCGGGACTGCCTGTGCCCTTTGCTAAAACCCACCTGGCAAGATATGCTGCTACGAGAAGACCAAAAATGCTAAATCCTAATGTAAATAAAATCAACAACCATGTCGGATTCATTTAATGAGACCTCCTTTCCTTGAATCATTCTATAAAACAAAGAAGGCCAACAAGCCTTCTTAAGTAAAACAAAAATAAGAGAGAAAAAAGGCTCCTATTACCTAAAGAAGTAAGAGGAGCCTTTCCTTTAATTTAAAACAAAACCAATGGTTTCGACTTTCCCCTGAGACTTTGCTATATCAACCGCTTTAATTACATCTTCATAGCGGACATTATCATCGCCATCGACAAACAAAACCTTGTCAGGTCTTGTCGAGTAGATTGCATTCAGTTCATCACCCAGATCGTTGAAGGTAACGCTCTTTTTGTTGATTGACAATCCTCCGTTTGCATCTATTTGAAGAACGATTACATTGCTGGGCTTGGACTGACTTTGTGCCTTCTGCGGAACCTGAGTATTGAACCCTTTTTGAAGAAGAGGGGTGATAACCATGAAGATTATGAGAAGAACGAGCAAAACATCAATTAAAGGCGTGATGTTAATGTCGGATTTTGCTTTAGAAGCACCAATATCCATAGACATTCTGGTCTCTCCTTACTTTGCCATACTTGAGGCAGCATTTCCTGTGATGATATTTCCCTTTTCGTCAACATGCTGGCTTAATAGAGCAACCTTTTTAAAGCCTGCACCCTGAACTGCCTTAAGAACTTTTTTAACTTCAGAAAAGGGAAGATTTCTATGCGCTTTAATAAAGACAGGTTTCTGAAAGTCTCTCTGGTAATTTTCATAAAGACCTTCTCTTAGGGCTTCAAATGGTACAGGATCTTTTCCTGAAAGATAGTACCTTCCTTCCTGAGGCACCGCTATAATCAAACTGCTTTCCTTATCTGCGTCAGGCTGAACTTCAGGGTTTCTTGAGTTGGGAAGGTTAACAGCAACTCCCTTTTGTAACATTGGGGTAACTACCATAAAGATGATAAGAAGAACAAGAACAACATCACAAAATGGAGTAACATTGATATCGCTGTTTACCTTGTTTGAACCGCCAACATCCATACCCATTGTAAACCTCCATTATCAAAAATAAATATTATTCTGCTCCTGAGATCTTAATAAAATGGTCAACCAATTCGGAGGAGGAGTTTCTCATTTCTATTTCAAAGAGGTCTGATTTATTGATGAAATAGTTGAAAAACCAGACTGCGAGAACGGCCACTCCGATTCCAAATGCTGTTGTGATAAGGGCTTCAGCGATACCTCCGGCAACCGCACCTATTCCGCCTGAACCTTCTATTGAAATTCCATGGAATGCGTTGATTATTCCAACGACAGTTCCGAAAAGACCAACGAAAGGAGCGGTAGACCCAACTGTTGCGAGGAGGCTGAGCCATCTCTTCATTTCGGTTGATGTTTTTACAGTAGCTCTTTCAATAGCCCTTTTTGCTGCCTCAATCACATTGTAGTTTGTGGTTCCTTCCTGAGCTGCCTGAAATTCAAGTATTCCTGCAGTAAAAACTTTAGCAAGGTGGCTGTTTTTAAAGCTTTTTGCCGCCTGAACAACATCTTCAAGACGATTCGCTTTGATTAAAGGGGCAACCTTGGCGATGAAAAGAAGAGATTGCTTTTTCGCAGAGAAAAAGAGAAGGAATCTGTCAATAAATGCCCAGAAAGAGAGGAGGGACATTCCCAATAAAAGGAATACCACCGCCTTTGCCAAAAAACCCATTTTGCTCCAAAGTCCCATTAGGCTAAGATCCATTGTTTTAACTCCTTTCTATCACAATAAAAGTTTCGTTTTTCATATTACCTATTTGAAGATTTAAATACAATTGTCCTGATATAGTACACTGCCACTTTTTGTCCTTTTTCATCTGTGGGTGGTGTGAATTTCCATTTTCTGGCTGCCTCCAGAGCTGCCTGGTTGAATATCGAATTGTTTGATTGAAGAATTCTTGCGTTTTCAACTTCACCAAGTTCATTGATTATTACCTCAACCACAACCTTACCAGAAAGTCCCATAGCCAGAGCAGCTTGGGGATACTCTGGCTGGAAATCCTTTATTTGTTTTGGAGGTTTAACAGCTCCAATTTGGAGAATTTTTCTCTCAACAGTGGTTGAGCCGCCAAGAATTCCACCCAAAACTCCTCCTTCAACTCCTCCTTCGACTCCACCTTCAACACCATAATCTCCTCCACCCGTCGTGGGTGCAGCCGGCGGAATTTTGTCTGGTACGACTGTTGGTGTAACAAGTTTTTCGGGGTCGATTGGGGCTGGTGCTTCTACTTTTGCCTGTTGAACTGGTGCCGGGTGGGGAGGAGGTGGTGGTGGCGGCGGCGGCGGTGGTGGTGGGGCAGAATTCGAGAAAATGGAGATCATAATGGTTGGCGCTTCGAGATGATCTACGGCATAGATGTTCCAGATGATAATTGTTATAAGAGCTATCACATGGACAGCAACCGCAATTGGAAAAGTTGCAAGCATTCGCTTGGTCTGCCTCTCTTTTTTAGTTTCCACAAGAGACTCAAACATTTTTCACCTCTCTTATTTCTATTCGGTTTCCTGACCTTCCGATTTTGCTTTTTCTTCTTTCCTGAGTTTTATGGCGATGTCTCTCACTTCATTTGCTTTTTTCAAATATTCATCTGCAAGATCAAGAAGTTCCTTTTTCTTTTTTCTGTCTTTAATTTCTTCTGCCTTCAGTTTTGATGTCTCATTAAGCTGACGATAGAGAAGCCCCTTATAGACATAAGCGGTTGAATTTTTGGGATCAAGTGCGATTGCTTTATCAACATGGGGCATTCCTTTGTTGACAATTCTTTCTCTTTCTTCGATTGAATCCTGTCTGTTGTATGACCTCTCCCAGCACAGAGCGGCAATGTAAATGTAGCCCGAAGGATCGTCTGGCTTCAAATCGGCTTTTTTTAAAGAATACTCGAGAGACTTATCGAAGTTTCCCATCTTTCCATACATCTGGCTCAAGGTAAAAAGAACCCTCGTATCCTGAGGATCCTGTTTCAAAATTTCTTCGTAGTATTTAACACCGTCTTCGAGTAAATTCTGATTGATGTAAAGGTTAATTATATAATCTTGAATTGAATCATCTTTTTTTACAATTTGAAGATATTTTTGAAGCGCTTCAAGGGCTTTCTGGGTTGCTTCCATATCTTTTTTTGCGGTGGAACCTGGTTCAATCATATTCCAGTAGCAGAAACCAAGATGTTTCCAGTTTTCAGGTCTGTATGGGTTAATTCTTAGAGCTTCTTCAAATTTTTTTGCGGCTTCTTCCCATTTTGCCTGCTTGTAAAGGGAGGCGGCATCCTTCATTGCAAGATGTTCGTTTAAAGATGCGCACCCATTCAAAAAGAAAATCAAAAGAAGCAAGGAAATAAGAATTGGATAATTGAAATTCGGTTTTCTTTGTTCGCGGTTACCTAACATAAATAGCCTCCATCACCACTTTTTCAGGGAATATCTTATTCTGTTCCCGCATTTTCCCAGCCAATTTATTACTTCAACCACAAAACTATCCATAAGAACCTTTTGCCTTAGCAGAAGATAAAAGGCACATAAGTTGTAATTATACACCTATAATTAAACCTCGTCAACTGGGTCTATTTTTTCTTTTTTATCATTGCAAAATCGCATTTGAGAAATTACCATTCCAGAAAGAATAAGCAATCCGCCAAAAAATATTTTTCCAGAAAATGTTTCTCCCCAGAGGTAGTAAGCAAAAAGTCCTGCAAAAATCGGCTCAAGGGTGAAAATAAGAGCTGCTTCTGTAGCAGTGGTGATTTTTTGATAGTTTGTCTGGATAAAATAACTTAGTGCAGTCGCGAGAATTCCTGTCAAAATTATCCCTTTTAATGAAACAGAAGGTATTGGAAACAATCGATTGCCTGCTATCGCTAAAGAGATAAATGAAAGGGCAGAGACCGTTATAACCTGAAGAAAAGCAAGGTAAAGAGTGTTGAATTTTTTTGAAAATCTGTCAAGAAAAACAAGATGAAAAGAGTAGATTATTGCGCAGATTAGACTTAAAAAGTCCCCGAAGTTAAGGGAATTAAAATCTTTTTCATAAGATAGGATGAAAAGACCTGAAGTTGAAAGTAGAAGAGAGAAAAGAAGAATAAGATGTGGCTTTCTTTTTAAAATCAGGGTTTCAAGAAGAGGGGTAAAAACAACAAAAAGGCCTGTAATAAATCCAGAATGGGCTGGAGTTGTATAAATTAAACCTGTTGTCTGAAAAGAGTATCCAGAGAAAAGAAAAACTCCAAGTAAAAACCCCGAAAGCCACAATTTCTTTTCAAAAAAGAAAATTTTTGTTCTAATAAAAAATGATAGAATAACTGCGCCCAGAAGAAATCTCAATGCAAGAAAAGAAAATACAGGATAGAGAGAGATAGATTCTTTAACAATTACAAAACTCCATCCCCAAATTGCTGTTATTCCTGTGAGGAAAAAGATTGCTGCGCCTTTAGTTTTTAAAAGTTTAAACATCCTATTATGTTTTTCTTTCAAAAATGTCCCCCCCCTCGGGAGGAAGAGGGGGGAACGAAAAAAGAGGTTATTGCTCTCTTTAAAATTTCTAAGAGAGAACTTTTCCTATTGTTTCAACTGCCCAGGAAACTTCCTCTTCTTTAATAACAAGAGGAGGTGCAAACCTTATTACCTGTTCATGAGTGTCTTTAGCAAGGATCCCGTTTTCCATAAGTTTTATGCAGAATGGTCTTGCAGGGCCATATGAGCTGTTAATTACTACTCCTATAAGAAGCCCTTTTCCTCTAACAAGTTCAATTTTTGGGCTTTTTAAGTTTCTAAGTCCTGCTCTGAATTTTTCACCCAGCACATTTGATCTTTCTATAAGATTTTCGTTTTTTAAAACTTCGAGAGATGCTATGGAAACAGCTGCTGCTAATGGGTTGCCCCCGAAAGTGGAACCATGGTCACCTGGCTTGAAAACAGACATTATCTCGCTATTTGTAACTATTGCAGAAACAGGATAGACTCCACCACCAAGTGCTTTTCCCATAATCATAATGTCCGGTTTGACACTTTCCCACTCGCATGCAAACCATTTTCCAGTTCTTCCGAAACCCGTCTGGACCTCGTCAGCCATAAAAAGAACATTATTCTTTTTACAGATTTCATAAGATTTTCTTAAATAGCCCTCTGGAGGAACCACAACGCCAGCCTCACCCTGAATTGGCTCGACCAGAAAACCAACAGTATTTGGAGTAATGGCTTTTTCAAGAGCTTCAGTGTCACCATAAGGAATTGTTATAAAACCAGGGGTGTAAGGTCCAAATCCGTCTCTCGTTTGTACATCAGAAGAAAAGCCGACTATAGTGGTTGTTCTTCCATGGAAATTGTGTTCACAAACTATAATTTCCTGTTTTCCAGCCTCGACTTTTTTAATATACTGCCCCCATTTCCTTGCGGTTTTAATTGCTGTTTCTACAGCCTCTGCTCCTGTGTTCATTGGAAGGGCTTTTTCATATCCTGTCAGTTCGCAGAGAAGTTTGAGCCACTCTCCCATTTTGTCATTGTGAAAAGCTCTTGAAGTCAATGTTACCCTTTCTGCCTGTTCTTTTAAAGCGGCAATGATTTTTGGGTGACGGTGTCCCTGATTTACAGCGGAGTAAGCAGAAAGACAATCAAGATACCTTTTGCCCTCAACATCGTAGACCCAAACACCTTCCGCCTTTTCAATTACAACAGGAAGAGGGTGATAGTTATGTGCTCCGTAAGTTTCATCCAATTCAATAAATTTCTCTGTCAGACTCATATTAACCTCCATTATTTGTTTTCCGCCGATGACGGATGAGAAGAAACTTTACGCTATTTTAGAGAAAATAGCAAATTTAATTAAATGGTTTTGAGGTACATCTGTCCAAAATAAATTTTGACAGAAGCATCTAAGAAGTCAAGAGTAAAAGTGTCAAGACTATTTAGAAATACTCCGTTGCGAGCTCTCATTAACCGTGTCATTGCGAGCCCTCACTAAAATTGTCATCGTATATTAGCTATCTTTTGGAGAAGGTCTTTAAAGGAGCGTTGCAATAGAAAGGTGAAGGTGAGAAAGAACGACATGTCGTTGGTCCTGAAGACCGCTCGCAATGTTGTTCCCGCCTTCATCTTCCTTAAGCCTGAATGGAACATTAGGCCCATCTT
>DYJZ01000073.1 GCA_020722885.1 Thermoanaerobaculum aquaticum
CTTCTTTTATTCTGGAGTGTTCATGGACTTTGAAGTTGTAACTATTGGAGCTGGTGTTGTAGGATTGTCAATTGCTGCTGAACTATCATCTTTCAAAAAAAATATTCTTGTTATAGAAAAGAATGAAAGTTTTGGCATGGAAACTTCTTCAAGGTCGAGTGAGGTTATCCATGCGGGGGTCTATTACCCAAAAAATTCCCTGAAAGCAAAACTTTGTGTAATGGGAAATGAACTGCTTTATGAAATTGGCAGAAATAACAATATTCCCTACAAAAATTGCGGGAAATTGATAGTCGCCACATCTTCTGATGAAGAGAAAAAACTTCATCAAATAATGAACCATTCTCTTCAAATTGGAGCAAAAGGGGTAAGAATCGTTGACAAAAATGAGATAAAACAACTTGAACCAAATGTATCTGCTCTTTCGGCTGTTTATTTTCCTTCTTCTGGAATAATAGATTCCCATTCTTTAATGAAATATTTTTACTTTAAAGCTAAAGATAACTATTGTGATTTTCTTTTCAAAGGAGAAGTTTGTGGAATTGAGAGATATAAAGATTTGTATAAGGTCATCGTTAAAGAAGAAAACGGTCAGAGTGCCTCAGTTTTAGCAAAAATAATCATAAATGCGGCAGGGCTTAATTCTGGAAAAATAGCCTCTCTTGCCGGGTTTGATGTAGAAAAACTTAAATACAAAATCTATTATCGAAAGGGGATCTACTTTAGAGTTCAAAGGAAACTAAAACTTATGCCTCAAATGCTTATTTATCCTGTTCCCCCCGAAGAGGCAACTGTTGGAATTCATACAGTTCCAGAAATTTCAGGTGGAATGCGTCTTGGTCCTTATGACTTTTGGGCTGATAAGATTGATTTTACTGTTGATGACTCCTATTTGGAGCTTTTTTACAATTCTTCCAAAAAATTTCTTCCCTGTCTCCAAAAAGAAGACTTAAGTGCAGATATGTGTGGTTTCCAGGCAAAAAGATATGGTCCAGGTGAAAAAAGCAGAGATTTTGTTATAAAAGAAGAGAGTGATAATGGTTTCCCTAATTTTATAAACCTTATTGGAATTGAATCGCCTGGACTTACTTCTTCTCCTGCCATAGCAAAAGAAGTGCAAAAAATAGTCAAAAGGATTTAGTTAGCTACACTGCTGTCCAAAATAATTTAGCATTAGAAAAGTAATCCTGTAAAAACGGGAGTTTTGGACGGGTTTTAGGGGGGGCTTGAAAACGAGGTTGGGTATTTTTTGACCTGTATATGTCATTATGCTGTCCAATTAGTTCTCAAAAAGGCTCGGCTGATAGGTTGCTCAATGGGCGGTGTTTGAAAAAACCTGTTGAGCGATTTCCATAAGTTCCCTGTCAAAGCTATATGATAATGTCCTAAAGAGATTTACTTTGAGGAATACACAAACGAAGTTATTTTCCTTTGTTTGAAAAGAGGGAGATTGCTTCGCAAGATTATGCTGCGAAGGAGCACTCGCAATGACTGCGTTGTTTTTTAAAGAGGAAGATTGCTTCGGGGGGATGAGGCTGCGAAGAGGGGCTCGCAATGACACGGTTAGTTAGCACTCACAACGGAGTATTTCTAAATAGTCTTAAAATTTTCCTCTTGACTTCTTAGATGGTTCTGTCAAAATTTATTTTGGACAGATGTGAGTTAGCTACTTTTTCTCTTTTTTCTTTTTAATCAATTTTGGGGGTATGTAGCTTCTGATTGCTTTCAATCTTGAATCACCAAAAAGATCAATAATCTTCTGGCTTATCGCGCAAATATAGTTTGCTTCTTCAGTTGTAAGGTTTGCCATAATTTCATCAAGAACTTCTTGCAATTTATTTTCCGTTTCCCGAAGCTTGGATTCGCCTAAGGGTGTAAGCAAAATAGTGAAAAATCTTTTGTCATCCTGCATTTTGACCCTTTTTATAAGTTTTTTCTTTTCAAGAAGTTTCGAGACAACAGTAATGTTTCCACCCGTATGAATCAACAATTCTCCAAGTTGTTTCTGGTTGCCTGGCTTTTTGTCTCTTATCGTTTTCAAGATAAAAAACTGAGAAGGCGTAATCCCATGCTTTCTAATTTTCTTTTCAAGGAAAAAAGAGATTAAATCAGCAAAGTCCCTAAGTAACTTATAAATTTCGAACGAACTCCTTGCTTTTAGATTTTCCCTTTCTTTTTCTGACATTTCATGCCTTCAAAGGATATAACATTTAACCTCGCAAAAAATTCCTATTCCTTAAACATTGTAACATAAAACTTCCTTATCTCAAAAGTTTCTTGAATTTAAAATTTTGCTATGTTAATCTTCCTCATCTGAACTATTATTCTGTTTTCCCGATGGGAAATAATGATTACGAGTTTGTGTTTTAAAATTAGGAGGTTTTATGGCTAAAATTCTGATAATCGATGATGACATAGACATTGTTGAGGCAATTGGTATACTTCTGAGAACATTTGGGCATGAAACAGACTCAGCCTTTAATAAAATAGAAGGTGAGAAAAAAGTTGAAAGTTTTAAACCCGATCTTATTATTCTTGATGTAATGATGGAAGAAGCAGATGATGGTATGGTTTTAGCAAGAGACCTGAGAAGTAAAGGCTTTGAAAAGCCAATAATAATGCTTACAAGTCTCGGAAGTGTAACAGGTTACAGTGTGGGTAATGAGGAAGGCATACTTCCAGTAGATGTTTTCCACGAAAAACCAATTTCACCTGACCAGCTCATTTCCACTGTAAAAAAACTTCTGGAGGGAAAGAAATAATGGTTATGATAGAAAAAGAAAAATTCAGTGAAGAGATGGTTAATCTTGGTGAAAAATATGGCAGGACAAGGAATGCTCTGCTTCCAATTCTTCAGAATTTGATAGAAAGCCATAAAACTTTATCTGATGATATGATTCGTGAGGTTGCCGATTTTCTTGGAATTCAGCCTGCTGAAGTTTATGGTGTAGTAACTTTTTATTCCTTCCTCAATCCAGAAAAAAGAGGCAAGTTCAGGATATATCTTTGTCAGACAATCTGCTGTGATATGCAGGGAAAAGCAGAGATTGCTAAAGAACTTGAAAAAGAATTGGGAATAAAATTTGGAGAAACTACTGAAGATGGACTTTTCTCTCTGGAATATACAAACTGCATTGGAATGTGTGACCAGGGTCCTGCACTTTTAGTTAATGAAAAGGTTTTTGTTAAAGTGACACCACAAATGATAAAAGAAATTATAGAAGGATGCAGATTACAGAAAAAGGAAAAGTTGCCACAAAGTAACCCGATAAATTTTCTTAAAATATTGCCTGATGGCCTCTTCAGTAATGTTATTCCAGAATCGGGTTTGAAGAAAGCCCTCTCAATAGGGAGAGGTGAAACGATTAAAGCAATAACAGATTCAGGTCTAAAAGGTAGAGGTGGTGCTGGTTTTACCACAGGAGTGAAGTGGAATCTAACAGCAGTGGCAAAGGATCCGGTAAAATTTGTTGTTTGCAATGCTGATGAAGGAGAACCTGGAACATTTAAAGACAGGGTCCTTTTAAGCAACTACGCCGATCTGGTTTTTGAGGGAATGACCATCGGAGGTTATGCTATTGGAGCAAAAAAAGGCATTTTGTATTTAAGAGGAGAATACAGATATATGCTTCCCCATCTTCTATCAATTCTTGAGGAGAGAAGGAAAAATAATCTTTTGGGGGAAAAAATATTAAATAAAGAGGATTTTAGTTTTGATATAGAAATTAAACTTGGCTCTGGAGCCTATGTTTGTGGTGAGGAAACTGCTCTAATTGAATCGCTTGAGGGTAAAAGAGGAGAACCGAGGAATAGACCTCCTTTTCCTGTAAATACCGGTTATCTCGGGCATCCAACTACCGTTAACAATGTCGAAACTTTTCTGGCTGCCGCACGAATTCTTGCTAATGGTGCGGAGTGGTTTAAAAAATTTGGTACAGAAAAATCAAGCGGAACGAAGTTATTCAGCATTTCAGGAAACTGCAAACATCCGGGAGTTTATGAACTTCCAATGGGTATCAAGGTGTCAGAACTCCTAAAGTTAGTCGGTGGAGAAGATGCAAAAGCGGTTGTAATAGGAGGAGCCTCTGGTTCCATTATTTCTCCTAAGGATTTCGAAAGGAGAATATCTTACGAAGATTTAGCCACAGGCGGGTCGGTAATGATTTTTGGAAAAGAAATGAACCTTCTAAAAGTTGCAAAAAATTTTATGGAATTTTTTGTGGAAGAATCCTGTGGCCAGTGTACTCCCTGCAGACTCGGCAATGTTCAATTGCTGAAAGGTATTGAAATGCTCCAAAAAAACGAATGCAGTGGGCAATACCTGAAACAACTTTTATCTCTTGGCGAGACAATGAAACTCACATCAAAATGCGGGTTGGGACAATCGAGTCCAAATGTGTTTACATCGTTGGTGGAAAATTTTCCTGACGAAATTGGAATAAAGAGAGAAGATTAAGGAGTTAGAAATGGCAGATACAGATAGCAAAGGCCCCAATTACCCGGAAAATGTAAAAACTACCACATCACCCAAAGAAACGACTGAACCTTTGAAAGGCAAGAATCCTGGAGATATCGGTGCAACTATAAGAATCCAGATTGATGGAATAGATGTAAAAGTTCCTCTCGGGACAACCATTCTTGAGGCAGCTAAAAGTGCAGGAATAAAAATCCCCGTTCTTTGCTATCATCCCAAACTAAAGATAGCTGGTAACTGCAGAGTTTGTTGTGTGGAAGTTCAAGGAGCAAGAACTCTTCAGCCTGCATGTGCTACTCCTGTTGCCCCCAATATGGTTGTGTGGACATCAACGCCAAAAGTTAAGCAGTCAATAAAAACCGTTGTTAACCTGCTTCTTGCCTCTCATAATTGTGACTGTCTGGTTTGTGATGCGGCAGGGGCGTGTGAGCTCCAGAACCTTGCTTACGAGTTAGGCATCGATGTCAGGTCGAGACAGTTTCCTATAAGTTGTAATACTTTGCCAGAGATTGATTCTTCCTCACCTGTTCTTCAATATGATTCTTCCAAATGTATTCAGTGTACAAGGTGCATTCGCGCCTGCAGTGAAGTTCAGGGTAAAGGTATTATAGCGGCTTTACACAGAAGCAAGAATGTCATGATTTCAGCCGGTATAAGAAACTGGAGTGACTCGAGATGTGATGGTTGCGGTGAGTGTGTGCAGGCATGCCCAACTGGAGCGCTTTCACAAAAAGTTTCCCCTAAAGTGAGGGTGTGGGAAGCCAGAAAGGTCAGAACAAGTTGTTCATACTGCGGAGTTGGTTGTCAACTTGATATGTGGGTTAGTGAAAACAAACTTGTAAAGGTTGAGGGTGCTGACATTGTGCCAAATTATGGTTCAACCTGCGTTAAAGGGCGCTATGGGCACGATTTCCTAAATAGCAGCGAGCGTTTGAAGACACCGATGATAAGACGAAATGGTGTTCTACAAGAGGCAACATGGGAAGAGGCAATAAGTGAGATAGCCTTTAAAATTAAAAAAATAAAAGGAGAGCATGGCAATGATGCCATTGCAGGGCTGTCATCTGCAAGAGTTACCAATGAAGAGAACTATCTCTTCCAAAAGACGATTCGTGCTGCAATTGGTACCAATAATGTAGACCACTGTGCAAGGTTGTGTCACGCTTCGACGGTTGCAGGACTGGCGCAAGCATTTGGTTCAGGAGCAATGACGAATTCCATAGCCGAACTGGAGCATGCAAAGTGTATTCTTGTAACTGGCTCAAATACCACAGAAACACACCCTGTCATTGCAACGGTTATCAGACGGGCGGTTAGAGAACATGGAACAAAACTAATAGTAGTAGATCCAAGACGCATCGATCTGGTCAATAATGCGACATTATGGTTGAGACAGAAGAATGGCACTGATGTGGCATGGATTAACGGTATGATGAATGTTATTATCTCAGAAAACCTCCACAATAGGACCTTTATTGAACAAAGAACTGAAGGTTTTGAGGAACTCCGTAAGATTGTGGAGAAATTTACTCCTGAAAGTGTGGAGGAGATCACTCATATACCTGCCAGAGATCTGATTGAAGCGGCAAGAATTTATGCTAAAGCAGAATCTTCTTCAATAATCTACTCTATGGGAATTACTCAACACACAACTGGAACCGATAATGTTCTTTCAATAGCGAACCTTGCAATGCTAACGGGGCAAATTGGTAAACCATTTAGCGGTGTAAACCCTCTCAGGGGGCAGAACAATGTTCAGGGAGCGTGTGATGTTGGGGCTTTGCCAAACTTTTACCCCGGTTATCAGAAGGTTTCTGATACCTTGATTAAAGAAAAGTTTGAGAAGGCATGGGGGGTTAAACTATCATCAAAAGATGGTTTAACAATTATCGAGATGATGAATGCTATTGAAGAGGGCAAGATTAAGGGATTGATCGTAATGGGTGAAAACCCGATGGTATCCGATCCAAACCTAAAACATGTGGAGAAGGCTCTTCGGAAAACAGAATTTTTAGTGGTTATTGATATTTTTATGTCAGAAACAGCTGCTCTTGCGGATGTAGTTCTTCCAGCAGCCTCATTTGCTGAAAAAGAAGGAACATTTACCAACACAGAACGGCGGGTAATACTTCTTCGTGAAGTCCTAAAAGCTCCAGGACAGGCAAAACCTGACTGGCAGATAATATGTGACATTTCTTCGGCTCTTGGTTATGAAATGAAATACCATAATGCAGCCGAAATAATGGACGAAATTGCCTCACTAACGCCGATTTATGGTGGGATACACCATTACAGATTACAAGAAAAGGGCATACAATGGCCCTGTCCCAACGATGATCACCCGGGCACGGTTTACCTTCATAAAGATAAATTCAGCAGGGGACTTGGCAAGTTTCATCCTGTAGATTTCATCCCTCCGGATGAAATTCCCAATGAAGAGTACCCCTTCATTCTTTCCACAGGAAGGATACTTTTCCATTACCACACCGGGACTATGTCAAGGAAATCAGTTCCACTCAATGAATATGTTGCCACAGGTTACGCAGAAATTCATCCAGATGATGTGAAAAAACTTGGACTTGAGGATGGTGGGAAAGTCTTGATTTCAACCAAAAGAGGAAAAATTGAGACTATCGTAAAATCGACTGAAAAAGTCGCACCTGGCTCTGTTTTTGTTCCCTTCCACTTCGCAGAGGCACCAGCCAATATGTTGACTAACGATGCCCTTGACCCTATTGCCAGGATACCGGAGTACAAGGTTGCTGCCTGCAAAGTTGAGAAACCTCACTAAAAGGGAATAGCAACTTAAGAACCCTAAATATTGATTTTAATGGAAAAATATCAGCAAATCTATTTCTCCATCAATACGGTGCTTTGCCCCGTCTGGGAATCTATTTTCTTTATTGTAAGCTTGGGAGCAGGTTTTCTCGCAGGTTCAACTTTAAGAATCTGATTGCTTCCTTCCGGAACATTGACGTTGAAGGAACATTCTCTTATGAATGGAGGAAACTTCGTTGCCTGAACCACAACCCTTATATTGTGTTGTCCAGGTGGTACTTTAAATTCTTGAGAAAATCTTGCGCCGTTTTCTGTTTTGAAAGCCTCTTTTAGCTTTTCTTCCCCATCAATGTAGAAAGTTAAGGAAATTTCAGTAATCTTTGTTTCAAAAATCAATCCTATCTTTGATGGTTTCCCAACGGGCTTTGTCTCAACTGGCGGGGGTGGTGGAGGAGGAGTGATGGTATCGTTAGATTTTGTTTCCTCGGGTGGCTTTGTATTTTCAATCTTTTTTTGGGGCTTTTCTTTTTTAATTTGTGCTGCAGGAGGTGGAGGATTGTCAAGATTTTTTTGCTCTTGTTTGACTGTTTGTTTTTCTGGTTGAGGTTCTTCAATTGCTACATCCTTCTTGTTTTGATCAATCTTCTGTGCGGATGCTATTTCTTTTTGATTTTTTGTCTCCTCTGTCTTTGAAGGGAAAAGGACTCCTTTTTTATAAAGGAAATAACCGCCTCCCAGAATGGCGGCAAGCCCGAATACCACAACGAGAGAACCTATAACTGCTATAATGGCAAAGGAAGACTTTTTCCTCTTTTCTTGAGGGTTCTGCACTGCCGCTGAAATCGGGGGAGTCGGTTTTGCAATTTTTTGAGGTGCAAAAGATGGAGGTGGGGAGACACTTTTTTCTGGAGATGGAGCGTTAAGCGTTTCTTCCCTCTCATGGATAGACATATTTTGGATTTTCTCTAAATCTTTAATAAATTCTCTTCCGTTCGAATATCTTTTGTCAGGATCTTTTTCAAGAATTTTGGTCAAAATTGAAAGAAGAGGAGAGGGTATAGAACTATCCTCGGGAAGAGGGTCTGGAACTGTATGGACGATGTGATAGCAAATACTCGAGATGGTTTCACCCTTAAATGGCCTTTTGCCTGTTAGCATAAGGTAAAAAACAACACCGAGTGAAAACAAATCACTCCTTCTGTCAAGTTTCCCTTCAAGAATCTGTTCTGGACTCATAAAAAATGGTGTACCGAGAACCTCCCCGGTTCTTGTTAGATTACTCTCTTCGAGATGGGCTATTCCAAAATCGGTAACCACAGCTCTGCCGTTTCTATCAATAAGAATGTTATCTGGCTTTATATCCCTGTGAACAATACCCTTTTCGTGGGCAAAGGAGAGCCCTTCAGCTACCTGTTTGATAATTGAAATTGCCTCTAAAAATGGAATTTTTCCTTTTTCTTCTATGATTTTTGAAAGGCTTTTTCCCTCGATGTATTCCATTGCAATAAATGGAATACCCTCATCTTCATCCATATCATAAATTGTAACGATGTTAGGGTGCTGAAGGGCACCTGCAGATTGGGCTTCCCTGAAAAACCTTTTAGCATACTCTTTCCTCTGCTCTTCTGGAAGATTCACAGAGTGGGTCATTGTCTTGAGTGCCACAATTCTTCCTATGTTGGGGTCTCTTGCCTTATAGACTATTCCCATTGCCCCTTGACCAAGTTTGTCGAGGATTTCATATCGTCCAATTTTTTCTTTCTCAACGCCCATTTTTCACTCCATAAAATTAGAAAAAGTCATCTTCCTAAAAGCCCATCTTTCAATTCCTTGTTTGGTGGGCTGTTACCAAGCCAGACAGAAAAAAGAAGTCTGGAAAAATCTCCTCCCAAAATCTTTCCTGCCACCTTTTCCTTGATAATTACAGTTGTTCCTGAAGAAGGAGTGTAAATAATTTTAGCCTCGTCACCTTCTTTCATTTCGCTCCAGAAAGAGAGAAATTGATTGACCTGCGGGCGAAGTTTTTCAGTTAGTACAGGATTGTTGTTTAAAAAACCTTCTTCAAATGCTTCGGAAAGTTTTTCTTTTGACACACTGCTGTAAATAAACTTCATCACAAGACATTTAGAAACGCTCTCGTTAAGAATCTTTTCAGGGCTTTTTTCTTTGTTTTCTAAATATAACCCTGCAGCATAAACCTTAACACCTATAAATGCCACTTTCTTGATTCTCAAACCTGCTCCATTCAGGACAAAAGTTTTTCCTTCAATCTGGGTTGAGTCGGGAAATTTTATTCCCTCAATCTCGAGAGCCAAAAGGGAAAGGCAGGAAGTTATAAGTAATGTTAAAACAATTTTCTTAATCAACGAAACCTCCACTGATATTATATCAAAAAAAAGACTTTATATTAAAACAATCACTTAAAAAACTTTAAAATCAGGTTAATCAGAATTGTCAATAGCAGAGAAATTATAAACATTGTGGTTATTGGTATATATAGAGAGAAATTTTCTCTTTCTATTCTAATGTCTCCGGGAAGTTTTCCAAAGAACGACAGTGGTTTTGAAAAAAGAAGGATCAATCCCCCTAACGACAAAAGACAACCCAATGAAATTAAAATGAATGCTAAACTTCTTTTATCCATCGTTAATATGATACCAAAAATTTTAAAAAATTTTTAGCAACACTGCTGTTCAGGATAATTTGAAAGCGGAAATGGAATCCTGAAAAAATGAGGATTCTGGACGGGTATTAAAGGGATTTGAAAACGAGGCACACAGGATAGTTATTTAAATTTTGGTTTTTCCTCAAAGAGTGCCCTTATCCAGCATCTGTTGAGCCTCCTTTCGGTATCTTATAGTTTCCTCCCTCAGGGAAAACTATTTTGTCCGAAAATCGCTCAGCCTTTTTCTTTTCCTCTTGACTTCTCATACCTATTTGACATCAAAGATAGAGTAATGTATTCTAAAAGCGGAGGTGAATAT
>DYJZ01000074.1 GCA_020722885.1 Thermoanaerobaculum aquaticum
CCGCGCCTGTAACCATCAGAAAAATAAGCACTTGTCAAACACAACTGTAGAAGATGGGCCAAAACGATGGCTCTTATAAATCATCATTAACCTCAAGCCCATTAGACGAAACGAGATACGTTCTATTTTCAATCAATCTTTTAGAAGATTTGATTCAAGATATGATTTATTATTATTCTGTAACTAAGTTAAAACCAGTAAAGAAGATATATGAAAATGTAAGGGATGTTGAGAAAACTTATAGATTGATTTGCTGTTCTCCAGGAAATTTCAAAGAAAAAAGGTGGTTCTTAAAGGGTTTTAAAGGGGCTTGAAAACGAGGTTCACGGTTTTATGTCTTATAAATCGCATTATGCTGTCCAATTATCCCTCAAAAAGGCACGGCTTATAGGAGGTTTCAGGTTAAATGGGCGATGTTTTAATAAAAACTGTTGAGCAATTCCCGTTAGCCTTTACAGATGGAAAGTCGGAATTAGCCCTAAAAATCTCTGCGTGCTTCCCTTGACTTTTTATGTTCTTATGTCAGAATTTATTCTGGAAGGATTTGAGAATGAGAAAATTTTTATTTTCTTTTATTTTACTTCTTTTTGTTGCCTCTGTTTCTGCACAGGAAATGAAATTTGGTATCAGAGTTTCTCAGGATAATCTGGAACTTGCAAGAGAGGTTATTGAAAAAACGCCGCAGGAAAAAGATAATCCCATTTTGCTGACGATAGAATTAAAAGAGGGCTGGGAAAAAGAAAACCTGTCTTTTATAAAAGAAGTAGCGAAAATCGCATCTGAATCCAACTTTTTATTAAATGTGATTGTCCCTCTTCCAAAAGCGGAGGGTGAAGAGCGTCTTCTGTCATTGGTTTCACTTTCTGAAAACCTGAAAGGGTATGTTAACACTTTTGAACTTCTTGCTAAAAGGGAAGATTTTTTAGAGGAAGAGATAGAAGATTCTCAAAAACCTGGATTTTTATTAAAGAGAATTGCTGTTTCCCTAAGAGGGGAGAGCGGGGCAAGTATCTATTTAGGTTCTGTTGATGAAGGGTATCTTTCTTTTTTAGAGCACATCTACAAAGAGGATTTAATTGCATACATAGATGGCTATTTCACCTATGATGTTGACAGTTCTGGTGAGGCGCCGGAGGTGGTGAACGAATTTCTTCAGAAAAACCATCTCGGAGCACCATTAAGGCTTCACCTGAAAAAGGTTAAAACAGCGCTTGGGGCACAGTCAAATAGTATGGTAGCCCTTGCAAAAGGAGCAAGAGAGGTTGATATTGAAGTCGAAAACATAGAAGAAGGGATTAAAGGTCTAACGCATCTCAGGAAAGCCCTTCCAGGAACTATGTCAGCAGGTTATGATGTTTCCGGTGTTGAGATAAAAGAGGGTGATAAGAAAAGATTGGACATTGCTATTCTACCATTCCTTGATTCAGAAGAGATGGCTCAGGGATTTTATCTTGCTCCTGCTGTAGCCAAAAGTAATCCAGGAAATCTTTTTCTCCATCTCTGGACTTCAGATATTACAAATCCTGTAAGTTTTCCTATGCCAGAAGGAGAAAAGAAAAATATTGGGTACACAGCAAATCAGAAAAAAGATGTCTGTGATATCCAGATTGCCTGGGATGGCAAACCGCAACTCATAGTCTTTGAAAGATTGAAAACAGGAACTGTAGGAAGTGGAGAAAAAATTGTAGTAGAGGGGAAATACAAAATTCCGGTTGAATTTATTATTGCGCGTCATCAGGCAGTTGACCAGAGCCAATCTTTGCTTTTAAAAAACTATTCTGCTGAGGCTGAGGTTAACTACCATTTCAAAATTCCCGGTACAACGGGAAGCATTGATGTAACATTCATAAATCAGTTTTTGTATGATCCGAAAGAAGGGGCAAGATGGGTGCAAAAAGACCTTCTTGTTAATGGAGTTAGATGGAGAGGAAAAACTATTCCAGAACTCCCTATAATAGAACCGGAGAAGATCAACACACTTCCTCTTGTGCTTACTTTAACAAGGGCATACACATATCGCCTTATAAAAGAAGAAGAGTTTAAAGGCAGAATGTGCTATGTAATTGAATTTCTTCCCTCTGCCGGGCAGAAAGTTCAGGATGTTTCGGGAAGAGTATGGATTGATAAAGAAACTTACATAAAAAGACAGATACAAATAATTCAAAAGAATATGACTGCCCCGCAGGTTTCCAACGAAGAATTTGACCTTTATCGGACTTACGAAGAAAAAGGCAGAGGCTTTAACATCCTTTCTGAAATAAAAGCCCAACAAATTTTCACAGTGATAGGTCAAACGATTACTGCTGAAAAAGAAGTATATTTCAGAAATATAAAGATAAACGATGAAAGCTTCAGTCAAAAGGTGGAAGAAGCTTTCAAAAGTGATTCCCCGATTTTACAGGAGACAGAAAAAGGCTATAAATATCTTCAAAAAAATCCAGACGGAACACGCTCTATAAAATGGGAAGAAAAAACGGGGAGATGGGCAGGTGTCGGGGGAGCCTATTATGACGAAAGCCTTGATTATCCGCTTCCCTTCATCGGGGCTGACTATTTTGATTACGATTTTAAAAAGACAAAGTCTCAGGTTAATCTTTTCCTTGCCGGAGCAGTGAACTCCATTTCATTTTCAAAACCAGATTTATTCCCGAAGTTTGATTTAGCAGTTACAGGTGTTTTTTTCGCTATTTCGTTCAAAGATAGATATTATGAAAATGGAATTGAACTTGAAGATCAAGAACTCAAAGATATGAAACAACACATTTTTACAAGTCTTGGGTTTAGAACCACACAATTTTCGAAGGTAAAATTTTCTTTTGACGGAAGTTTTATAAAATTCAAAAAGAGTGGAAAGACAGATGAAAATTTTGAAAGTCCTGAGGACCATTTGGATCTGGCTTACGGTATATCCTACGATTATTCAAGAAAAGGCTGGCAGGCGGTTGCATCTTTCGAAGGACACAAAAGAAGTTCGTGGGGAAATTGGGGCTACGGATTGAGTGATGAGGAAATAAAAAAGGCAAAAGATTACCTGAAATACGATTTGACCATAGGCAAAACTTTCTATCTAAAAAATTTTCAGAAAGTTGGAATGTCACTCTCATACCTTAACGGTAAAGACCTCGATAGGTTCAGTAAATACCAGTTTACCTATATGGGGACAAAATCACTTGCTGGATTTACTGGAAGTGGAATCAGATTTGATAAAGGATACATTGGAAGAGTTCTTTACTCCTTTGATGTGGCGAAAATTGTCAGGTTTTCATCGGGCATAGATTACGCAAAAATCAAACAAAACAAAGATGATTTAAACTGGCAGGACCACACCGGAATGAGCTTATCAGGAACAATCGCTGGACCGTGGAACACAATCTGGTCTCTTGATCTCGGTTACGCACTACAAAGTGACATCAGGAAGGTGAAACACGATTACACTGTCGCCCTTGTTGTTATGAAACTCTGGGGAAGATAAGAGAAAAGGTGATAGGCAGGCAAAATTTTTATTTTTTTTCTTTCTTAAAGTTAAGATTTTTTTACAACTCATCCCACCTTTTTCCCGATGAGATGGAGACTGCAAGAGGAACATCAAGAGAAATTGCATTTTCCATGCAGGTTTTGAGAATATCTTTCACCTCTTCGGTATTCTCTTCTGCTGTTTCTACTATAAGTTCATCGTGTATTTGAAGAACAATATACGCTTTCTGGAGAAGTTTTTTATCAACATCTATCATCGCCTTTTTTATGAGATCGGCTGCAGAACCCTGTATAACTGCGTTAACTGCCTGCCTTAAAAGAGATTCTTGAACCTGTTTCCCTGCCTTTTTGATTCCTGGAAAGAACCTTCTTCTTCCGAGAATAGTTTTGACTTCCTCGTTTTCAATTGCTTCTTTTTTTGTTTTCTCGAGAAAACTCTGTACAGCAGGGAATGTTGCAAAAAACTTTTCAAGAAACTCTTTTGCCTCTTTTTGTAAAATACGCAAATCTCTTGAAAGCCCAAAAGCACCCTTTCCGTAAATGAGGCTGTAATTTACCGCTTTTGCCTTCCTTCTCATATCTTCAGTCACATCTTTTTCTGAAACTCCAAAAATCTGCGAAGCAAGGAGAGTGTGAATATCAAGATGTTCTTTAAATGCCTCTAACAAAACCTTATCTTTTGAAAGATGAGCAAGTATTCTCAGTTCAATCTGGCTATAATCCGCAGAGACAAGAATCATTCCTTCTGAAGAGACAAAACCCCTTCTTATAAGAGAACCGTATTCTCCTTTTACTGGAATGTTCTGGAGATTTGGGTCTTTTGAAGAGAGCCTCCCAGTCGCCGTTGCGGTTTGATTGAAAGTTGTATGAATTCTTGAATTTTCTTCATTTACAAAAGCAGGTAGTGCATCGATATAGGTGGTTTTAAGTTTGTTTAATGTTCTATGCTCAAGGATGAGAGGAATTACAGGGTGTTTGTCGTAAATGTCTTCAAGAGCATCAGTTTCTGTCGAAAAACTCTTCGTTTTTGCAGTCTTTCTTGTTGAAGGAAGGTGAAGTTTTGAAAACAAAATTTCGGCTACCTGTTTTGGACTTGAAATATTAAATTTTACATTTACAATTTCGTAAATTTTGTTCTCAATCTTTTTTATTTTTCTGTCAAAATCAAGGGAAAGTTCTTCGAAGAATTTCCTGTCAACACCTATCCCCCTTTTTTCAATTTTTGAAAGGATGAAAGAGAGAGGGAATTCTACTTCTTTATAAAGTTTTACCATTCCCATTTTTTCAAGTTCACTAAAAATATGGGGGGCTATAAGGCAGTATTGAAAAGCAAGGGTTTGAGGTTCATTTGTGGCGGCAAAATTGAGATGTTTCTGAATTAACATTTCAAGACATTTTGAGTTTTCAGGGTCAAGAAGGTAACAGGCGAGTGAAAGGTCGTTCCATTTTAAAAAAGTGATTTCGTCAACTTCAAATTCCTTCAAAAAATCTTTTGCTCTATGAAAGCAGAGAGGAAGATTTAAGACCTCTTTTATAAGCGAAGACTTTTTTTCAAAAAAATAGACATCCTTCCCATCGGAAATAAAAATCTGGTCATTAGATTGAGATAATCCGATAAAAGCTTCATTTTTTATACTTCTTAAAATTTCATCTGTTAAAGGTTTTAGTGAAAATTGCGGTTCTCTAACCTTTTTCTCTTTTATCAAAGAATAAAATTGATATTTGTAGAACAATTTCTCAAGTTCTTTTTCGTTTCTCTCCTTTAAATTGAGGTTTTCAATTTCAATATCAATCGGAGCATCTCTTCTTATTGTTGCGAGTTTTTTTGAAAGAAATGCAGATTCTATGTTATCTTTCAAACTCTCCCTGTAACTTTTTTTATCAATTTTATCAATGTTTGCTATAAGGTTTTCAAGAGAGCCAAATTTTGATATGAGATCTTTTGCCCCCTTTTCACCGATTCCAGGAACCCCCTTTATGTTGTCAACTGGATCACCCCAGAGTGCAAGGACATCCACCACATTTTCAGGATAGACACCGAAAACCTCTTTAATTCCTTCTCTATCAAGCAGAGCATCCTCTTTTTTTGTATGGATTATTTTGACTTTGTCGTCAACAAGTTGAAAAAGGTCTTTATCGGCCGTAACTATAATAACTTCAAAATTTTTCCTTTTTGCTTTTTCAGCAAGGGTGGCAATGATGTCGTCTGCTTCAAAACCCTTTAATTCAAGAATTGGTATTCCCATATTTTTAAGAATTTCTTTGGAAGGTTCTATCTGTTCCTGAAGGTCTTCAGGGGTCTCTTCCCTGTTTGCCTTATAATCTGTGTATTCCTGATGTCTGAAAGTTGGTTCTGGAAGGTCAAAAATGAATACTATATATTCTGGCTTGTGCTCTGCTAAAATTTTTTCTGCCATTTTTACAGTTCCGTAAATTGCGTTGGTTTTTTTCCCCTCTGATGTTGAAAGGTTTCTTATTGCATAAAATGCCCGGAAAAGAATTGAAGAAGCATCAACAAGAAATAGTTTATTCATAAAACCTCCAGAAGATATTTTAATAAAAAGATGAAAATATTTAAAACTCTTTCATTACATTAAAAAATTCCGAAACTTACGGAGATTCTATCTTACTGCAAAAGTTCAGAAATATAGAAGACTTTTCTGTGGAAAAAAGCTCGAAAGGAGGATCGCTTTCGGCTTTGATTTTAGGCTAGCGCGTCAAGAAGAATAAAAGATTGAGGAACATTCCAAAAGAACTTGAAACCTTTGCCCGTTGTTATGGAGGTCAAAAATGAATTTGTCTTGCTGCCTTTCTTCCCCAAAAAGTCTCAAATGTTGTGGACTTCTACAATTACTTGACAAAAATATATTAAAAATATATTCTATAATCTTGATGCGGGGTGGAGCAGTCCGGTAGCTCACTGGGCTCATAACCCAGAGGTCGTAGGTTCAAATCCTACCCCCGCCACCAAATTTAGCCCGCCAGAGCGGGCTTTTTCTTTTAATTGTAGTGTCCATATTTCCAATCGTGTACTGAGCCGAGAGAAAGAAATCCTCCAGCCCCTCCCATTGCTGCGCCGACAAAAATAAGCATCAACTGATCTGAAAATAAGAGGAACTCTTTTGAAATAAGATTCAAAATAAAGAGATCTGAAACAAAATGTCTTATTAGAATATGGACAAAAAGAAGAACTAAAATTGAAATGAAGCCTGAAAGACACCCTACTGCAATTCCACCTGTTACAAACGGCCCTCTTATTGCAAAAGGTGTTGCCCCCAGTGAGTACAAAATTGATATTTCCTCCTTTCTTGAAAGTGCTATTATTCTTGTTATTGCTGTAACTGTGAAAAGTGATGAAATCCCAAGTGAGATGAAAAGAAGCCATCCGAGAAAAGCAAGAAACTGAGAATATTTCTTCAGTTTTTCAAGCCATTGCCAGTCAAATACAACTTCTTCAATTTCCTCTCTTTTTTTTACTTCTTCAATAAAATTCTTTATAAGTTCCTGTGAAACAGGCTTTTTTAACCTGACACTTATTGAATATGGAAGAGGATTCTCATTTTCCCTGAAAGGAACAGATTTTATTGAAGGAGAAATCTTTTCAAGAAGCTCCATTGCCTCTTTAGGTGTTATAAGTTTTGTGTCTTCAATAAAAACTTGCTTTCTAAGAAAATTAAGAGTTTCTTCAATTTTTGTGTTTGGAGTTTTGTCTTTTATTATAAGCCTTACTTCAAGAGATTCCTCCCAGAGTTCGAGAATTGAGTTGATATTTAAAGTTATGTACCTTGAAAACCCGAGGACAAAAAGAGAAAGAGAAACAATAAAAATAGCAAATAGATGAAGGGTCTTATAACGCAGAATTCCCGAAATTCCCTCTTTTAGAAAATAGAGAAGAAGTCTAATGAAGTTCATCATTCACCTGAGTCAATCAGTTTTCCTTTCGCAAGGACTATAACCCTTCCACTGAAAGTGGTTATTAAACTTTTGTCGTGAGTTGCTACCACAACTGTTGTTCCTGTAGCATTTATTTCTTGAAAAATTCTCATAATTTCGTGGGCAAGTTCGGGATCGAGGTTACCTGTTGGTTCATCTGCGAGAAGAAGATGGGGTCTGGAAATCAAAGCCCTCGCTATGGCAACTCTCTGTTGCTCTCCACCGGAAAGTTCCTCTGGAAAAGAGTCCATTCTGCCTTGCAATCCAACAAGTCTTAAAGTATCAAAAGCTCTTTTTCTCATCTCATTTGGAGCAAACCCCTGAAGAGTTAAAAGAAATGTGATATTTTCAAAAACAGTCCGAGATGGTATTAGTCTGAAATCCTGAAAAACTGTGCCTATTTTTCTTCTGAAATAGGGAAATTCAGAATGGGATATGGTCTGAAGGTTTCTTCCTGTTACAAGAACCTGTCCCGAAGTTGGGGTTTCTTCTCCTAAAGAAAGTTTTAAGAATGTGCTTTTTCCTGCTCCCGATGGTCCCGTTATAAAACAAAATTCTCTTGGGTGAATTGTAAGTGTTATATCCTGAAGGGCGTAATTTTTTGATTTATATATTTTTGAAACATGATAAAAGCGTATCATTATACGCCCCGATTTTTCATTATTTACTATACTTTTCAATGAATAGTTTTATCTTGTGGCTTAAAGATTCGGGATTAAGTTCAAAAAAGCGGATAAGTTGGTCTGGTTTTCCTGAAATTCCAAAACGATCTTCTACTCCAAATCTTTTTACAGGGATAGGAAATTCTTCAGCCAAAAGAGATGAAATCTGGGCTCCCAGTCCATTTATAATTGAGTGCTCTTCCATAGTTACAGCAATCTTGCATTTTTTAGCAGAATTCAAAATTGTTTCTTTAGCAAGAGGTTTTATTGAAGCCACATTTAAAACTTCGGCATCCACATTCATTTTAGATAGGTTTTTTGCAACCAGAAGGGCTTGATGGACCATAAGACCGCTTGCAAAAATTGCAAGGTCTCTTCCTTCTTTTAAAACATCGGCATAAGGAAGATGGAATGTGTTTTTTTCATCATAAACCACAGGAAATTTTTCCCTGCTCAGTCGAACATAAAAAGGACCTTCCTCATTTGCGATAAACCTTATGACAGATGAGGTCTGATGGGCATCTGCAGGCACTATCACTCTCATATTTGGAAGGGAGGTCATAAGAGCAATATCCTCTAACATCTGGTGTGTGGCGCCATCTTCACCCACCGTTATTCCACCGTGAGTTACGACAATTTTAACATTTGATTTAGAAATGCAGACGCTCTGGCGTATCTGATCATAGCACCTTCCTGTTCCAAAGACTGCAAATGTTGAAACAAAGGGAATAAAGCCGCAGAGAGAAAGCCCAGCAGCGGTTCCTATCATATCTGCTTCCGCAACACCGCAGTCAAAAAATCTTTCTGGAAATTCCTTTGCAAAAAGGCAGGTTTTTGTGGAGGCTGAGAGGTCAGCATCGAGGGCGACAATTCTTGCGTTTTCCCTTCCAAGTTCAAGAAGTGTTTTTCCGTAGAAATCTCTTGTTCCCTTTTTTTCCATTTAGCTTCTCGCTCTTTCCAATCTTTCAATATGTTCATCAAGTTCTTTTAACCCTCTTTCAAGTTCTTCATTGGACGGGGCTTTCCCGTGGAAATCAACATTGTTCTCCATAAAGGAAACACCCTTTCCTTTCACCGTGTTTGCTATTATGAATGTTGGTTTCCCCTTTGTTCTTTTGAAAATTTCAAATGCGGAAATTATTTCAGAGTAATTGTGACCATCAATTTTTATAACATTATAATTAAAAGATTTAATTTTCTCTTCAATCGGCTCTTCCCCTTTTACCTGCTCCACGAATCCGTCTATCTGAAGTCCATTTCTGTCGAGTATGACGCATAGATTGTCCAATTTTCTGTGTCCTGAAGAGAGAATCGCCTCCCATACCTGCCCTTCCTGAAGCTCACCGTCTCCTATAAGACAGTAAACACTCGCTTCAGATTTTTTAAGCTTAAGCCCCAGAGCAATTCCATTTGCAACAGAGAGCCCCTGTCCAAGTGATCCTGTAGTAATTTCAACCCCTTTTAGAAAAAGTCTTTCAGGATGCCCCTGAAGTCTTGAGCCGAGTTTTCTAAAGGTCATAAGTTCATCTTTTGGGAAATACCCCTCATATGCAAGTACTCCGTAAAGGGCTGGAGAGGCGTGTCCTTTAGAAAGGATAAAGTAATCTCTATCTTCCCATTCTGGCTTGTTGGGTTCGTGCTTCAAAAATTTTGAATAAAGACAGAGCAAAATGTCAACGCAGGACATAGAACCACCAGGGTGTCCGGAATTTGCAGAATTTGTCATTTTTAAAATTTCTTTTCTAATTTGATATGCAACGGTTTCAAGATTTAATAATTCATTTTGCATAAAAAACTCCTTGAAAGTTGAATTTTACCAGAAACAAAATGTTTTGACCATAATTTGTAGAAGTCCTGTCATAACTATAGGATAATGTCCTTATTTAAACTAATTAGAAATATCCTTTAAAATGGAAGTGCGAAAGCCACAAAAAGAATCAATAATTTTTAGAACCTCCCATTAAACCATCCCTCAATACCTTTCCGTTTGTCTCTGGAAACATAAGATTAAGACAATAAAAAATAAAGAAACAAGGCTGTGGAAAC
>DYJZ01000075.1 GCA_020722885.1 Thermoanaerobaculum aquaticum
CAATTGATTGTCATCACGAGGTTTACTTCGAAGCATGGGCAAACGAAGTGATCTTCCTTTGTTTGAAAAGAGGAAGATTGCTTCGGTGGTGATTGCCCCGAAGGAGCACTCGCAATGACAGGTTATGTCTGCTCGCAATGACAATTTTAGAGAAGGCTCGCAATGTTTCATATTTTTTAAAAATTTTGAAAATAAATTGTTTTTCTGGCATTATTCTTAGATGGTAGAAATGAGAAGGAAGGTCATACCTCTTCTTTTAATCGGTCTTGTTGCAGCATCTTTTCCTGCTATTTTAGTAAAAATGGCTGATGCTGGCGCGCTTGCTATTTCATTTTACAGGAATTTTCTTGCTTCTTTTTTTATCCTACCCATTGCTTTTGTTCATTTCAGAAAATTGGGAGAGTATAGAGCTGTTTTTTTGGAAATTCTCATTGCCTCTTTTTTTCTTGCTTTTCATTTTTATAGCTGGAACGCTTCTTTAAAAATGACTACTGTTGCATCATCTCTTGTAATAGTTGCAACACAGCCAATATGGTCTGCTCTTTTAGGTGTAATTTTTCTAAAAGAAAGAGTTACTCTTTATGGATTTTTAGCCATATTTCTCGCCCTTTCAGGCATTGTTGCAATTGCGCTTCTTGATTTTGGCAAAGGAAGGGAGAATGCTCTGGGTGATTTCCTTGCTTTTCTTGCTGCCATATTTGCTTCAGCTTATCTTGTTACGGGAAGAAGCGTTAGAAGTAAAATTCCACTTTCGCTCTGGCTTTTTTCTCTCTATTTTATCTCTTCAATGATTTTGCTGGGTTTCTGCCTAATTTTAGATGAAAAGTTAAAAGGTTTCACCCCGAAAACATACCTGATGCTTTTTCTAATGGCTTTAATTCCCTCCTTTGTGGGACACTCTCTTTTAAATTATGCTGTGAGGTTTATCAGTGCTTATAAAGTTCAACTCGGACTTCTTCTTGAACCTTTCGTTTCCACATTTTTTGCCTTCTTAATTTTTCTTGAAAAACCCCCTTTAATTTTTTATCCGGCTGCTTTCGTTTCACTTTGTGGCGTTGTACTTGGAATTACAGAAAATTACGGAAGAAAAGACCAGCCATAAAGAACAGGAAGGGATACTGTCTGTACAGTTTTTACCGTTTCATTTATCAAAATCTGCCGTGTTTGCGAGTCAATCAGTTTTATTTGATAGAAAAAATCTATTTCTTCTAAGATCTCTCGATATTCTATCTTCTTATTTTCTCCTTCTGTCTTTTTAAATTTTGTTTTAAATCCCATTTTTGATAGGTATTTTAAAAGGTCATTTTCAATGTCAAAATTTGCTCCCAATTTTTTATAACACTCTTTTTGAATCTCAGAAAATTTTGGTGCTTTTAGAATTTTTCTTTCTTTGTAAATTGGTTCAGAAATAATTAGAAGAAAGCCGTTTTTATCAAGAATTCTTTTAATTTCTTTAATTATTTTTCCTAATTCCTTTTGCCATACGAAGAAAAAACTTGATGAAACCATATTGAAACTATTATCTTTAAAGGGGAGATTCAAAGCATCTCCTCTCAAAAAGAAAACTCCTTTTGCAATATTTTGAGGTTTTTTTAGATCGATTGCGAAAACATCATTTCTTGATAATTTTAAAATTTCTTCAGCAATTTTTAAATCACCAGAACCGATGTCAAGAATTTTTTGAAACTTTGCAAGTTTAACACCTCTATAAAGAGACTCCCTCAAACTTTTCAGGTTTTCAAATTGAAAAGAGTTTGATGATACAGGTTGAATCACCACATTATTTCCTTTTTTTGAAATTCTTATAATTTCATTTTCTCCAAGTGGCTTTTTTCCTTTTACTCTCAAACTTTCAGCCCATTCGGAAGCAAAATCTCTTCTTAAATAATAATTTATTGCAGCAGTTACTGCCATAGATAAAAATGCACCTGTTGTCGCAAAAAGCATATCTTTTTGAGCATCCCAAACATCGCCCTGTGTTCCGAGATACGCCGTGCCCAGTTCTCCTCCAAAAATTTCCGCTGCCGCCCACTCGAAAAGTTCGTAGAGCATCGAAGTTGACATTGTAAAATCGAGAGGCAGAAAATACCCCCAAAAACCCCTTACATCTGCTATTCTCAAATAAATTTCTCTTACGGGATAGCATAAAAGAAGCCCATAGAGAAAATGAACGCACCTGTCGAAGTTGTTTCTCTCCCAGCCGAGTAATGAGTTTAAAGGTCTGCCGAAAATTGCTTCACTCCACTGATTATAGGGGACTTCCGAGTAGGTGTAGTGAGCCCCTAATTCGTGAAGGCATAGAAAAAGAAAAATCAGAGTAAGTGAAACTCTTGAAAAAGAAAATCTCTTAAAAGAAAAAGCAAATGAGGCGACAAAAATGAATACAAGGACATTTTCCATCAGCCAGTCTTTTCTGTAAAGGGGCTTGATTGCAAGAATGAGCCAGAGTAAAGAAAAAATTGCTCCAAGTAAAATCAAATAGTTTTTGTGAGATATCATTTTCAATTTGCCTCCCAAAAGTTATTTTAGCATTTTTGATTGGTGCTGCTTCACTGCTGTTTAGGATAATTTTCAGGATAAACCTTCTGCTTTCAAATTATCCTCGACAGCAGCAGTGCTGCTTAAATTTTAAAAACTTTCTTCCTT
This sequence comes from Thermoanaerobaculum aquaticum, assembly GCA_020722885.1. GTDB lineage: Bacteria > Acidobacteriota > UBA4820 > UBA4820 > UBA4820 > UBA4820. The sequence goes on from DYJZ01000075.1 coordinate 2,647, forward strand.
TTCTTTCGTATAGTTAGTTTATTTCTCTTTTTTAAGGAGGGAACAGGAATGTTAAAAAAATTTTTTCTCTCTTTTTCATTTATTCTGATTGTGCTTTCATCTTTATCAACATATGCTGACGAAGGTATGTGGACTTATGATGCTATTCCTATTAAACAAATTAAGGAAAAGTATGGTTTTGAGCCTTCAAAAGAGTTTCTTGACCATTTACGGTTAAGTTCTGTCAATATCTATGCGAGTGCCAGTTTTGTCTCTTCCGATGGTTTGATTTTGACGAACCACCATGTGGCTCTTTTTGCTGCACAAAGGATGTCAACACCCGAAAAAAATTATGTTAAAGAAGGCTTTGTTGCAGAAAGTTTAGAAAAAGAGGTTCTCATACCCGGAATGAGTGTTCGTCTCCTTGTTGGAATTGATGATGTAACAAAAGAGATAGAAGAAAGTGCTAAAGGGAAAGCAACTCCTCAAGAGGCAAAAGAGGTAAGGGAAAAGAAAATTGCTTCTATTGAAAGTGAATGTTTAAAAAATGAGGGTTTGAAAGGTGAAGTGGTGGCACTTTTTGGCGGGGCAAAATATTCTTTATACAAATTCAAGGAATACAGGGAAATAAAACTTGTTATGATTCCAGAACTTTCGGCAGCATTTTTTGGGGGAGATTATGACAATTTTACCTATCCGCGATACGACCTTGATTTTGCTTTTTTGCGAGCCTACGAAAATGGAAAACCTGCAAAAACAGAGAACTTTTTAAAAATCAATCCAGATGGAATAAAAGAGGGAGATATTGTTTTTGTTTCGGGGCATCCCCATAAAACAAACAGGCTTGAAACTTATGCGATGCTTAAATATAAAAGAGATGTTTCAATGCCATTTGAAATTGAAAAATTAGAAAAAGTGCGTAGCCTTCTAAAGAACTACAGCAAGAAGGGGAAGGAGGAGGCAAGAAGGGCAAGGACTATGCTCTACTATGTTGAAAACGCACTAAAATCGATGGAGGGGGAATTTAAGGGGCTCAAAGACGAAAAATTAATGTCAAAAAAACTTTCTATGGAAAATGAATTGAAAAGGGAAGTGGAAAAAAATGACGACCTAAAGAAAAGTTATGGAAATCCCTGGAAAGAGCTTGAGGAGGCATTTCTGTGGGCTTCAAAAAATTTTAATGATTTAAATTTCAAAATGAGGATGTGGCTTGGCGAAAGAGGTCTTCTTGGCTATGCTCTTAATATTGCAACTTATGCTGAAGAGATAAAGAAAGCAGATAGTGAGAGACTTCCAGGATACCACGATGCAGACCTCGTTGGCTTTGAGGAAAAAATTTCAGCCTCTAACCCTATCTACAAAGACCTCGAGGAACTTTTGCTGTTGTTTAAACTTGAAGAGATGGTCAGAGGTCTTGGAGAAGAAGACCCCTTTGTCAAAACTGTTCTCCAAGGAAAGACTCCACAGGAGATGGCAAAATATCTGGTAGAAGGAACAAAACTTGACGATCCTTCATTCAGGAAGTTACTTGTTGAGAAAAAAGCAAAACTGGTGGCAAAATCGAAAGACCCGATGATTGAGTTTGCAAAAAGGATTTTTCCTGAGGTAAGAAAGATGGAAGAGCTTTATAAAAACAATGTTCAGGCTATTGAGGAATACGCCCTGTCGCAAATTGCAAAAGCAGGGTTTGCAATTTATGGAAGCGATTTTTATCCTGATGGGACAGGCACCCTTCGCCTCTCCTATGGGAAAGTTTTAGGGTATCCTCAAGGAAGCACACTTGTTCCTCCTTTTACTACATTTTATGGACTTCTTGATAGGGCATACGGATTTGGAAATAAAGGAGATTTCGAGATACCTCCAAACCTGGCAAAGCATCTTGAAAAAATTGACCTTAAAACCCCTCTTAATTTTATCTGCACTGCCGACATAACTGGAGGTAACTCAGGAAGCCCCGTTGTTGATAAAGAGGGAAAACTTGTGGGAATTGCCTTTGACGGAAATGCGGAAAGCCATCCAAACACATTTGTTTACGATGAGTATCAGGCAAGATGCGTCTGTGTTGATATAAGAGCAATAATAGAAGTTCTCAACAAAGTTTACAATGCTGAGTGGATTGTAAAGGAGATGCTCGGGAATTAGTTTGCTGTCTGATGGAATTGGTATGTCAGGCAACTTCCTCTACCCATTCAACAGCCCTTTGAAGGCGTATTGAGGGAAGAACCTTAGCTTTTAAAACCTGAACGGGAAAACCCTCATTTGCTTTTCCTGCAATACCTTCTATTAGCAGAGGAAAGCCCTGATTTATCAAGGCACCAAAGTTGGAGTAACTTTCCGGGAAGAAAACAAGCTCAATAAGCCCAGTAGGGTCTTCAAGTGTGGCAAAAGCCATTGCTTCAAGATTCTTTTTTACAAAAAGCTTTTTGTATGTTATAACCTGTCCGAAGATAGAAACCCTTTTGTTCTCATTTTGTTGAATGTTCGCTGCAAGAGTTATTCCGTTTTTTTCTGCCCAGGGAAGAAAGGGCGTGAGGGGATGGGCTGTAACACAGAATCCGAGAGAAAATCTCTCTCCTTCAAGAAGTTCAGAAAGGGAGAGAGGACGGTTTTCCTTTAAACTCTTTTTTGCAAGGTGTGCAAGTTTAAGTGCTTCATTTAAAGAGGGAAGAATTCTTTTGGGATAGGATGAAAAAGTGCCCCCTTTTTTTTCATATTCCCTGATTTTTCTACCATCTCCCTGAGAAAGATTGAGAAGGTATAGAAGTTCTCCTCTATGCGAAGCAAAAGAATCAAGCGCTCCTGCAAAGATCAGTCTCTCTATCTCTTTTTGAGTAAAACTTCCACTTAATCTCAAAAGAAAATCTGAAAAGGAGATAAAAGGGCCTTCACCTCTCTCCTCGTACATTCTTTCTATTAGATGCCTTTTTACTCCTTTCAGAACAAAAAAACCACATCTTAATTCACTGGCTTTTCCTCTAAATTTGTCTTCCGAAAGGTTAACATCGGGGGGAAGAATTTTTAGCCCGCACCTTCTTGCCTCTTCAATGTATGCTGATGTAGAGTAAAAACCCCCGCAGTTATTTATTAAAGCAGAAAAGAAGTGCGCCTTGTGGTGTGCTTTCAGGTATGAGCACTGGAATGAGAGCTGGGCAAAAGATGCAGAATGAGCCTTACAAAAAGTATATCCTGCAAAAGATCTTATTTGTTCCCAGAGTTCAGAAAGAACTGTTTCATTTATTCCTTTTTCTCTTCCTTTCTCAAAAAATTTTCTACTTAATTTTTCCATTTCTAAAGCACACCTGTATTTTCCGCTCATAGCCCTTCTTATGAGGTCACCTTCACTTAAAGAAAGCCCTATAAACTCATTTACGACGCGCAGAACATCCTCCTGATAAACCATTACTCCATATGTTTCAGAAAGAATCTTTTTCAGTTCAGGGTGGAGATATTTTGTTTCTTCTTCTCCTGTTGCTCTTTTTATGTATGTTTCCATCATTCCCGATTCTGCAACTCCGGGACGAATGATCGAGGAAGCGGCTGTAAGTTCATCAAATGTTTTTGTTTTTAGCCTTTGCAGAAGCTGTCTCATTCCTGGAGATTCTATGTAAAAACACCCCATTGTTTTCCCCGAAGAGATCATATCCACTGTTTTTTTATCTTCAAATGTTTTTTCAGGAGGAAAGATTGGAGGAGGTTCACCCTGCTCTTCTTTTATTGTTGCAACCGCTTCTGTCAAAAGGGCGAGCGACCTGTTGCCGAGAAGGTCTATTTTTACAAGCCCTAAATCTTCAATATCAAACATATCAAACTGCGTTATCGGGATGCCCTTTGCTGAACGTTCAAGAGCCGTTCTTTCTATAAGTGGAAAGGGAGAAATGACAATTCCACCGCAGTGGACTGAAAGGTGGCGGGGGAAATTATCAATCTTTTTCGCCACATTAAGAACACTACTCCAGGGCGGCTCACTAAAATTTATCCTTCTGGATTCGGGTTTTAATTTTATAGTTTTTTCAAGATGGTCGAAACTTGAATGAGGAAGAGTTCTTGCAACTTCAGAAATTTCTTCTTCAGGTAATGAAAACGCTTTTGCTGTTTCTCTGAAGGCAGACCTTGCCGAAAAAGTGTTGTGGGTTGATATCATTGCGCAGTGGGATTCCCCGTAAAAATTCATTATTCTGTCAATCAGAAAATCTCTGTCACTGGAGGAAAAATCGAGGTCTATGTCAGGAAGATTTTTTCTTTCAAAATTTAAAAACCTTTCAAAATAGAGGTTGTGTTTTACGGGATCAACATTGGTAAGAAAAAGAGAGTACGCAACAAGACTGGAAGCACCGGAACCTCTCCCAATATAAGGAAAATTCATCTCCCTGGCAAGTTGTGTTATTTGATGAACAAGAAGAAAGTAGTTTGCAAAACTAAGTTTGAAAATCGTTTCAAGTTCATAAGAAGCCCTTTTAAGATATTTTATATCTATTTTTTTTACTCTTTGGGCAAGTCCTTTAAAAACGAGTCGTTTAAGTTTTTCCTCTGCTTCCTTTCCCTCGCCAGCCTGAACGGGAAGAAAAAATTTACCGAGAGAAATATCAATATTACATTCCGATAAAACACTAAATTCCCCGGAAAGTGTATATTTTTTCAATATTTCCCCCTTTTGTAGAACCAGAGATTCAGAAAAATGTTCAGGAGGAGATTTCTTAATCCTTCTTAAAATTTTGTGAGTAAAAAAATCTGCTGGTTTTTCAAAAGCGAAAAGAGGGGCAAAAACACTTTTTAGATTGAAACAGGAAAGTAGTTTATAGGCTCTGTTATCCTCTTTCTCATTTCCTGAAAATCTTACTAAGATGGAATTTTCAGGGGCGCCATATTTTAAAAGATTAAAAACAGTTTCGACACTTGAGGAGAGAATAAATAAATTTCCCTTTGCGCATTCTAAAGCACATTCTTTTTCAAGTTCAAATTCAGAAGGGTAAAGTTTCCTTCCTGTAACAAGTTTTGCAATTGAAGAATAACCCTCAAGATTTTTTGCTGCAAGAAAAAGCGAAACATCTTTTTGAGGATGAGTTATCTCAACACCTATTAAAGGGTTTAACTTTTTCTCTTTTGCGCTTTTGTAAAATTTTATGGCGCCATAAATTCCATTTCTGTCTGCAATAATTGGAGAATCGTAGTTTAATTCCTTTCCGAGACAGGCTATCTTTTCCGGAGACAAAATTCCTGAATAAAATGTATAAAAAGAGCGAAATAAGGGAAGGAGTTCCATTTTTCAACCTTCATAGGACGGTTGATTTTCTTCAGCAGCAAAGAGGGATTTTTGAACAGGTTTTGAAGTTATATGCTCAAGTTGGGGGTAATGGAGAAGAAGTTCATCAAACACCTTTAATTTATTTTTCTTTAAATTGTAGAGAAATTCCATTGCATTTACGACCGCCTGACCTCTGAAATGGTTGTTGAATATAACTCCTGTTTCTTCTGAAATTGATGAGACATCTTTGACTGCCTCAAGCAAAGGTGCCAGTTCTTCCTTTGAATAGAGATAGTTGTATCTTTCATTTCTGCCTACCCCTTCTTTAAACCAGGAAGCCGAATTCCTGCCGTGGAATCTGAAATAGGAGATTTTTTCACCAGCCGCAGCAGTCATTTCAGTAGAATGCGCAAAGAGTGGCTGGTCAATATTACAAAATGAGGCGTTTCTCTCCCTTAAGAAAGAAAGAGTATCAATGTTAACCCAGCTGTTATGCCTTAATTCAACCGCCTTTGGGTAATCATAAAATCTTTTCAAAATGTTATCAAGGATCTTTTTGTTTTCGGGAATGTTTCTAAAAGACCAGGGAAGCTGGACAAGAAGAGCAAAAAATTTATTCATCTTAATTAGTGGTTCAATAGCCCGTTTGAAATTTCTTTCTTCAATTAGTGAAGCCTTTCTTGTATGCGTGAATCCCTCAAAAAGTTTGACAGAAAACTTGAAATTGCTAAAGTCTGCAGTCGTTCTCGCCCACTCTCCAACTGTTATAGGGTCTGGTATCCTGTAAAAAGTTGTATCGATTTCAATTAAGTCAAAAACTGCAGCAAGGTAGGGAAGGGGATGAAAATCTCTTCCCATTTTTTTGGGGTAAACAATGCCCTTCCAGTCGGGATAAGACCAACCTGCAACGCCAACTTTTGCTCTTCCGGTCATATTCACCTTTCTTTTACCCAGACAATCTTATAAGCGAATCTTATTTCATCCTTACTAACAACTATCGGCTCATAAAGCGGATTAACCGATTCAAGAATTACGACCCCTTGCGCTTCCCTGTATCTTTTTATGTATTTGTCTCCATTCATAAGCCCCACTACCGCATAGTCTCCACTCTGGGGTTTTTTCCTTGTATCAACAAGGACGACCTGACCATCCTCATATTTGGGAACCATACTGTCTCCAGAAACCTCTATTCCAAAACCGTTAGGATCAGAATAATTGGCAGGTCTGTCAATAAAATACATTCCAGCTCCCTGAGGGTAGCCCTGATCTGTGAAATTTACCGCTTTCCCTGCAGAGGCGAATGAAACAATAGGGATTTGAGGAGATAATCCGTTATTATCAATAAGATAAGAAGGAGAGACTTCAAGTTTTTCTGCAATTTCCTCAATACTTTTTAAAGAGGGAACAACCCTTCCCTTCTCAATTCTTACAAGATTTGAAGGATCCCAATTGAGCATTTCTGCAAGTTTTTTTTGAGATATTCCCTTGCTTTTTCTTATGGAAAGAATCCTTTTCCCAATATCCATAAAAACCTCCTGCCTATACTATAGTATCTTTTTAAAAAATTGTCAAGTTTGACAATGGGTTTTTCTGAAATTTGTTTCAAAAAGTGGTGCTTCAATAACTCAACCAATAATGACCGAAAACAAATTAAGCCCTAATAGACATAGATTTAACCCTTCTGCAAAATGTCAAAACATATTGGATTTTTTCAAAAAATGTTATTGAATTTTACATATAATTGACAAAAACATCTGTCAAAAATAAATTTTGACAGAAGTATCTAAGAAGTCAAG
>DYJZ01000076.1 GCA_020722885.1 Thermoanaerobaculum aquaticum
TCGAATCCCTTAACTTTGTGGGGAAAAAAGAATGGTGGACGGTAAGGGATTCGAACCCTCGGCCTCCGCGTTGCGAACGCGGCGCTCTCCCAGCTGAGCTAACCGCCCATCTAATGTTATTATATATTAACTGGAAGTTTTAATAAAGAGAGGAGGAAGTATGGAAGTAAATTATGAAAATGCACAAAACATTTTGAATGAGTGGGTAAAGTCGGATGCTCTTTTGAGACATGCGAAAGGTGTTGAAATCGCTATGAGGGCTTACGCAAAAAAGTTTAAAGAAAATGAAGAAATATGGGCAATTGTGGGACTACTTCACGATCTTGATTACGAAAAATATCCCACTAAAGAGGATCATCCTTTTAAAGGTGCTGACTATTTAAAATCAATTGGTTTCCCGGATTTTATTATTAAGGCAATTCTTTCACACGCCTCTTACACCAATGTTAAAAGAGAGACTCTGCTTGAAAAAACACTGTATGCGGTTGATGAACTTGTGGGTTTTCTCTTTGCCTGTGCCTATGTTCAGCCAGAGAAATCCTTTTCAACTGTCAGGGTGGAAAGTGTAAGGAAAAAACTTAAGGATAAGGCATTTGCCAGAAGTGTAAATAGAGACGAAATAAAAGAAGGGGCAGAAGAACTCGGTGTTGACCTCTTGGAACATATTGAATATGTCAGAAAAGCCCTTCTGGAAAGGGAAAAAGAAATTGGATTTGGTAAGTAGCAACCTTCCAATTTAGCAGCTTCTCTAAAATTATTGGGTGATGTTTAACTTATAATTACTTACTACTTTTACTTAAAGTAAGAAACTTTTAGGGGTCTGGGTTCAGGCTTGAATCTTGAATTGTTAATGCTGCAATTGCCGTATCTCTTTCTCTAAAATAACCCTATTCGTGAATTGCCGTTATAAACGATAGTTCAATGAGGAAGATTGCTTCGCAAGTCTTTCCTTTGAAGGAGCGCTCGCAATGACAGGTTACGTCTGCTCGCAATGACTGCATTACGTTTTAGTAAGGCACATTATTATAGCAGGGGGCTTTTATCTCCTCGCTGTTCGAAGACTAATATTTTTGTTGTGAGGTATGATAGAACTATTAATGATAAGAGTGTATTTAATCACAAATTGGCTGATTATAATGGAGAAAGATATATAAATCACTTAACACTTAAAAAGCCCTTTAGAGTATTTAGTAAAAAAACGAATAATGTTGCAAATGTATTTAACTTATACATTCTTTTGACAAAATCAATTTATTGTTGTAAGTTAATAAGTGGTTTTTGCCAGGATTTAGGTTTTAGTAATGAAAGAGAGTGGCTTTACGGTTTTAGAAAGTGTCATAAGAGCTTTTATTTCGAGTAACGAAAAGGAAATAGTTGAAGTTTTATATAAAATAACAGAACCTGTTGGTAATTTTACGAGAAGGTTTATTTTTTGCGATGAAGGCAAAAATTACATCCTTCACAGAGACGGATTGAGAGAGGAAATCTCCAGGGAACAGATTGATAAACTTCTTGAATTGTCTGAACAGGATAAATTCTACTGTGGAGGTGTTAAATGTCATCTGCATCAGTTTGATAATAAGAAAGAGAACTATTTTATAGTTGATAACACAAAAACTATGGAGGCAGAGAAAATTGCCTTTGTTGTCTCTGCCCTTTTTGAAAAACTGAGAGAAATAAAAAAAAGCCAAAGAAAAGAAGAAATATACTCCTTTATTGGAAATTTTGTCAAAGAAGCGGAGGAAATTTCCGGGGAGTACGGAAGTATTGATATCCTGCAAAGTCTAAATCCTCTTTTGACAGAACTCTTTTCACCCGCGACGATAATTATAGGAACAAGAAAAACATACTTCTTTGAAGTGGCAGCAAAGACAGAGTCAGGAGAGAAGAAGGTTTTTCCCCTTTCAGGAGACATCTCTTTTCTTATAGGAAGGCGGTTTGAGGAATATTCAGAAGATAATAAAAGGTTTTTTGTAAAGTGTGAATCAACTTTTGGTGTGAAATGTGGAAAGTTTTTGGTTTCAATAGTTAAGTTTCTGGGAAAATTTCCTGAGATTTTTGTTGTGATAAGCAGTGACAAAGTTCCGGATGAAGAGGCAACCTCTTTCCTTGAAAGAGCAGCCACGCTTTTTCTCTTCTTAAGGAAAATAAAAGCTTTGGAGGAGAGTGAAAAAAATCTTGTTGACTACTTAAATCTTGTGGCTAAGAAGATTGAGATTCAAAGAAAGGTTTTCAACTCGATAAGGATAGGAATTCTTGTTCTTTCAAAGGAAGGAAAAATATTTTTTTATAACTCCAATTCAGAGAAACTTCTTAACCTAACAAGGGTAGAACAGAAGGAGAAATTTATTCTGTCTTCAAAAGAGCCCGGAAAAACGATTATGGCTCTTGTGTCCCGTGTTGCTGAGGAGGGAAAACTCGTTGCAGTGCCTCTTAAAATTTTTGACAGGATAGTTGATGTTGAGGTCTTTGAGATGGGAAAGGGTGTCTTTTTAGTAGTATGTGAAGATTCCACATCTCTTTACAGTGAGATGGAGGAGAGAAAGCATCTTTTTTCTCTTATAACGCACGAGATAAAAAATCCACTTGCCTCTGTTTTAAGTGCTTCTGAAATGCTTCATTCTGAAAGGGCGGGGAAGTTTGAAACCAGAGAGCAAAAGAAACTCTCCGAAATTTTATACAGGAACGCAAGACAAATGAGGGAAATCCTTGAGGATGTTTCGCTTTACGGCAAGTCTCTTTTCGGAATAGGGGAACAAAAGGTTGTGTCAATTAAGTCTCTAATTGAGAAAATTCTTGAGGAGAAAAAAGATATTTCAAATGCAAAAGAAATTGTTCTTCACAGGGAAATAATGGATATCTCAATGAAGTGCAATCCTGCTATGATGGAGACTCTTCTTTCGAACCTTATAGGCAATGCATTAAAGTATTCGCCAGTAAAAGGTAATGTGGGAATCAGGGCACTTCTTTTTGCAAATGCTATTTTGATTGAAGTTTTGGATGATGGTGTTGGAATTCCGGAAAAAGACCTGAAGAGAATAGGAGAACCTTTTTTCAGAGCGGAAAATGTGAGAGACAACATTGCTGGAACCGGTTTTGGACTTTCCATTGTAAAAAGCATTGCTTTAAGGCATCAGGGGGAATTTAAAGTGTTTTCACCAATAACAGAAGAGGACAGAATATTTCTTCAAAATCCTGCTCAAAATTGCAGAGGTGCGAAGTTTGTTGTAACTTTTTCTTTAAGAGGAGGAGAAAATGATAGGACAGATTCTGGTGGTCGATGATAACAGATCGCTTGTTGAGATTCTTCAAATGGACTTTGAACTAAGAGGGCACAAAGTTGTAACCGCTTATGACGGCGAGGAAGGGGAAAAAGCAATAAGGGAAAATCACCCTGACATGGTCATTCTTGATGTTATGATGCCGAAAAAGAATGGGTATTCTGTTTGCAGAGATATCAAGCGAGACCCTGAACTTTCAAAAATTCCGATAATTCTTCTCACCGCAAAAAACACTAAGGATGACATATACTGGGGGTATGATTGTGGTGCAGATGCTTATGTTACAAAACCCTATGAGTCAGGAGAACTGATTAGACTGGTGGAGCAAATGTTAATGGATTACAGAGAAGGAAAGAGGTCATATGCGTGGACCGGTCTTCCTGATGGCTCTGTGGTAGAAAAAGAGAGCCGATTGAGAATGGAGGCAGGGGGAGAAAGTCTTCTTATCAACATTGAACTTAAGGAAGAGCCAAAAGAAGTTTATATCCAGAAATACGGAATGGGGAAATATAGAGACTTTGTTCATACAATTGCGTGGAGACTTTACAATGCAATTCAGGAAGTTTCTCAGACTGCACTACTCGGGCAGTATGCTGACGACACATTTATTTTGTTGATTAACCCCACTGAAGAAAACAAAATGAAGGAAAAGATAAAATTGGTTTGTGAAGAAATAATGCCAAATTTTTACGATTCTGAAGACAGGAAAAGAAGAGGGATTTTGAAAAGGGATATTGCAAGCGGTGCCGAAACTTTAGTTTCCTTTATGAGTTTTGACTGGAAGAAAAATTGAGTGGAGAAAAAATGGGTAAAAGGGAACTCTAAATGGTTCAGTTTAAAAATCAGGAAAAGGAGATAATTTTTAAGATTGTTTATTATGGTCCTGCTCTTGGAGGAAAAACCACCAATCTCGAAATGCTCCACAAAATAACCGACCCTGAAGGAAAAACCAAACTGACTTCTTTAAAAACTTCGGAAGACAGAACGCTTTTCTTTGATTTGCTCCCCTTTGATCTGGGTGAGATTCAGGGTTATAGAATAAGAATTCAGGTTTATACCGTTCCGGGTCAGGTTCATTACAATACAACAAGGAGAATTGTTCTTGCAGGCGCGGATGCAATAATTTTTGTGGCAGACTCTCAGATTCAGAAACTTGATGAAAATAAGATATCGTTTGAAAATATGAAGGCAAACCTTATTGCAAATAAGATGAAATTTGATGAGGTTCCAACAGTCATTCAGTGCAATAAAATAGACTTAGAGAATATTGCTCCAAAGAGAGAAGTTCTGTCAAAGATGAATTTAAAAGAGGAGAATTATGAAGTTATTTCTGCTTCGGCAATAAATGGTACAGGAGTTGTAGAAACCTTCAGAAAGACAGTTTCAAAAAGTCTTGCTGTTTTTTCAGACAAATTCAAACTTTATCAAAAAGGTGTAACGGCTCAAAAACTGGAAGAAAGTGTAAAAAGGTTATTTGAACCGTTCGAAAAAATTAAAATTGAACCTCTTTTTAAAAATGACAAAAAGTTAGAAGCAATTTTGCCATTAAAAGGACTTTCAGAGGAGGAACAGCTAATTACCGCTCTTAAGTCTACCACAGAAATTGCCGAAAAATATAACGAAGTTGAACTAATAAACAACCTTTACAAAGAAAAAATAAAGGAAATGACATTTTTCTATGAACTTCAAAATGAGGCAAATTCATTTAAGAATGGAAGTGAATTTTCCGTTTGGGCTTTTGATAGGGTTGCAAACTTTAAACCTGATTTCTTTTACACTCTTTTAAGGTGTTCAGAGAAAAAAATAGAGTTAATAAAAACTCATTATCTTGAGAAAGACCCACTTTTGATGGAGGGGAACACAGCGGCAGGAAATTTCATCTTCGGAATTGCTGGTAAAAGGGAAACGATGAGGCTTGATGAACTACCTTCAAGGCTTACTGAATTAACAGGAAGGTCTTCAAATGTACCAGAGACGGTTTTTTCCCTTTTTCTTGGAGATTGCGGAGATTATCATTTCACAATGCTAATTTATTCTCAGCACTCTGAAAAACTAACTTCTAATGTGGAGAATTTTTTTAAACATTTTGGTGGAATTGTAAATTCAAAAATATCAATTATAAAGTTGTTGAATGAACTTCAAAAAATGAACAATGATCTTGAGAGGAAAGTGGCTGAAAGGACATCTGCCCTTTCAAGGGCACTTGAAGACCTTAAGGAACTGGATAATGCAAAAAGAGCCTTTTTAAACAGTGTTTCTCACGAAATAAAGACGCCTCTTTCAAATATCAAATCGCAGAGCGATTTTTTGTTTCGCCACCCTGAAATGTGGTTTGAAAAAGGAAAAGAATATTTGCAGATGATTAAGAAGGATTCTGAAAAACTTGAAGAGCTCTTTGAGACGATGCTTTCCTTTTCTTATGTGAAAGAGCCTTACAAAGGAGAACAGATAAACATTGTGGATGTTCTAAACTATTCTTTAGCATCCCTTAAAACAAAAATCAAAGCGAAAGAGATTGAAGTAAAGGTTGAAACAGATTCGGAGCAGATAATTTATCCAATAAACAGGAAAGACGCTGAAATTATCTTTAATGAAGTTATAGAAAATGCGGTAAAGTTCAGCCCGCAAAAAGAAAAAATAAAAATTTTCTTGTTTGATGACGGAGAAAGGGTAACTTTTTCTGTAAGGGATTTCGGGGAGGGCTTTTCAAAAGAGAGTCGTGCTCTTCTTTTTGAGCCGGCTATTCAAGGGACTCCTGAAGCCCCCTCTTTCGTAGGCGGGGGGCTAGGAATGGGGCTTTTCTTTGTAAGAGAAATTATCAAAAAATATGGAGGAACAATAAGCATTGACGATATGAAGCCCGGAGCAAATGTTTTAGTGGAATTTAGCAGATTGAACAAAAATGATTAATTCTTTTTTTCTTCAACCATCTTTAAAAGTTTTTGAAAAATTCCTGTTTTGTATGCCTTGTAGAAGGCTTCTGTTACTAATGGATCATATACTTTGGGTGTTAATTCCCGTATTCTGTTTACTGCCATTTCAAAGGTCATTGCTTTTTGATAAGGTCTATCTGTTGTCATAGCGTCAAAGGCATCTGCAATGCCGACAATTCTTGCGATTACAGGAATATCACTTCCTTTTAAACCGTCTGGATAACCCCCCCCGGCCCATCTTTCATGGTGGTGTTTTATTCCAGGGATCATTTCTCTCATTTGAGGAATTGAACCAAGTATTTCCGCACCCTTTGAGGGATGGGTTTTCATAATTTCGAATTCTTCATCTGTTAGAGCTCCTGGCTTTCGCAGAATTCTGTCTTCAATTCCTATTTTACCGACATCATGAAGCAGGGAGGCAATTTTCACAGTTCTGAGCCCGGCTTCATCGAAACCGTATTCTTTTGCTATGGCAAGTGATAGGGCTGAAACTCTTGCGGAATGCCCTTTTGTGTATGGGTCTTTTGCATCTATTGCATTGACAACCGCTCCTATAGAACTCATAAATAGTTGTTTGTTTTCCTCTGCGTATGTTTCGACTTCCTGAACATACTTCTGAATCTGGGAGATCATAAGATTGAATGCTTCAGCAAGTTCTCCCACTTCATTTTTTGTTTTTATCTCAGCCTTTGTATTCTCCCAGTTTTCCTCGTCAATCTTTTTGCCCTGTTCAGCCAGATTTGCAATTTTTTTGCTTTGTTGGGTAAGTATTGAAAGAGGTTTTGTTATTTTTTTTGTGAAGAAAATTCCAAATAAAAGCGCCACAACAATAGAACCGCTAATCCAGAAAACAGACTGATTCTGCAATGCAGAGATTGTGGCAAAAAACCTGCTTTTTGGAACATAAGAGAAAAGTAGTAATCCTACATTGTTAATTGGAACACAGGTAACTGTCACTTCACCTGCTGATTTAGTTTTTGCCGATGTGGATGTTGCCTGAAATTGTTTGGTAGTGTCCACTTTTTTCAATGCCCATTGCACAATTGGATGCGTAGATAGATCCTGATTTATAGAGAAATTTTCCTTATTAGTGTTAGATGGTTCCTGATTTGTAGAGCTATTTTTTGCATCAGTTTTTATTAAAAGGTGTCCTTGAAAGTCGGTTATCAAAAAATCGAACTCTTTTCCGTAGCCCACAAGAGCGTTTTCTATTTCACTTAAGTTTGCCATGGTCACAAGAGAAGCGGCTGGTTCTCCTTTATTTCTCAGGACTGTTGCATAAAATTTTATGGGAACTAACTGGATTGCCTTGTTTGAAGAACCTTCTCCTGTGCCTTCTCCAGAATCTGTAGTGATATTTAGATTGATCATAATAACTTTTGAACTATAAAAACCATTTAATTTCAACGATTCTCTTGCCGCCTGCCAAAGAACTGGTTCAATGGCGGCACGATCAGACTGGCTTATGATTTTATCTGTAATAACTTTATCACCATTCTTGCTCATGAAACCTGCTATGGGCATATCCTGTGAAGAAATTAAATCAAGAATTCCGTGCTCTATTAAATCGCTATATTTTTCTTCTACATTTGGCTCGGAGGAGTAAATTTCAAAACTTGCTGCGAGCGTCTTAAGCTTTTTTTCAGGTGTTTTAATTATTGTTTCTATGTGTGATGCCGCCGACATGGTTGTTTTTAACTGCCTTTCAATCAAAGTGTCTTCAAGGTAGTCTTTGCTTATATTAATTGCTCTTATGGCAAAACTTACAAGTGGAAAAACAACCATTGCAACAAGGAGAGCAGTTATTAGCCAGAACAATGAATATTTCTTAGAAGAGCTCCCCTTATTGGTTTTTTCTTTTATGTCAATATCATACTTGGTTTTAGCAGGTGATGGCATTTTCAGTCCCTTTCTTCAAAAAGACCATGAGATTTTAAAAAAATTTCCAACAAGGAAAAAATTTTTGATATAACAAAGATAAAGGGCTTGAATTTTATTTTCTTTTTCATTTCTTCCCTTCTGTATCTAATTTTTTGAATTAAAGCCATCCTCCGAGCGAATTTTATTTCTTTAACTTCAGAAAGGTCAATTTTGGTTCCATCTTTCTTTTCAACTAAAATAACTTTGCCCAGTGGCTTATCAAAGCTTGCCCAGGTTCCAGTTCTCTGGTTGTCCCCGATCTCATAAAATCTGGATTTTTCAATTAAAACTACCCTGTGAACATAATCCTTTCCATCTCTTCTAAAAACAATCAAGTCTCCTTCCTTTATTTCCTCTTTTAAGGCGGCTACAACGAAAATCTGGTCGTTTTCTTCAAGAAAAGGCTTCATGGAAAGACCTGAAACGAAAAGTTTTGTGGGAACCTGTGATAAAAAAGGAATAAAATCTATTTTTTCCAAAATGGTGTCAACTCCATTAGAAAAAGGGATCGGGAATCATACCTGCAATAAGAGGAACAAACTCTTTAGCAATGGCCACAAGCTTTTGCCCGTCGTCAGCAGTAAAATTTGGACCTGCTTCCTGTGCAGTTTTCCCTTTTCTGGTGACTTCAAGAACGCCTAAACCTTTTCCCTCATAAATAAGTGGAACTCCAATCATCTTTTGTACAGACAATCCACTCGTTTCAAGTCCTTTAACATTTTCGAAAAACTTCAAATGTTTGCTTTCAGCCACCTTATTGTCAACCTTTCCTTTCATTGTTTTTAAAACAGAAGAAGCAAAAGCGTTTTGATAGTCGGCTGGCAGAGCGGCGTTGCTGTCAAAAAGAGGGGGAGGCCATATAAATTTCAATGTTGATTGAGTTGAAGTGAGAAGAAGAATCGCTACTTCATCTGGTTTGACTTTAAGGGCGCCACTGATATATTTAGATATAATCTGCCCTGCTGATTTCAAGGATTCTCTACTTCTTCCAGTTTCCTTGAGAACTGCTTCTAAATCTTCTTTAACTCCCATCTCGATTCTCCTTAAAAGAATATTTTAACATTTTTTGGGGGTATTTTACCAAAACTGTCAAGACTGTTTAGAAATGTCCCTTAAATTAACCAATTAAAAATATTCCATTATTTAGAGGCTGTGGGAATTGCTTCCGCAGCCTTGTTTCTTTGTTTTCCATTCCTTAACCTTTTGCCTGCAGAGCCGAAACGGAAACCCATTGAGGGATGGTTCAATGAGGGTTTATAGGACTTATTGATTCTTTTTACGGCTTTCGCACTACCATTTTATGAGGACATTTCTAA
>DYJZ01000077.1 GCA_020722885.1 Thermoanaerobaculum aquaticum
ATGGGTTAGAGGGAAAGACATTTTTTTAAGAAAGGAAAATACTTTTAATATTCAAAATTGATTTTTGAGTTTTAAGGCTACTTTTTTTTCATCAATTATTATAAAATAAAATATGGCAAAAATTTTGATAGTTGATGATGAAAGAGGAATACGGGAAGTCCTTACTTCAATTCTGACAAAAAAGGGCTATGAGGTAGTATCTGCAGCCGATATAAAATCTGCAGAGGAAATTCTTTCGAGGGAAACGATTGATCTCGCTCTCGTTGATATGCTTCTTCCAGACGGGGACGGGAAAAATTTAATAGAGGCTGCTTTAAGAAAATTGACAAATGTGGTAATGATTTCGGGGCATGCCACACTGTCTTCTGCTGTGGATGCAGTAAAGATGGGTGCATTCGATTTCCTTGAAAAGCCGCTCGACAGAGAAAAGATACTGATCGTGATACAAAACGCACTAA
Source organism: Thermoanaerobaculum aquaticum (assembly GCA_020722885.1). Taxonomy (GTDB): domain Bacteria; phylum Acidobacteriota; class UBA4820; order UBA4820; family UBA4820; genus UBA4820. Next base: position 459 of record DYJZ01000077.1, read on the forward strand.
GAGAAACTGAATTAAAAAGAAAAAATGAGCCCCAAATAATTTTTTCATCCCCAAAAATGAAAGCAATTCTGGAAATGGCGGAAAAATATGCTCGCTCAAAAGAGCCAATTCTTATTCTTGGAGAGACTGGTTCTGGAAAAGAAATCATAGCAAGATACATTCACAGAATAAGCCTGTTTTCAAAGGGTCCATTTGTTGCGGTAAATTGCGCTGCAATACCTCAGGAACTTGCCGAATCTGAACTTTTTGGCCACTGTAAAGGTGCTTTTACAGGGGCAGTTGAATCAAGAAAGGGAAAGTTTAAAAATGCTGAAGGAGGAACCCTTTTGCTTGATGAAATAGGAGACCTGTCTCTGCCTCTCCAGGCAAAGCTCCTAAGAGTTATTGAGGAAAATAAAATTACACCAGTTGGTTCGGATAAAGAGACAACAATTGATGTACGAATAGTTGCTGCTACAAACAGGGACATTGAAGAGCTCGCAAGAAAAGGGAAATTCAGAGAAGACCTTTTTTACAGAATTTCAGGGTTAAAAATAGAAATACCTCCGCTTAAAGAAAGAAAAGAAGAGATACCGCTTCTTGCAAAATTTTTCTTAAAGGAAATTTGTGAAAAGGAAGGATGGGTTTACGAGGAGCCTCCTGAGGAATTTTTTGAGAAACTTAAAGAGTTTGAATGGAAGGGAAATGTTAGAGAACTAAAAAGAGAAATGTTACGGATTTTGCTTTTTGGTGAGGGAAAGGTAGATTTAAAACTGCTTAATGAAATAAAAGTGGTCAAATCTGATTCAAACCAGTTAAAAAATGCCAAATTTGAGGCTGAATGCGAAAAAATTGTTAATGTAATAAAAAAAACAAAAGGAAATGTCAAAAAGGCTGCTGAAATGTTAAATACTGCAAGGTCAAATCTTTATAAAAAAATTGAAAAGTATAATATTAATCCCGATTCTTTTCGAGAAGAGAAATAATCTTATTAAGTTTTTTGTCAATCAAATCTAATTTTTCTCTTAAATTGTTGAATGCTGGGCCTAAAGTCTGGAGTTCCTCAACTTCTCTTATTATTTCACTAAAATTTTCATCCTGATTTTCAAGAGTTGCTATCTTGTTCTGAAACCCTTCATACCTTTTCTTGATTGATTCTCTTAAACTGCTTTGAGGTGCCACCATTGGAACGACGGATAAACCTGTTGCTTTTTCAATTTCTTCAACCGCTTCCAAATCCATTGGGTCGGACATTGCCACAAAAATACGCTCTTTTTCAATTCTCACGGGAAGTGCTTCAAGACGAAAAGCCATCTCTTTTGGTATTTTTGCAAGAACTGAAGGGGTTATTTCTATGTTGTGTAAAGAGACGCATGGCATATCGAGTTGCTTTGAAAGAAAAGCTGTTAAAACATTCTCATCAATGAAATGGAGAGCAATTAATGTGGAACCAAATCTTGTTCCAAGTCTCTTTTGCTCTTCAAGTGCTATCTTCATTTGAACTTCATCAATCAAATTGGCTTCAAGAAGTAAGTCACCAAGTTTAGGCTTTGCCATAAAAACCTCCTTAATAAGTGTATAACATTTGAAATAAAAAGCAAATTTCACAAAGAGGAATAACAAATTGCTTTTTCTGTTTGTCAGGTCTAAGGAGGTAAATATGAGTGATAAGGCAACTTTCGTAAATCTTGAAGAAAGGTTTCAATATGCTGAAAAAAAGGATTGTTTCAAAGACCATTTTTGATTCTCAAAAGATGAAAATTGTTCTTTTCTCTTTTGAGGAAGGTCAATCTTTAAGTGAACATCAGGCTCCATTTAACGCTCAAATAGTTGTTCTTGAGGGGGAAGGGATGTTCAAACTTGGAGGTGAAGATTTCAAAGGAGAAAAAGGTTCACTTTTTGTAATGCCAGAGGGGCTTTTACATTCAATCAAAGCGATAAAAAGATTCTCTTTTCTTTTGACTTTAGTCAAACCTTAACTTTCCAAAAGTTAAGTAATATGTAAATCAAGGAGTTCTATCAATTCCCCTGTTTGTTTGGGTATTTTTAAATTAAGGCACTGGAAATAAAAGCACATCTGAAACACTTATTTACTCAATAGTTCTTTTTCTATTAAGAGACGATAAATTATGATAATTTCCTCTCTTAAACTAATTAGAAAAGTCCTCTAAAATGGAAGTTCGGGTAGTGCCTGTTTTAGAAAATTTAATGGAATTAGCGTACTAAAAAAGACTTTACCAGAGTATTTTATTTATTTTCTCACCTCTTCCCAGATTTAAAAAAAATATTATAAAACCCTATAATCTTAAATGGGAAGTTAGAGGTTAAATAATTTTTTAAAAAATAGAAATTTTAGGAGAAATTGAAAAATTGCCAAACAAAAAAGTGCTCCACAATTCAATTTTGAATTTTACAGAAAAGGCAAAAGGGTTACAAGAGAAAAAGGAATCGTATAAAAAATTAAAATCCACTTAAGCCACTTAAGAAAAATTTTGCATCACATTTTTTATTCTCGAAGAAAGTTACTTTTTTTCTTTGCTTCCTTCTTTAGGAGGCTCAATTCTGCGATATGGAATCTGTATAAGTCTAAATTTTTTGGCAGTAGCGAGGTCACCAATTTTTTTCTTTATTTCCTCAGGTGGCGCTTCGTTTCCCAAATAGCGCCAGATTATAAAAGATGTATCTGGTATAGATTCGAGCCTTTTTAGCACTTCTTCAAGGGTTATGGTGTATTTTGGATTTTTAATTTCTTCTTCCTTTTTCAGTACTCCAAAGTTTTCACTTTTGAATAAACTGAAATGCCATTGATTGTCTTCTGATTTGAATGAAAAAAGTTCCATAGTAATAATTTCAGTCGGCTGAATAGCCACCTTTTTCTGTGGTGGTTCCTGAGTAAAAAGGCTTACTTTAAAAAATAAAAAAAGCAATGTGGACATTAAAAGTGCTTTAGAAATAGTAAAAGCAAAAAAATTTTTTCTCATAGTACCGCTCCTTTTCTTAAAACCATCTGGCAGCAGTATTTACTGCCTTTAGGTATAATATAATAACAAAAAAACGTTTTGTCAACTTTTTTAAATAGAGGAAATTGCAAAAATTCAGAAACACATAAGACTTTTCTGACGGCGAAAAAAAAGCGAAAAAACTTATTAATGATATCAATGAAAGAATAATTAGTAGAGGCTGTGCGAATTGTGGACAATTCGTCAATTTCCACAGCCTTGTTTCTTTATTTTCCACTCCTTAACCTTTTGTTCCCAGAGCCAAACAGAAACCCATTGAGTGATGGTTCAATGAGGGTTTATAGGACTTATTGATTCTTTTTACGGCTTTCGCACTTCCATTTTAGAGGACATTTCTAATTAGTTTAAGAGAGGACATTATCATATAGTTATGACACAGACTTCATCAGATATTTGACCTTTTGAACTTAATGTCTTAATATAATATTTTTGTTTTTGGGATGTCCGAATTTTTTAATCCGAAGGGGGAAGATATGGAGACACTAAAAAGAACGCCTCTTTATGAAGAGCACAAAAGACTTAATGCAAAGATTGTTCCATTTGCAGGTTTTGAGATGCCTGTTCAGTTTTCTTCAATTATTGAGGAGCACCTTACAGTAAGAACAAAGGTAGGAATTTTTGATGTAAGCCATATGGGAGAGATATGGATAAAGGGAAAGGAGGCTCTTAATCTTGTCCAGAAAGTTTCATCAAATAATGCTGAAAAACTCTCAGTTGGGCAGATCCACTACTCAGGACTTTTAACAGAAAAAGGAACTTTTGTTGATGACATGCTTGTCCACAAAATTGAGGACAATACTTTTCTGCTGGTGGTAAACGCATCAAATGTAAATAAAGATTTTGCTTTCATTAAAGATAATGCAAAAGGTTTTGATGCACAAGTTGAAAATCAGAGTGATAACACAGCCCAGATAGCCATTCAGGGACCTAATGCTCTTGAAGTTTTGTCAAAAATAGTAAAAGATTGCGACCTTTCTAAAGTAAAATATTACTGGTTCACTTACGGCAATGTTCTTGGGGAAAAGTGTCTAATAGCAAGGACTGGTTATACAGGAGAAGATGGTTTTGAAGTCTATATCTCTCCTGAAAAGGCGTCTGAATTGTGGCAAGAACTGCTTGAAAAAGGGAAAGATTATGGGATTAAACCAATAGGATTGGGAGCAAGAGATACTCTTCGTCTTGAAGCGTGTATGGCTCTATACGGAAATGATATTGATGATACAACCACCGTCCTCGAAGCTGACCTCGGATGGATTCTAAAATTTGACAAAAACTGCGATTTCAACGGGAAGAGTATTCTTCTTAAACAGAAGGAGGAGGGAATAAAGCGAAAACTTGTTGCTTTTGAACTGATTGAACAGGGCATTCCGAGACACCTTATGGAGTGTTACTCTGAAAAGGGAAAAGTTGGCTTTGTAACATCGGGGACTATGTCTCCATTCCTTAAAAAGCCAATTGGAATGGCGTATCTTGATATTGAATATACAGGGGCTCAAACAAACTTTTTTGTTGATATCAGAGGGAAAAAGGTTAAAGCACAGGTTGTTAACAAGCCTTTTTATAAAAGACAGAAAAAATAGGAGGATAAAATGAAATATACAAAAACGCATGAATGGATTGAAGTTGAAGGAAAAACAGGAAAAATCGGGATTACCGATTTTGCCCAGAAGGAACTTGGTGACATTGTTTTTGTTGAAACCCCCAAAGAGGGAGATAAAATAAAAGCTGGAACACAAATGGGAACGGTTGAAAGTGTTAAGGCTGTCTCAGAATTGAATGCACCTGCGAGTGGAAAGGTGATTGAAGTCAACAAAGAACTTGAGACCGCTCCTCAACTACTAAATGAAGATCCCTTCGGTAAAGGCTGGATAATAAAAATAGAATTGAGTGATCCATCAGAACTTGACTCTCTAATGGATGAAAAAAGTTACAAAGATTACATTGCAGAGCAGGGTCATTAAGGAGCAAGAAAATGCGATACCATCCTCAAAGTTCTGACGAAATCAGGGAACTTTTAAATGAAATTGGAGCAAAAGATATTGAGGAACTTTTTTCTTCAATACCCCAAAATGTAAGGTCAACAATAAATTGCGAATTTCAAAAAGGTCTCTCAGAACAGGAAGTGCTTGAAAATTTTTACGGGAGAGCACTTAAAAACAAATCGCTTCTTTGTGTCCCATCATTTTTAGGGGCAGGTGCTTACAACCACTATGTTCCCCTCGTAATTGACAGTCTGATTTCGAGAAGCGAGTTTTATACCTCCTATACACCCTATCAGCCGGAGCTTGCGCAGGGGACGCTTCAAGCAATTTACGAATACCAGAGTATGATGGCTGGCTTGTGCGGTATGGATGCCGCTAACGCAAGCCTGTATGATGGCGCTTCAGCAACAGCAGAAGCGGTTCTGATGGCTTACCGAATAAGAAAAGGGACAAAAGTTCTTGTTTCCGATTGCCTAAATCCTTTTTACCTCGAAACTTTAAAGACCTACACAAAATATCTCAACTTCGAAATTGTCAAAATAAAGAGAAACAAAGAAGGAAGAATTGATATAGATGAACTTATAAAAAATGTTGATGAAAATGTTTCATCAGTAGTTGTCCAATCACCAAACTTTTTTGGAGTTATTGAGGATATTGCTCTGATAAATTCAAAACTATCAGGAAATAAAAGGCCTCTTTTAATTACAATTATTTCTGAATCCCTATCACTTGCCATTCTTGAACCACCTGGGAAACTTGGTGCAGATATAGTTGCAGGAGAAGCCCGTTCCTTTGGGATTCCCATTGGTTTTGGTGGACCTGCTCTCGGTTTTATTGCAACCAAAAAAGAGCATTTAAGGCAAATTCCGGGAAGAATTGCAGGAGAAACAAAAGACAAAGATGGGAAAAGAGGTTTTGTTCTTACACTTACGACAAGAGAACAACACATAAGAAGAGAAAAAGCAACATCAAATATTTGCACAAATCAGGGCTTGTGTATGTTGATGGTTGTTATTTATTTGAGTTTGATGGGAAGAAAAGGATTAAAAAAACTTGCCGAAATAAATTTTTCAAAGGGAGAGTATTTAAAGAAGAAATTGAGCGAATATGGTATTTTGCCCTATTACAGTGCTCCTACATTTAATGAGATTCTTTTCAGGTTTGATGGCGACTTTGAAAGACTCAATAAAAGACTAAAAGAAAACAACATTGAAGGTGGCTTAATAACAGAAAACCCTGAGAATGGGTATTTGCTTGCTGTTACAGAGATAACAAGAAAAGAAGACATTGACAAACTCGCAAAAATTTTGGGAGATTCAAAATGACAGTATTGATGGATGAAAAACTCATTTTTGAAATAGACAGAGAAGGAAGAGAGGGATATTCAATACCTCAAAGTGATGTGGTAAAAGTCTCTCCGGAAGAAGTTTTGAAAGAACTATATAGAAAAGAAGAGATAAAATCGCTTCCAGAAGTGAGTGAAGTTGATGTTGTAAGGCATTTCACACGACTTTCAACCTATAACTACGCAGTGGATTACGGTTTGTATCCTTTAGGCTCCTGCACTATGAAATATAACCCCAAAATAAATGAATATGTTTCCCGTCTCGAAGGTCTTGCTTACATCCATCCACTTTCTGACGAGGACAACATTCAGGGAGCGCTTGAAATTCTTTATAAACTTGGTGAAGCACTCAAGGTAATTACAGGAATGGACGGTGTAACTCTTCAGCCTGCGGCTGGCGCGCAGGGAGAATTTACTGGAATGCAATTGATAAGAGCCTATCTCAACGATAGAAAAGACAGTAGAAAAATTGTTCTTATACCCGATTCCGCCCACGGAACGAATCCCGCAAGCGCCCATTTGGCAGGATATTCAATTGAAGAGATAAAAAGCGGTGATGATGGATGTGTTGACATAGAATACCTTGAAAAGAGAATGAATGAGGATGTGGCAGCAGTTATGCTGACAGTTCCCAATACACTCGGGATTTTTGAAAAAAACATTAAAAAGATTTGCGACATAGTTCATTCCAAAGGAGGTTGCGTTTATATTGATGGGGCAAACCTTAATGCCCTTATGGGAAAAACTAAGCCTGGGGAGTGGGGAGCAGATGTAATGCATATTAACCTGCACAAAACTTTCTCGACTCCACATGGAGGCGGTGGACCAGGAGCAGGGCCGGTTGTCTGCAAATCTAATCTGATTCCATTTCTACCAAAACCAGTTGTGGTAAAGGAAGGAGAAAGATTTAGACTGAACTGGAATGTTCCAAAAAGTATTGGGAAAGTTCACGCTTTTTTTGGAAATTTTCTTGTCTGTGTGAGAGCACTTGCCTATATTGAAACGATGGGAGCAGAGGGTTTGACTGAAGCTACTGAAAGGGCAGTTATCAACGCAAATTACATTAGAAAAAAGCTCGAAGATGTTCTCGATATTCCCTATAAGGGAAGAACTCTACACGAAATTATCTTCTCTGACAAAAATTTCCCGAATGGCGTAACCACAATGGATTTGGCAAAGCGCCTTATTGACTATGGATTTCATCCTCCAACGGTTTATTTCCCTTTAATTGTCCATGGTGCGATAATGGTTGAACCAACTGAGAGCGAACCAAAAGAGGAACTTGACAGGTTCACAGATGCAGTCAAAAATATTTTGAAAGAGGCTGAAGAGAATCCTGAAGTGGTAAAGAGTGCCCCCCGCAACTCATACAGAAAAAGACTTGATGAAGTTTTAGCGGCAAGAAATCCAAAAATAAATTATTTTGGATAAAAAACACAATAAAGGAATTTCGCTTGTATATCTTGTTTCCGATATTTTTCTCCTGCTTTTTTGTTACCTCAACTATGGGGACTTGACAAACGGGAAAAAAAGTGTTATAGTCTATTGTTGCCCCTGAAAATGCTTCAGTGGTGGAAGCTCTTTGAAAACTGGACAGCGTTTTTATGCAGAAAAGCCTTGTGGACAATTTGATGTCCCGATCAAATCCCCATATTTTTTTGATCTAAAAGATCTGAATCGGAGAGTTTGATCCTGGCTCAGAACGAACGCTGGCGGCGTGCCTAACACATGCAAGTCGTACGGTGAAAATGAGGCTTCGGCCGAAACACGAGTGGCGCACGGGTGAGTAATACATAGGTAATCTGCCCTCGAGCGGGGGATAACGTTCCGAAAGGAGCGCTAATACCGCATAACCCGCATTGAACACAAGTTCTTTGCGGCAAAGATGGCCTCTGCTTGCAAGCTATCACTTGAGGAGGAGCCTGTGCCCCATTAGGTAGTTGGTGAGGTAACGGCCCACCAAGCCTACGATGGGTAGCCGGCCTGAGAGGGTGATCGGCCACACTGGCACTGAGATACGGGCCAGACTCCTACGGGAGGCAGCAGTGAGGAATTTTGGGCAATGGGCGCAAGCCTGACCCAGCGACGCCGCGTGGGCGATGAAGGTCTTCGGATTGTAAAGCCCTGTGAGTTGGGAAGAAGGGGTTGAGTGCTAATACCACTTAATTCTGACAGTACCGACAGAGGAAGCCCCGGCTAACTACGTGCCAGCAGCCGCGGTAATACGTAGGGGGCTAGCGTTGTTCGGAATTACTGGGCGTAAAGCGCGTGTAGGCGGTTTAGTAAGTCAGAAGTGAAAGCCCTCGGCTTAACCGAGGAACTGCTTTTGAAACTACCAAACTTGAGTATGGGCGGGGAGAGCGGAATTCCCGGTGTAGCGGTGAAATGCGTAGATATCGGGAAGAACACCAGTGGCGAAGGCGGCTCTCTGGACCATCACTGACGCTGAGACGCGAAAGCGTGGGGAGCAAACAGGATTAGATACCCTGGTA
>DYJZ01000078.1:0-1072 GCA_020722885.1 Thermoanaerobaculum aquaticum
TCATATTATTTTTCCGTCTTTAATTTTTATTATTCTTTTTCCATATTTGGCAATATCTTCTTCATGAGTAATAATAACCACCGTTATCTTTTCCTCTTCGTTTAATTTTTTTAACAAATCCATAATCTCCCTACCAGTTTTACTGTCTAAATTTCCGGTTGGCTCATCAGCCAGAATTAATTTTGGCTCCATTATCAAAGCCCGCAAAATTGCCACCCGTTGCTGTTGACCACCGGAAAGTTTATTGGGATATGAATTTTCTTTACCAGAAAGACCAAATTTATTAATTAAAAAAAATGCTTTTTCTTCTGGATCATAAGAAAGTTTTTTGCAGGCATAAACCGTTGGAAGAAGAATATTTTCTAAAACCGTTAACTTGGGAATTAAATTAAACTGTTGAAAAACAAAACCAATAAACTGGTTACGAAGAAGTGATAGTTTATCATCATCTAGATCTGATGTCTTTTTCCCATTAAGATAAATTTCTCCGGAAGTGGGCTTATCAAGCAAGCCAATCAAATGCATCAAGGTTGATTTACCAGAGCCCGAAGGTCCCATGATCACCACCCGCTCTCCCTCTTTAATCTCAAGGGAGACACTTTTTAAAGCCCAAAACTTAATTTCCTCATCAATTTGATAAACCTTGGAGACATTAACAAGTTTAATCATAAATCAAATCACCCTCAACAACTCCACTTTTGATAACATACTTACCATCAATTTCTTCCCCTAATACTACCGGCTGTTTAAGTTTTTGACCATCTTTTTTAACAATAAGATAATAACCAGATTTATTCTTTTTTACAAAAGATAAAGGGACTGATAAAACTTCTTTTTCTTCTTTAATCAAAAACTCAATATCGCCAGTCATTGAAAGCCGAAGCGGCAAACTCATCGCCTCTTCATCAAGTTTAATTTTTACCTGATAAACAGTTCCTGTTTCTCCTTTTTTGGGAGAAAAAGAGATAAAATAAATCTCTCCTTGATATTGTTTTTCCGGAAACGAATCAAAAGTAATATCTCCAGTTAATCCTTCCTTTAAATTAACAACATCAGACTGCTCAACAGTGGC
>DYJZ01000078.1:1172-9247 GCA_020722885.1 Thermoanaerobaculum aquaticum
TATCTCCAGTTAATCCTTCCTTTAAATTAACAACATCAGACTGCTCAACAGTGGCGGAAAAATAAAGAGTTTTTGGATTAACCACCTCAAACTCTGCCTGAGCGGGAGTAATATTCATTCCGGCAAAAGGCGCATCTACCCGCGTAACCACCCCTTCAATCGGCGTCCAAAGAGTAGAATATTCTAAAGCTATATTCTGTAGTTCAACATCTAAAACCGCCTTCTCCAGATCAAACTGATTTTTTTCAAGAATTCTTCTGACTGTGTCGGTCAACGGCTTGTCCTTATAAGTAACATTTTTATCTTCCTCAAAATCCCATCTTTCTTTCATATAGTCACGCAAATATTTTTCCAGTGTTTTTCTTAATGATCGTTGATCTAGGGAAGCAATTGTTTGATATTTTTTCACATAATCTCCTTCTTTCACCCCAACCCAAGCCAATCGGCCAGAGGTTTGAAACCGCAAAGTTGCTTTTTCATCGGCATCAATCTCTCCTGACAAAGATAGAGTTTCCCTTAAGGTTTCTTTTTTTACTTTATATAGTTGTTTATCTTTTCGGGAATTAACCTTTGACTTTTGAAAATTAAAAACAACAAAGAAAATAACAACAACTAATCCAACTAGATACCATCTTTTTTTTAAAAATCCAATCATAGAAATTTGATTTTAACAAATAATCTTATCTTATTCACTATAAAAAAGGCTTCCAGTTTGAGACCGGCATAATATTAAAAATAATAAAGTTCCAGCCAAAAAGATAAATTGCCGGAAGAAGAATGATAAAAATTATTAAAAATTTTTTTGAGGTAAAAAATTTTTCAAAAGCCACTGCCGCCATTGGCCATAAAGGCAAACTGTAGCGGGGAATATCCCGGTGTTGGACAAATAAAATCGCCATATAAAAAACAAGAGAAAAATAGAAAAATGAACGATGCTTACTACTTTTTAGTGAATAAACGGTCAAACCATAAAGAAAAAAATAAAAAATTATTTCCTCTAACCACACAGTACCAATCCAAGTCTTAGTATAATTAAACACAGAAAAAGGATAAGCTAAATGAAGATTATCTCCCGAATGAAAATAAGCCAAAAAATCTCCATATTGAAGATAATATAATCCAAATACCCCTAACAAGCCTAAGGGAATTAAAACTACCCCAAACCACTGCCAACTGATTTTTTTTGTTTTTAACCATTTTTCAACAAAAACCAAAAAATAACCGGCAAAAAGCAAAATCCCCGGTGATTTAGTCATCGCTGCCAACGCCCCAATCAATCCGGCTAAAAAATATCTTTCCTTTTCAAAAAAATAGATTGATATTAAAATAAACAAAATAAATAAACTTTCCGGAGCGCCGATTGACCGGACGACTAAAAACTTTGGTAAAAAAAGAAAGATTATCGCCAGTATTAATGGTTTCGCCGTTAATTTAAATTTCTTAAGAAAAAAATAAAAGAAGATTGACAAAAAAATAGTTGAAACTAAATTAACAAAAATCATTGATTTTAAATATCCCAATGTACTCGTCAGCCCAATTAATTCTCTTACTCCTCTTATTAATAACGGATATAAAGGCAAATGGGCGGCAAAATATTTGGCAGGCAGAGAAATCTCAAGGCCAATCTTTTCAATGGCCCCCGGGTTATATAAAGTCTTGGCGGCAATAATATATAACGGGCCATCATAGTTCCGATAAATATACTCCATACTCGGGTTTTCCATCTTTAATCCATACCAAGAATGAGCACGAGTTAAAAAAGGAAACCAAACGATTAAAGTACTGGCTAAAACGACTAAAGTTAAAGTAAAATATGAGTATATGCTTCGCCGCATAAAAAATATTGTAGCAAAAAATAAACTGATTATTTTCTTGCTCTTTATCGGGATTTTTTTAAGATTTTACAAGCTGGAGGAATTTGCGACTTTTTTAGGCGACCAAGGCCGCGACGCCATCATTATTAAAAGAATCATTACTTTTGAACATCTTCCCGCTATCGGCCCAACCTCCTCTGTCGGCGGTGTTTTTTTAGGACCTTTTTTTTATTATTTAATGGCGCCGTTTCTTTTAATTTTTAATCTAAACCCCTTAGGATTGGCTTTTGGCACCGCTTTCCTTACTATTATCGGCTTGATATCTTCATATTTTATTATTCGAAAAGAAATTAACAAACAAACAGGACTAATCTTTCTTGTTTTATATGTATTCTCCTCAATTCAAATTGAGTATTCGCGTTTTTCTTGGAATCCAAACTTATTACCTCTTTTTTCTTTTTTTACTCTCTATTTTTTCTACCAATCAGTTTTGTCTAAAAAATATTTTTGGTCGCTCTTGTTCGGTTCATTTCTTGCCTTCTCCCTCCAACTTCATTATCTTGCTCTCTTTCTCTTTATCACGATAATCGTTTTTTTAATTGTTCATCAACTTCGTCATAAACAGTTTTTAATTTCTTATTTTTCCCATTTTCTCCTCTCTTTAATATCTTTCCTTTTCTTTTTTTCTCCACTGATTATCTTTGACCTAAAACACCACTTTATTAACCTAAACAGCTTTATTAACCTCTTTACTAATCAAAAAGTGCTGGCTCCTTCCTCTTCGTTTGACCGACTCTTGATAACAATAAACTCTTTTTTTGCCTCAGTTCTTAAAATCAACCTCAATTCTTATTTCTCTTTAACAATTTTTCTTTTTCTTATCTATTATTTTTTCAGAAAAAAATCTTTTATTAAAAACCCCTTTCTTCAGTTAAACTTTTTGAACTTTTTTCTATACCTTTTTTTCTTTAGTCTTCTTAATACCAATCGTTATCCCCATTATTATGGTCAAATATATCTCAGTTTTTTCCTTGTTTTAGCCTTTATTTTTGCCCAAAAAATCCGTCAATTTTGGTTCAAAATTCTCATTATCATTTTTCTCATCACCTATATCATCTTAAATGCCAAAGATTATAAATTTCTATATCTAAAAGGAAATAAACAAATCTGGCGAGCAAAAATAATCGCTCAGTCGATTATTGACGAAAAACCGCAAACACCCTATCAGGTTGTCCCCATACCATATACGGAGATGGACGGACACATCAGATATTTTCTTGAGATATTGGGCCAGCGACCTTTAAGTGAAGCCAGCGCCGACCAGCCAAAAGAACTCTATATCTTATGTTATGAAAAAGAATGTGACGCTCTTAACCATCCTCAGTGGCAGATCGCCGCTTTTAAAAATAAGAAAGTTGATAAAATATGGAAAATTGATAGAGTTAGAATTTATAAATTAATCCACAAAAAGTAATTTTCAGTTTTCCTTTTTCAATTTTCATTGAATGATCAATTGTCAATTATTAATTTTTGAAAACTGATTTATTAAAAAATAAATATGAAAATCTCTTTAATAATTCCCTGCTATAACGAAGAACTGAATATCCAAAAAGGAGTTTTGGATAAAATCGGCAACTTTACCAAAGATGACCGGCGCTTTATTGAAGTAATTATTGTCGATGATGGCTCAAATGACTCCTCGAAAAAAATTATTAAAGAAAAATATTTGCCTCAATTTAAAAAGTTTAAGCTGATTGAAAACTCTCATCAAGGAAAAGCGTTTGCGGTGATCACCGGGATTAAAATTGCCCAAGGAGATTACGTAATCTTTTCCGATATTGATTTGGCGACTCCAATTGAAGAGGTAGAAAAGTTAATCAAAAATGCCAGTTACGGATATCAAATTGTTATCGGTTCAAGAAATAGCCAACGCAAAGGCGCTCCTTTTTTAAGAAAATTAATGGCAGTTGGCTTCATCTTCATTAGAAACTTCTTAATTGGTCTTCAAAAAATAAAAGACACCCAATGTGGTTTTAAACTTTTTGAAAAAAAAGCCGCTTTGAAGATTATTAATAAATTAAGAGTTTTTCATAATAAAAGAAAAGCTCAGGGTTCGTCAGTATCCGCCGGTTTTGACTTAGAATTTCTTTTTTTAGCCAACAAACTCAACTATAAAATAAAAGAAGTGCCTATCATTTGGCATCATGTCGAAACTAAAAATGTCAACTTCCTTAAAGATTCCTTAGAAACAATCAAGGATATTTTAAAAATTAAATATTTTGATCTAACCGGCAAATATAATCAGTGAAAAACTTCTTAAAAAAAAATTGGCAATGGCTTCTTATTTTATTAACAACCGCAGTCTTTTTAATCCCCAATCTTGGTCGCGAATTATTAACTGACTGGGATGAATGTCTTTATAGCGTCTATGTTCAGGAAATGAAAAAGTCAGGAAATTATCTCATTAATCAATGGAATGGTTATAACGATATGCAAAAACCACCTCTTTATAGTTGGCTGTTGCAGATTCCATATCTGGCCGGTAAAACGGAATTTTTTCCCCGATTATTATCAGTTATCGCCGGTTTATCTCTTGTCTCGGCAGTTTATTTTTTCGCGAAAAAATATCTTTCAAAAACCAGTGGATTAATCGCTGTTTTTATTCTTCTTTCTATTGATCTTTTCATTGTCTATTCACAAAAACTAAATACCGATATTTTTTATAGCCTGTTTATTTTTTTAGGATTTTGGCTTTGGCTTGCTTCGGAAAAAAATCGCCGTCTTATCATCATCAGCGGCTTCTTGTTTGCTTTGGCAATAATGGTTAAAGGTCTAAGCGTCACTCCTTTTTTAGGAGTCATCTTTATCTCAATTTTTTTCTCTTTTAGCAAACGACGGTTAATTGATTTTTTTCTCTTAATCAGCTTAATCCTTTTTCTCATTGCTCCTTGGCATATTGTTACCTTCCTTAAATATCGGCAGAACTTTTTACAGATCTATTTTTGGGAAAATATTATTCAGCGTTCGCGTTATCCAATTGAGTTTCATTATGGCGGACGACTGTTTTACATTAATCAGTTGCTAAAAGAATTTTTTCCTTGGTGGCTGGCGGGATTAAGTTTTCCATTTTGGAAAAAAATCCGTTTTAACCAACTTATTCTTTTACTTTTAGGATTAATTATCATTCCTTTATTTGCCATTACTCAGGTTAAAACAAAGATCAGCTGGTATGTGATGCCTATTCTTCCTTTCTTATCTCTTTTTTTAGCCTATAACATAGAGTTGATAATAAAAAAAGTTAATTTTTCCATCTTTACTTTGGCCATCTTTGTTTTATTAATAACTGATTCCTTAGTCAATATCAGTAAACATAGCGCCTGGTGGCAAGGAAAAAAAACCCCCAGTTACCGAAATCAAGCGGCAATCGCCGCCAAAAAATTACCAGAAAAAAATCTATATTATTTGGTGGCTAAATCAGAAAGATTAGCTAAAGCTTTACTTGATCAGTCGCCTAATCTGCAAATTCGCTCAACTTTTATCTATGGCGGCAACCCTTGCGCTGTCTACTATAGTGAAAAGAAAGTTCACTATTATTACTCAACCGAGGAGTTTATCGAACAACTAAAGAAAAAAAACCGCTTGTTTATGATTGAAAACGGTGATCTGAAAATTATTGAAGGTCTTTCCATCAAAAAAATCTATCAAAATCCAGAGTTTACTCTCTTTAAAACCTTATAAAAATTTCTAAAAACCAATCGTTGACTCAATCACATAGGAAGGACGTTGTTTTGTTTCATCATATATCCTTCTCATATATTCACCAACAATACCCAGTGAAAACAGTTGCAAACCGCCGATAAACATCACCAAAATTATTGTCGTCGCAAATCCGGGAACACGCTGATAGTTGCTGGTAAAAAATTTTTGATAAACAGCCCAAATTACTCCTAAAAAAGAAAAAAATAACGATGCCAACCCGCCGTAAAACATTAACTGAAGAGGAAGATAAGAAAAAGAAAAAATTCCATCAAAAGCCAGCTTAATCAGCTTAGTTAAAGAATATTTACTTCTCCCAGCATAACGAGCCTGCCGATCATAACTTAATCCCGTCTGCTTAAAGCCAACCCAGCTTCTCAATCCCCGCAAATAACGATTTCTCTCGGGAAGTTTATTAAGAGTTTCCACCACTGGTTTTCTCATTACACAAAAATCACCGGCATCTAAGGGAATATCAATATCGGCCATTTTTTTTAAAAGGCGATAAAAACAATTATAGGCAAACTTGAGCAGAAAATTCTCTTTTCTTTTTTTTCTGACAGCATAAACTACATCATATCCCGCATCTATTTTTTTAAAGAAATCCGGAAGAATTTCCGGAGGATCTTGAAGATCGGCATCAATGACCGCCACCAACTCTCCCTGAGTAAATTTTAAGCCGGCGGTCAACGCCATCTGATGACCAAAATTTCTGGAAAAATTAATTATCTTCACTTTGGCATCTTTTTTATGAAGCTCTGCCAAAAGAAATAATGTCCGATCCGTTGACCCATCATTAACAAATATCAACTCATAATCTTTTTTTAACGATTTCATAACCGAAGATAACCGTTGATAAAGAGTGGCAATGTTTTTTTCTTCGTTATAAACGGGAATAACAACTGAATAATCCATGCTAATAATTATATAACAATCTAACAACCGATTTAATTTAAAAAAATAAATCTTTTAACCAATGATATAATTATCATAAATATTATGTTTGATTACCGCGATTTTTTTCATTTTTTAAAGAAGAATTTTAATGGTAAAGATTTCCTTCTTATATTGTTTATTCTTTTTTTCTATTTTGCTACCCGATTAATTAATCTAGATAAATTTCCTATCTTTACTGACGAAGGAATCTATATCCATTGGGCAAAAATCGCCTGGCATGATGCTAGCTGGCGGTTTATTTCCTTAACCGACGGCAAACAGCCACTGCAAACCTGGGCAACCATTCCCTTTCTTAAACTCTTTTCTAATAATGCCTTATTGGCCGGTAGGCTGTTTTCTGTCTCTTCTGGCTTTGCCGGCTTAATCGGAATTTTTCTTCTTTTATATTATCTGTTTGGAAAAAAATCCGCCTTTATCGCTAGTTTTTTATATATCTTTACTCCTTATTTTCTTTTTTATGACCGGATGGCACTGACTGACTCGGCGGTTAACACCGGTGCCATCTGGGTGTTATTTTTTTCCATTCTCTTGATTAAAACTGTCCGCCTCGATATCGCTCTCATATTTGGATTAATTGGCGGCGCTGCTCTCTTAACCAAGTCTTCGGCAAAAATGTTTCTGGCGCTTTCATCACTTGCCCCTTTGATTTTAATCGCCAATTCTGGAATTAAAAAAAACTTCAACCGGGTAATTAATTTTATTATTTTATTCTCCGTTGTTATTTTAATATCGTTAACTATCTACAATGTCCAACGGCTCTCCCCTTTTCTTCATTATATCGCCGAAAAAAATAAAACTTTTGTCATGACCTTAGATGAGTTTTTAAAAGCGCCGTTTGCTGCCTTCTGGATTAACCTAAAAGCGTTAATTATCGATGTTTTTTGGGAAGCAGGATGGTGGCTCCCAATAGTTGGGCTGGTTGGATTAATAACTCTTTTTAAAAAAAATCGCGGTTTAGCAATTTATATATTTTTGTGGATAGGCTTGCCACTGCTTGTCATTGCTTCATTTTCAAAAGTCATCTTTCCTCGTTATTTAATTTTTTTTGCCAGTCTACTGTTAATCCCCGCCAGTTATTTTCTTGGTCAACTTAAATTAAAAAATTTATTAATCTTTGGTTTATTTTTAATGCTACTTATCATATATCTTGATTATCCGATCATTTTTAATTTTGAAAAAATCTCTTTTCCACCGGTTGATCGCGGTCAGTACATCGAAGGCCCGCCGGCCGGCTGGGGAGTAAAAGAGATTGTTGATTTTGCCCGTAAAAAATCAGCTAAAAAACCGGTCATTCTTCTTGCGGAAGGAAATTTTGGTTTAGTAGCTGATATGCTTGATGTCCATCTTCAAGCAGCTGATCAGATAAAAATTAAAGGTTTATGGCCGCTGGAGGAAAAAGATATTTATGAAAATCAAAAAGAACTTGAAAAAAACTATGTTTACGCAGTTTTTCCCCACCGCGATCACTTTCCCCAATCTTGGCCAATTAAACTCATTAAAAAATACGACAAACCGGGAAAAAAATCAGCCATCTATCTATTTGAAGTA
>DYJZ01000005.1 GCA_020722885.1 Thermoanaerobaculum aquaticum
AGCAGTTGCAAACGAACTGATCTCCCTTTGTGAAAAGTTGAAGATTGCTTCGCAAGACAAGGCTACGAAGAGGGGCTCGCAATGACAATTTTAGAAAGGGCTCGCAATGACAGCGTTATGCTTCGCTCTCGGAACCATGTGGTTTGACTTGCAGTGGCATCTCAACATCTCCTATTCTCCCCTTAATAAATCCATTATGTGATGGAATTCTACATTGCTTGACAAATCTTAGATTTGTTATAAAATTTAAGTAGGGGAGACAGATGGCGGAATATGTTTATGCTGATGTTGGGTTAAGTTTTAAACTTGCTTTTGAACTCGATTTTATGAGCAAAATTTTTCATTCGTTAGACCCTCTTTTTGATCAGGTAAAAGAAGACGCTTTTGATTTAGTTGAAATTTTTGGAGGGAAAAGGGGACAGGATGAATTTGCGGTAGTTCTGATGTTGAAAGATGGCACATCTTTTGTTGCCAATAACTGCCAGTTTGTGAAGTCGGATGAGGGTGTGAAAATCTATCCACTTCACCCTTCTTTATTTGAAGAGGGGAAAGTATGGGCGAGAGCAGCACTTATGAAAAAGGATGAATTGGCTTTTGCTATTGAAACGACTGGTTTTATAAGGGTATGCAATGGTTGAAGAGGATTTTTTGATAGCGGAAAATGATGAGTTGCTTTTCGCGGTGAAAAATGATTATGTTTTTCAGATAGTTGTTGACAGGAAAATCCATCCTCTTCCTTTTTCACAAAATTATGTTGGAGGATTCTTTTTAAATGAAGAATTTTTGATTCCAGTTTTTTTTATACCGGATGAGGGTTTTGGTGAATATTCTGGAACTCTGTTGATTCTAAACTGGCAGGGCAATTATTTGTCGATCCCCATAAAAAGAGTTCTTGAATTCAGCAGGATTTGTACGAAACCTCCTAAAGACATTGAGAAAAATTCAGTTTTTTCCGAAGAGGTTGATTATAAAGGTTTGTTTGAAATACCTGTACTTGACATTGAAAAACTTTACAAATTGACCGGGTTCAATTAAAATATAGTCTGGTAGTTTTGAATTTGACCAAGATAGGGGGTCGAAATGCCCAAGAAGATTTTATTGGCGGATGACAGCGTAACAATCCAAAAGGTGGTGGAACTAACTTTCTCTGAAGGTGACTATTCAGTCACGAGTGTTTCAAACGGAAAACTTGCAATTGAGCAGTTGAGAAAAGAGAGACCTGATTTGGCTATAGTTGACATAATAATGCCAGAGATGAGCGGATATGATGTTGCGGAATACATTAAGAAAAACCCAGAGTTTTCTGCAATACCGGTAATTCTCCTCACTGGAACATTTGAACCGTTTGATGAAGAAAGAGCAAGGAAGACTGGTGCCGAAACCTATGTTACCAAACCTTTTGATTCTAAAATGCTTATCGAAAAAGTAGAGAGTCTTCTTGCTCAAAAGGTTAAAGTGGAAAGTGTGGAAAAAATTCCCCCTGCCACAATCTTTCAGGCGCGTCAGGAGTATGAAGTTCCTGGAGTTGTATCTGAAGAGTACATTGAAAAGATGAAAACTGAAAGTGAACAGGAATTTCCTAAAATTGAAGAGTTACAGAAAAAAAGCGAGAAAATTCCATCTTCAATGGCGGCTGACTTCATTCCGTCTGTTGACGAAATTCAACAACCTCCTGCAGAGGAAAGTCCTGCTGAATCTACCGCGATTTCAGGTGAGCCTATGCCTCCTTCTGACTTTGAGGGATTTGAAACTCTTGCCGAGCCTCCTCTCCCCTCCTTTAATGAATCCATTCCATCCAATGTGGAGGTTCAAGAAAGTTTAAATTTAAAGGAAGAACCTTTTGCTCAGGAATCGGTTCAAAAAGAGGATAAGAAAGAATTCATAGACGATGAAATTAAAGTAGCAGAAAAGGATTTTGCAGCTCCAGAACCTGCTTTTAAAGAATCCCCACCTGTACCAGAGACACCATCTATTGAAGAGGCAGTGGTAGAAATTCCACCTGCTGTTGCTGAAGAAAGTGTTCAGCAGGAAAATGTTGAATTGGAAAAACCCCTCTCAGCTGAGGAAGAGGGTTTTGCTCCCGTCGAGAAGGAAGAAGAGGTTTTTTCTTCTAACTATCAGGAGAGCGTGGTGGAGGTGGAAGAAGAGAAAGAAATACCTCCTTTTTTTGAAAGTGCTCCCTCTTTTGAAGAGCCAGTTGTCTCCGAGAAACCGGAAATTGTTACGGATCTGACCGAACAGGTTATGATGGTGGCTGAAGGTCAGCAAAAACTGGAAGAGGAGAAGAAAGAAATTACAAAAGAAAGTGAAGTGAGTTCAGAAGAACCTCCTGTAGAGGAAACATCATTTGAACAGCTTTCTGCTCCTATTGTTGAAAAAGTTTTAGAAGAAGAGCCAATTTTAGAAAAGATAGAAACAGAGGAGCATATAACCGAACAAAAGGAAAAACCTGTCGAAGAAGTTGTTGAGCCCCAAAAGGAACAGGTTGAAATTTCACAGGAAATGATCGAGAGCGCAGTGAGAAAAGTTGTGGAGGAACTTGCTCCTTCAATAATTAAAGACATAGCTTGGGAAGTTATTCCTGAACTTGCAAACACAATCATCAAAAAGAGAATCGAAGAACTGGAAAAGGAAATCGAAAAGTAAGGAAATTAATTTCTTCGTCTTGTATCAAGTGTTAAGAGGAAAAAATGGAAATACCCAAATCTTACGAACCGAAGGAGTGTGAAGAGAGAATATATGCGATCTGGGATAAAGAAGGAATATTTAAGTCTGATCCCGAAAGCAGGAAGGAACCTTTTGTAATAGTCATTCCTCCCCCAAATGTGACCGGTGTATTACATGTTGGGCATGCAATGTTTGTCACTCTGCAGGACATATTAATAAGATGGAAGAGGATGCAGGGATACGATGCTTTATGGCTTCCTGGAACAGACCATGCTGGAATAGCAACTCAGATGGTTGTATCGAGGGAACTTGAAAAGCAGGGGATTTCAAGACAGAAGATTGGGAGAGAAAAGTTTCTCGAATATGTCTGGAACTGGAAAAGAGAGAAAGGTGATACGATTCTTCTACAACTCAGGAAATTGGGGGCGTCCTGTGACTGGTCAAAAACCAGATTCACTCTTGATGAGGATTTATCACGGGCAGTGAGATATGCTTTTTACTCTCTTTACAAAGAAGGCCTTATATACAAAGGCGAATATTTAATAAACTGGTGTGTTTCCTGTGAAACTGCCATTTCAGATCTTGAAGTTGATTATGTTGAGACTAAAGGGAAACTATACTATATTAGATACAGGGGAGAGGATGGCTCAGACGGCATTGTTGTTGCTACAACAAGGCCAGAGACTTTACTTGGAGATACTGCTGTTGCTGTAAATCCTGAGGATAGTAGGTTTAAACATTTGATAGGAAAAAATGTGGTTCTTCCCATTCTCAAAAGAAAAATCCCCGTCATAGTGGACAGTATGGTTGATAAAGAGTTTGGAACAGGGGCTGTTAAAATCACCCCTGCACACGATCCGAATGATTTTGAAGTGGGAAAGAGACATAACCTCGATGTAATTAAGGTTATGAACGAAAAGGGAGTTATGACAGAAGAGGCAGGCCCATACAAAGGAGATTCGAGGTTTGAATGCAGAAAGAAAATTCTGAATGACCTTGAAAAGGAGGGGCTTCTTGTTAAAGTCGAGCCCTATATGCATTATGTAGGGCACTGTCAGAGATGCAGAAATGTCCTTGAGTCTATGGTCTCAAAGCAGTGGTTCGTTAAAATTGATTCGCTTGCAAGAGCCGCAATAGAAGTAGTAGAAAAAGGCGAAATAGAGATTATTCCTGAACACTGGAAAAAAGTTTATCTCAACTGGATGAGGGAAATTCATGACTGGTGCATTTCAAGACAGTTATGGTGGGGTCATAGAATACCCGCCTTTACCTGCACTTCCTGCGGAAAAGGCGCAGGAGATAATGACCCCAAAAGAATTTTAGTTTCAATGGAAGATATAAAAGAATGCCCATACTGCGGAGGAAAAGTTGTTCAGGAGGAAGATGTTATTGATACATGGTTTTCCTCGCAACTCTGGCCCTTTTCAACTCTCGGTTGGCCTGATGAAACTGAGGAATTCAAAAAATATTACCCGACTTCAGTTATGGAAACAGGCTACGACATACTCTTTTTCTGGGTTGCAAGAATGATAATGGCTGGGCTCAAATTCACAGGCAGAATTCCATTTCGCAGAGTTTTCCTGCACGGACTTGTAAGAGATGCGCACGGCAAAAAGATGAGTAAGACAGCAGGTAATGTTCTTGACCCGCTTGACCTGATTGATAAGTATGGGGCTGATGCGGTCAGATTTACGCTTTCAATTCTCTGTGTTCCAGGAACAGATGTCAATCTTGATCCAAAGAGAATGGAGGGATACAGGGCTTTTGCAAACAAACTCTGGAATGCTTCGAGGTATGTACTTCTGCAAATTGAAGAAAAACCCAACAAACCTGATTTTTCAAAACTTTCACTGTGGGATAAATGGATTTTAAGAGAAGCGGGGATTGTTTCCTTAAAGATCAATGAAGCACTGGAAAATTTTAAGTTTTACGAAGCCTCAGACAGTATTTACCATTTTGTCTGGCATTCCTACTGCGATTGGTATGTGGAAGCGGCAAAAGCAACACTAACGGGTAATTTTTCAGAAGAACGAAAGAATGCCGTAAAATGGGTTCTCTTAAAAGTTTTAAATGATATTTTAAAATTGCTTCATCCTTTTATGCCTTTTGTCACAGAAGAACTCTGGCGAAAAATTAATGGAGAAGGAAAATCATTTTTGGCAATAGAACATTATCCAGAGGGAGAGAATTTATTCGACTCTTCGGTCTCAACAGACATAGAGGACCTGTGTGAATTTGTTTCTTCAATTAGAAACATAAGGACTGAAAAACAGATTCCACCTTCTAAATTTATCGATGCTTTTGTACATCCGTCTTCAGAAGCGTGCAGGATTCTTATTGAAAACAATCTGAGTGAAATAAAAACTCTGGCTAAACTGTCAAAACTTTCATTCAATGGTGGGTTTGATTCAGAGAACGCCTTAAAGACTGTTACAAAAATAGGTAAAGTTTTTGTAATCAACTCTGAAGTAAAAATAGATAAAGAAAAAGAGAGAGAAAGATTGAATAATGAGTTAAAAAAGATATCTCTGGAAAAACAAAGGTTTGCAAATAAACTCCAGAATGTTAACTTTATTGAAAAAGCCCCTAAGGAGGTTATTGAAAAGCATAGAGAAATTCTTGCAAATATTGAGAAGAAGGAAATGGAAATTCAGGAAATTTTGTCAAAACTATAGATTTGACAGAATTTAATTTTTATGCTAAATTATTAGTCGAAAGGGGTAGAGAGCATGAGAAAAAAGGAATCGGGAAGAATCGCTTTTGGCCTCATAATTTTTATTTTAATTGTGGCTGGGTTGGTCTTTTTCCTTTTCAAATATGTTCCTCCGAAGGTAAACGCCATGCAGTTTAAGGAAGAGATGAACAGATTCAACACAGACCCAGATTATAAAATGAGAAGAATCCCGCAAGAGAAAGTACAGGAAATGCTTTATCAAAAGGCTCAGGAATTAAAACTTCCTATCGAGAAAAAGCAGATAATTGTGGGACGAACAGGAGAAGATTACAAAATAGAGGTTTCTTTCCAGATCCCAATTGATTTAAAAATTATTACCATTTATCAAAAATACGAATTTAAAGAGCCAAGAAATCTTTGATTTGGTGGCTCAACATATTGCTTTAGTTGAACTTCATCTCCATCTTGAAGGGTCTATTTATCCTTCAGATGCAATAATCCTTGCTAAAAAGAATAAAACAGTTTTCAATTTTGAAGCTTATCACCATCTGGGTTTTGAAAATTTTCTTAAACACTTCGGTTTCGTCGTTTCTTTATTAAAAGATGAAGAAGATTTTGCATTAGTTCTTTATAACCATTTAAAAAGGATGAAAAGATGGGGAGTTGTTTACGCAGAAATAAGAATTTCTCCATCTGTATGGGAGCATTACGGTCTTGATGTTGAAAAAATTGCCAGGTTCATTTTTTCATTAAATTATCAAAACTTTTTAAAATATAATTTCATTATTGAAGCAGTAAGACACTGGGATGGGAAACTCCTCGAAAGGGATTTTAATCTGGCTCTAAAATACAAGGATAAAGTGAGAGCATTTGGAATTGGTGGTAATGAGAATATTGCTCCCATAAAAAATTTTAAGTTCCTCTTTGAGGAGTGCAAAAAGAATGGATTAAAATTCATTCCTCACAGTGGAGAAAACTCTTCTGCCGGGGAAGTTATTGATGCGGTGGAGTTGGGAGCAAAAAGGATCGGGCACGGTATCAAATCTTCCGAAAGTATCAGAGCCATTAAAAAGATAATTGAAGGAAATGTCCATCTTGAGATATGTCCAACAAGTAACTACGCTACTTTAGCAGTGGAAAAAAACAAAATCCATCCCCTCAATATTTTTTGTGAAGAAGGGGTTAGTTTTTCGATTTCAACAGACGATCCAGGTCTTTTTCTAACAACCATGAAAAAAGAAATGTACATTACAAAGAAAATTCTTAAAAAAGGGGATGAATTTATCTTTAAAATCCAGAAGGAGGCTTTGAAATCATCATTACTTAATAAAAAAGAGAAGGATTTTTTTTATACCAGATTTTTTTCCTAAACTTTCTCTATTACTTCAATACCGCCTAAATATTTTCTCAAAATTTCAGGAATTACAACCGAACCATCTTTTTGCTGATAATTTTCAAGTATTGCCACAACTGTTCTTCCAACGGCAAGTCCCGAACCGTTTAAAGTGTGGACAAATCTTGCTTTTCCTCCACCTTTAGGCTTAAATCTTATATGAGCTCTTCTTGCCTGAAAGTCTTCAAAGTTTGAACAAGAAGATATTTCCCTGTAAGTGTTTTGAGAAGGTAGCCAGACCTCAAGGTCGTAAGTCTTCGCAGAGGAGAAAGACATATCTCCAGTTGAGAGCGTAACCCTCCTGTATGGAAGACCGAGATATTCGAGTATTTTTTCGGCATCTTTTGTAAGTTTTTCAAGGTCGTTATAGGAATTGTCGGGATGCGAGAACTTTACAAGTTCGACTTTGTGAAACTGGTGTTGCCTTATCATTCCTTTAGTGTCTTTGCCATAAGAACCTGCTTCTGACCTGAAACAGGGTGTGAAAGCGCAGTATGATATGGGAAGGTCATCTTCAGTAAGAATTTCATCTCTGTGAAGATTTGTAACGGGAACTTCAGCGGTTGGAATTAAATAAAAGTCACCATTATTAACTTTGAATAGATCATTTTCAAACTTTGGCAGGTTGCCGGTGCCGAAAAGCGCTTCTGCCTTAACAAGATATGGAGGAAGAACCTCCACATAACCATTTTCTCTTGTGTGAACATCAATCATAAAGGTGATTAATGCCCTTTCAAGTGCTGCTCCAATTCTTTTGTATACAACAAATCTTGCTCCAGAAATCTTTGCTGCACTTGCAAAATCAAGAATACCGAGTTTTTCTCCCAGCTCATCGTGACTTTTGGGCTCGAAATCAAAAATAGGTATATCCCCCCACTTTTTTTCTTCACGGTTTGCAGTTTCATCTTTTCCAACTGGAACATCTGGATTTGGAGTGTTCGGGATAACAAGGAGAGTACTTTTTAACTCATCTTCAAGCTGCTTTTCAATTACTTCAATTTCTTCAATTGATTTGGAAATCTTTTCAATCTCTTGAAATAATTGCAAAGTGTCTTTATTCTCTCTTTTATATTTTCCTATTTCCTTACTGAGAGAATTTTTTCTTGCCTTAAGTTGTTCAACTTCGATTGTCTTTGCACGCCATTGTTCATCAAGAGTGTAAACTCTGTCAATGAGTTCTAAAGGTACGCCTTTTCTTGAAAGAAGTTCTACAACTTCCTCTTTATTGTTCCTTAATCTTTGAATATCAATCATTAGAATTTCCTAATAATTTTATTCCTTCAAGAATTGCCCTTCTAAAGCTTTCTGGATCGGCAGTGTTCATTCCTGCAAGGTCAAAAGCTGGACCATGATCGGGGGCAGTCCTCAAATATGGAAGACCGAGGGTTAAATTCACAGCATGCCCCCTGCTCAACAATTTAGCGGGGATCATTCCCTGATCGTGATAAAGAGTTATTGCAACAACCCCTTTTTTGTTTTCATAAACAAAGAAACTATCAGAAGCGAAAGGACCTTCAATGTCAAATCCTTTTTGTTTTAGATCTTCTACAGCAGGAATTATGCATTCTAATTCCTCTCTTCCAGTTAGCCCGCCTTCACCAGCATGGGGGTTTAATCCCATAACTCTGTATTTTGGCTTTATTTTTAGTTGCTTGATTATATTTTCATTAAGGCCTGAGATCCATTCAATAAGTAATTCTTTATTGAGTTTTAAGTAAACATCTTTTAGTGGAATGTGTCTTGTATAGAGAGCAATCATCGATTTACCAGTTAAAAACACCATATATGTTTTTGTGCTGTAATGACTTGCAAAGTATTCAGTGTGTCCCTGAAAAGGAACGCCACATCTTCTTATTGCTTCTTTTGAAACTGGGCCGGTTACGAGAAGATTATAACCGCCTGAGTCCATTTTTCTAACGGCTTCCTCTATTGCAAGAAGGGCTATTCTACCGTTGTCAGGGTGAGGTCTTTTGTGAAAAGCAAGTTCTTTAAGGTCAACATCAACAATTTTTACCGCAGATGGCAGCTTTCCGAGTGCTCTTTTTGGTCCTATTGCTGTATAGTCACCTTTTGAAAGAATTTCTTTGTCGGAAAGAATTTTTTGAAGAATCTCTGGCCCTATTCCGCCCGGGTCTCCGGCTGTAATTATAATCTTTGGTGATTTCATCCCTGTTTCTCCTTTGTTATGTATTTAATTGAATGTTTGTAGATGAGATAATTCTGTTCGCTGTAAGTATGAACCTTAATGCAATTTTTGTCGTACCACTCTATCCAGCCGTGAATTTCTTCGCCGTCAAGAAGGACAACAATAAGCTGAGTTTTACCGGTCATCTGTTTGACATAGTAAAAATTTTCAGCGTTTGTCTGTTCCATTGGAATTGGCTTATGACGGGGAGCCGCTGAAGCACCGGACTGTGCAGGTTGATTGGGATTTGAAATTGAAGTATCTCGTGTTGTTTCGCACTCTCTTATTGTTTTTTCCTGAGGATGCTCTCGATGTTTGCGATACTGATTTAGATTTGGTCTGAAAAGCTTCCTTTCACTCATCTTCTTTATCTCCTTTGGAGAAAGATTCTCCGTTAACGATTTCTTCTGAATTATTTGCTGTGGATTCGACTTCGTACCTCAGACAGCACATCAACCTTCCACACATTCCGGATATTTTGGCAGGATTAAGCGCAAGTCCCTGATCCTTAGCCATTTTAACTGTAACGGGTGCAAATTCATTTAAATAAGTGGAACAACAAAGTTCCAGCCCGCAATGACCAAGCCCCCCACAAATCTTTGTTTCATCCCTTACGCCTATCTGTCTCATTTCAATTCTAATCTTGAAAGTTCTTGCAAGAATTTTAACAAGTTCCCTGAAATCGACTCTGCTTTCGGCTGTGTAATAAAAAATCATCTTTGAGGAATCAAAGTAATGGTGAGCTTTCACAAGTCTCATTGATAAGTTAAGTTCCTTTGCTGTTGTTTTGCAGAATTTGAAAGCATCCTCCTCCACCGCCTTTTGTGCCTTTCTCTTTGCAAAATCTTCTTCTGCTGCGACCCTTATCACATCGCATTTTCTTGAATTCAGAAAGGGTTCAAGGCAGTCGAATCTTCCTTTGACTTCTCCCAGTTGCTCCATAGAATCTGCATTTACAATTATAAAAGTTCCTATTGGGTAAGAAACAGATGAAGTTGCATATACTGCTCTGCTCTGGCTTTCAAGTTGAATTTTCAAAACAATCATTTTCTTTCAGCCTTTTTTAAAAACGGCTCTCAAATTAAGAGCCCGATTCGGCTATAAATTTACGAAAAGATTTTGACTTTGTCAAGTATTTTGTGGTTTGCATCTATGTTGTCTTTCCAAAAATAAGTCCCATTAACTTATTCTCCCTCAATGAAAGTTAGATAAACCTGTCTTTTTCTGGGCCCGTCAAGTTCAAGGAGAAAAACTCCCTGCCATCTTCCAAGTAAAAGGTGTCCATTTGAAACAGGGACTGTTATTGAAACTCCGCAAAGGACGGACTTGATATGGGCATCGGCGTTGTTTTCACTGTGCCTGTAGCCAAAATTCTGCGGAACAAGCCTTTCAAGGGTTAAAAGAATGTCATCTTTTACTGAAAGATCATAGTTTTCCTGTATAGTTAATCCTGCCGTAGTATGAGGACAATAGACATTTATTATTCCGCTTTTTCTCCAGATCCTTGATTGTTCGATGAGTTCTTTTGTTATGTCAACTACCTGAGTTCTTTTGGTTGTGTCAAAAGATAGCATCTTCATTTAGAGCTCCTTTGAAACTTTTCTAAGGTGAAGAGTTTTCTCGTAAACTTTCGCCTCAATGAAAAGATCTACAAGGTCTTTATCAAGCTGTCCAGAATTTGCCTCCATTTTTAAAATGTCGAGAGTCTTTTCTATTGGGACTGCTTTTTTATATGGTCTGTCAGCGGCGGAAAGAGCATCAAAAATATCCGAAATAGCCATCATCATCGAGGGAAGAGGAATCTGACTCCTCGTAAGTTTCCTCGGATATCCCTCACCGTTAAGTTTTTCATGGTGTGCATAAGCGATGTCCGGGACATTCTTCAGTTCTTCAGTCCAGGGGATTTTTTTAAGAAACTCAAATGTATGTGTCACATGGGATTCAATTTCAAGCCTCTCTTCTTCAGTTAAAGTACCTTTAGGTATGGAGAGAACCTTTAACTCGTCGGAGGAAAGAAGCTGCTTTTCTTCGCCTTTGGAGGTAAGGTAAGTTATTTTTGCCAGTTCTTGAAGGAATTTGAAATCTCTTTCGGGAAGGATCGTTGGCTCATTGCACCTTCTTACTGTTTCCTCTATGTCTGACATAATCTTCTTGTATTTCTCTATCTCACTTTTAATGCTTTCGATTCTTTCCTGTTCATTTTTACCCTTCTCGAGAAGCGAAATGATTTGTTTAAGGGAATCTCTTTCTTTTGTTAGCGAAGCTATTTCAATCCTCGACATAATCGATTCAAATTGGTGAGGATACAATTTTTTCTCTTTAACAAGGACATTTTCTCTTACTCCTATTTTTCCGAAATCGTGCAATATGGAGGCATATCTAATCTGTCTTAAGTCCCTTTCATTAAAATAGAAATCTTTTAATCTGCCCTCCTGACATTTGTTGACGGCTTCAGCAAGAGAAAGAGTCAAAATCGAAACCCTTAAGGAATGTCCGGATGTAGTTGGATCTCTTTGTTCCACAGCTGTCACAGAAGCCTCGACCATTCCTTCAAAAAGTCTTTCTATGCTTTTTATGAGCTGGTTATTTTCAATTGCAACAGCTGCAACACTTGAAAAACTTCTCATAAGTTGAACTATGCTTTCGCTGTAATCAATTACAATTTCATCAATCTTGTCTAAACTTTCTATTTTTTTCTCAAAGTCTTTTTTTCTATTGATAAGCTGCAGAACACCAATGATCTCACCACGAGAGTTTTTCATTGGCAAAACGAGCATTGATTTTGCTCTGTAGCCGCTTTCACTATCGAATTTTTTGTTGTGAGAGTACGGTGCCTTTTCTGGAATCCTGTAAGCGTCTTTTATTAGCAGGATTTCACCTGTTATAGCAACTTGGCCTGCTATGCTTCTGGTCGTCAAAGGCATTATTTTTTCAGCAAAATTTGTTTTTATAGAATCATTTTGCGCAAGAGCAAATCTCAGGAATGCCTTTCCTGAATCGTCATCGTTCTTATCAATCAGATATAAAGACCCTGCGTCCGACTGAGATAGAAATCTTGCCCTTTCAAGTATAAGAGCGAGGAGTCTTTGATGATCTCTCTCTGTGGTTAAAGCAATAGTAACCTCTTCGAGTGCCTTAATTATCCCTTTCTCACCCACATCGGCATAAATATCTAACGGCACTCTTGATACTGTCATTTCCTTTTTTATCGCTTCAAGGATAATTTTTGTGTCATATTCTTTGATTGTAACAATACCTTCTCTTTTATCGTCGGCTTTGATTATTGGTGTAATATTAGTTGGGGTGTGAAATTCTTCTTTTTCAAAAATAGCAAAATTCCTTATTTCAGGAACAGGAGATATTG
Source organism: Thermoanaerobaculum aquaticum (assembly GCA_020722885.1). Taxonomy (GTDB): domain Bacteria; phylum Acidobacteriota; class UBA4820; order UBA4820; family UBA4820; genus UBA4820. Next base: position 12,284 of record DYJZ01000005.1, read on the forward strand.
TTTGTACTGAATAATAGGGTGCAAGCAAAAGTCCTGTATGTGAGCAAAGATTTTTAATAAAATCTTTTTTGCCCCATTTTGCAGGATAATGTATTGCTATAAGAGTGTCTTTTCTTTCTTCCATCATCATAGTCAGTAAAAAGAGGGCTTTAATTGAAAGCCCTCTTTTTACTTAAACAACCGTTTTATTTATTTTGTTTCTTTTCTTCTTCAGTCAATTTTAAAAGTGATTCAGGTGCGGGTGCCGGGACAAATTTTCCACCCTCCACCTTCCATACTGCCCAGGAAGATTCTTCAGGGTCTCCCTTTTTGTCGAACTTTAAAGAACCGAGCGGGGTCTCAAATGTTTGAGAATGCATCAATTTTGAGACAACCACAGGATCTTTGCTCTGTGCGGATTCCATTGCTTTCAGGGCAATCATTGCCGCGCTGTATGCGAAAATTGAGTAGGGTTTGGGGTCAACACCAAATTTTGCCTTATAATTCTTGGCGAATGTTTTTCCTTCTGAGGTTCCTTCAGGGTTTGGTGTGAATGTTATGAAAGAGCCTTCAGCAATTTCTTTGCCAGCCTTTTCAATAAACTGCTGGTTATAACAGCCGTCTCCTGAAAAAAATGTTGCCGTAACACCCTCTTTTCTTAAGGCTTTAAGAAGTTCAGAACCCTGAAGGAAAAGTCCTCCAAAATAGACGATGGAGGGATCTTTCTCTTTTACTTCTTTGGCGATGGCTGTAAAATCTATTAGTGACCTGTCGAAATGCTTGAACAGGACAGATTCCTTTTTTGCAAGGGCAGAGAACTCTGAAAGGAATCTCTCAGAGAGCCCTTTCCCATAAGGACTTTCATCATACAATAGAGCCACCTTTGCATCAGGCCATGCTTTAAAAACATATTGTGCAGCGGTTTTTCCCTGATCGTCGTCTCTACCGCAGACTCTGAAAATTGTCTGATAGATTCCGTCGGTTACTGCTGGATTTGTTGAAGAGGGTGTGATCATCAGGATTCTGTTTTCAACATATTTGTCTCTTGCGGCAAGTGTACAGGCGGATGTGTAGTGGCCTATAACTGCTGAAACTTTTTTCCTGCTAAGTTCGTTAGCAATAGCAACAGCCACTTCAGGATTTTCTTTGTCGTCTTTCGAAATAAGTTCGATTGGTTTTCCGAAAAGTCCACCTCTGGCGTTCCACTCGTCAACGCAGAGTTGAACTGCGTTCAGTATGCTTTCGCCCTCTTTCTGATCATCACCACTTAAAGGAGCAACGACAGCAATGGTTACCTTCTTTGAACCAAAACACCCGATAAATCCTGTTAACAGAAAAATTGTAAGGATAAGAAAAACTGAGACTAAAATCTTTTTGACCATTTTAACCTCCCTTCATCTTCCTCCATAGGATTATTTTGATGACTGAACATTTGGTGATTTATAATCAGCACGCTTGATTGTATATGCCTTTTTGATTGAGACGGGATTTTTAGGGCGACTGCCTTCAGGATCGGTTTGACTTTTTGGTCCAGCAGGCGCATTGACTATTTTGTCTACTACATCCATACCTTCAATAACTTTTCCAAAAGCAGTGTATTTATGGTCAAGAGATGAAGCATCTGCGACACAAATAAAAAATTGACTTGAGGCTGAGTCTGGGTCCATTGCTCTTGCCATGGATAAAATGCCTCTTGCGTGGTGAATGTCATTGAACTCTGCTTTCAAGGTAATTTCAGATCCATCTGGACCGTAATTTCCACCTGTTCCCCATGTAGATGGGTCTCCCCCTTTGGTATTTGGGTCTCCTCCCTGAATCATAAAGCCTGGAATAACTCTGTGAAATTTTGTTCCATTGTAGAAGCCGCTTTTTGCAAGGTCAATAAAGTTTTTTACATGGTTTGGGGCTTTTTCGGGGAAAAATTCAAAAACTATCTTTCCGTAATCTGTTTCAAAAACAACTAATGTGTCCTTTAAATTTTCTGAAGTCATTTTTTTCTCCGTCTTGGTCTCTGTAGTTCCTTTTGTTGATTGATTTTTTTGCTGAGCGAAAGCAAAAATCCCGATTAAACCGACAACTAACAAAATAATGAGTTTCTTCATAATTAACACCTCCTAAAATTTACAAAAGAAATTATACCAAAAAAATCAACATAACAAAACATCTTATAGAAGTCCACAACATTTGATACTTTTTGGGAAGGAAAGACAGCATGACAAATTCATCTGGAACCCATCTACTTTTGCACCGCTACCTCAACCTCTCATTGCGAGTGCTTCTTCGCAGCCCCCACTTACGAAGCAATCTCCCTCTTCCCAAACAAAGGAAGATCACTTCGTTTGTCAATGCCTCGAAGCAACCCCCGTGATGACAATCAATTGTTATTAAAACCAATTTGACATCAACAGTAGGCAAATAAACTCTGCCCGTAGGCTGGGATACATATCCCTTCCTGGGGGAGGATAGGTATCCTAACCTGCAAATTCATAAACGACGGATATCAAATTGGTGTCATAACTATTAAAAATGTCTTCAAAAATGGAAGTTCAGAATGTGATTGAGGGCAATCCGTTTCATCTTGCAGGTGAAAGGTTAAGGGGTGGAAAATAAAGAAACGAGGTTGTGGAAGCATTTCCCGCAGCCTCTACTAATTATTCTTTCATTGATATCATTAATAAGTTTTTTTCGTTCCTTTTGCACACTCAGAAAAGTTTTATGTGTTTCTGAACTTTTGCACTCTTTCAATTATATGAAAGATTAAGGTAAAATTACTTTTAGGAGGATATTTGAAAAAACTGTTAGAGGACGAAAGGGTTTTTTTAGAAACAAAATACCTTTTGAAAATAATGGGGATTGCATCCTCTATGTTATGCAAAAAAGCCAGCGTCCCTTCGATAACCCTGCTCTTAATGTTGCTGTAAAAATTGCTAACAAATTCTTATTATCAGTTAAAGTTGTTGTTTTTATTTTTAAATATCCAAATGCTAACATAAGACACTACAAATTTTTTCCTGATGGCTTGATGGATACAGCAAAATGCCTTTTAACAAAAGGAATCTCTTTTCATCTTAAAATTGCCGAAAAATTTTCAGATATTCCAAAAGGGATCTTAATTTTCAATCCAAAAGTTGTGGTAATGGATGAAAATCCCATACAGGAAATGGAGCAGTTGAGACAGAACCTTTCTGAAGAATTGCCGATACCTTTTATTACTGTTGATAGCGATGTGGTGGTACCTTCAAGATTGTTTGGTAAAGAATTCTATAACGCAAAAATATTTAGAGACAAATACAAACAACATCTTTCAAAATATCTCAAAACAGAAAAAGAGCTACTACCTGAAATTAAAGCCTCTTTTAATAAAACAAATATAGTAACTCTTGAAGAAGTGGGAAGAGCAGTAAAACTAAATTACTCTGTCACACCTGTTGAAAAAAAAGGTGGATACTTTGAGGGAGAACGGGTTCTAAAGAAGTTTGTCGAGGAAAGACTGAGTAACTATGAAAATAAAAGAAATGATCCCAACGAAGAAGTTACAAGTCAACTCTCCTCGTATCTCCACTTCGGTCATATAAGCCCGATAAGGGTGGCACTTACTGTTCTTTCTGCGAAGGCTTCTATTTCCAATATTGAGTCTTTCCTTGATAAGCTCTTAATTAGAAGAGAATTGGCAATAAATTTTGTGAAACACAATAAAAACTACAAAAATTTAAAGTGTTGTGAGAATTGGGCTTTAAATACTCTTGAAAAGCACAGAAAAGATTTCCGAAAAAATTACTCTTTAAGTGAGTTAGAAAATGGAGAAACGGAAGATCCTCTCTGGAATGCCGCACAAAAGCAGATGGTAAAGAGCGGTTTTATGCACAACTATTTAAGGATGTATTGGGCAAAACAGCTTATTTTCTGGACAAAATCTCCCGAGGAGGCTTTTGAAACAGCAGTCTATCTTAACGATAAATATCAACTTGATGGAAGAGACCCGAATGGATATAAAGGAATAGCGTGGGCTATAGGGGGCAAACACGATAGACCATTTCCTCCCGACAAGCTTGTTCTGGGACTTATCCGTCCGATGACACTAAAAGGAGCAAAAAGGAAATTTGATGTTGATAAATTTTGCCTTTAAAAATTAATTTTATCCCGCGATTAACCCTGAAAGGTATCTTCTGGTTCTTTCGTCTTTTGGATTTGAAAAGATTTCGCTTGCTGAATTGAATTCAACAAGTTCTCCAAGGTAAATAAATGCAACATAATCAGCAACCCTTTTTGCCTGCCGCAACATATGTGTAACAAGCACTATCGTATAATTTTCCTTAAGGTTGATAAATTGTTTTTCAATAACTTCTGCAGATATTGGATCGAGTGCAGAAGTGGGTTCATCTCCCAGGATTATTTCCGGCTCAACCGCAAGTCCTCTTGCAAGACAGAGTCTTTGCTGTTGTCCTATAGAAAGTTTATATGCAGGTGATTTTAGTCTGTCTTTGACTTCGTCCCATAGATTAACCTTTTTCAATTCTTTTTCAACAAGAGCATCCGCCTCTTTTTTATTCATTTTTTTGTGGAGTTTTGCGCCAAAGACAACATTGTCGTAAATTGACATAGGTAAAACCTGGGGCTTCTGAAGCAATAAACCCATCTTTTTTCTTAGCTCAATGAGGTCAGTTTTTGGGTGAAGAATGTCCTCTCCATCGACAAAAAGTTTTCCTTCAATTTTGACATTCTCTTCAAGTTCTATAATTCTATTGAAGCATTTTAGAAGAGTCGATTTTCCGCATCCGGAGGGACCTAAAATTACAGTAATTCCCTTTTCTGGTATTTCAAGATTTATTTTTTTTAAAATCTTTTGTCCTCCGTAAGATATAGAAAGGTTTTCTATTTTAATCGGCTCTTTTGCACCCATTTTATCTCCTACTTAACGACATATTTTGAAAAAGATTTAAATGAAAGTCTTGCAAGAAGACTTATGATAAGCATTAAAATTGTGAGAACGAATGCGGCAGCAAACCCTCTTTCCTGAACCTCTTTGAAGGGGGTTGATAGCTCAAAAAGGACACAAAGAGGGAGTGTTGCGACAGGCCTTAAAAATGAAGTGGGAAGAGAATCTGTGTAACTTGCCGTCATTAAGATTGAAGCGGCGTCTCCTATCCCTCTTCCAAAGGCAAGAAGAATTGCTGTCAAAAGACCGGGAAAAGCCTGCCTTAAGATCACTTTGTGGGATATTTCAAACCTTGTTGCCCCCAGCGAATAGGCTGTTTGCTTCATCTCAAATGGAATCATCCTTAAAGTTTCATCCATAGTTCTTGCCATTATTGGAAGGATGACAAAAGAAAGAGTTAGCGAACCTGCGAGCAGAGAAGCAGGGATTTTAAAAATCAGCATTATTCCAAAACCAAAAGCACCGTAAACTATAGAAGGAATTCCCCAGAGAATATCAAGTAGAAATCTTACGCTTCTTGAGAATTTTGATTTTGTATACCTGTAAACATTTATGTAAAAAACAATGCAGAAGGCGTAAAGAAAAGATAGTAAAGTGGCGAGTGAACCGACTGCTATACTTCCAATTATTGCATTAAAGATTCCTCCCTCTTTTCCGAGGTAATACCCTCCTTGCGGAATTGTAAAAAGCATTTTAAAACTCAAAGCTTTAAATCCCTTTATAAAGACAATTGCAACAATTGATATAAGGGCGATAGCGAGAATTGCAAATGAGACAGACATAACCAATTTAAAAAAGTTCTCTTCAATTTTCTTTCTTAAATTCAACTTTTTTCCTCCTCTATTTTAAGGAGAATAGACCAGCCGAAAAGATTCAAAGCAAGCGTCAGGATAAGGAGAATAAAGGAGGCAAGAAAAATGGCGCTTTTATAAAGAGGAATTGACATTGTCTCTCCGAAAGTGTTTGCTATTAGCGCAGGTAGGGGGTAGGCGGCGTCAAAAAGTGAAGTCGGCATTTTTGCCATCTGACATCCTGCAACCATTAGAACAGCCATAGTTTCTCCAACTGTTCTTGAAAAACTCAAAATTGTTGCTGCTACCATTCCAGGTGCAGCCCTCTTTAAAAGGACTTTCTTTATCATTTCCCATTTTGTTGAGCCTAAAGACATTGTTGCCTGCCTTATTTCAAAAGGGATTGCCCTTAAGACCTCTTCTGTTATTGAAACCATAAGTGGTGATACCATCACCGAGAGAACCACTGAAGCTGAGAAAACATTGAATCCAGATTTGTTGTCGCTTAAAAAGGGTGTGAAGGGAAAAAGAGAGGATATAAAGGGTTGAACATAATTTCTCATAAGAGGAACTATAACCATAACTCCCCAGAAACCATAAACAACAGGAGAAACTCCTGAAAGAACATCAAAAATGAACTTTGTATTTGTAGCAACTTTTTTAGGCATATATTCGCTTATTAGTATAGCGGTGAATATACTTACAGGAAGCGAAATTAAAAGAGCAAAAAAAGTTGTGTAAATTGATCCCCAGATAAAAGTCAAAAGGCCAAACTTTTCATCGTGAGGAAGCCACTTTTTTTCTAAAATAACTCCCAAAAAATCTTTTTTTAAAAGAGGAAATGAGCTCCCCAAAAGCATAAAACAGATAAGAATGAAAAGACAGAAAACAGAAAGGGACATAAGAAAAGAGAATTTTCTGACTGTTCTGTTAACTCTTCTTCTCTTTCTAAGTCTGAGATAAAAAGAATCATCCATTTACTATTTTATCCTATTTTGGATTTCTTTTCTTTCTTCTTCAGGAAGTGGGATGCTTGTTCCGCATTCATTTAAAATAGAGGTTCCTTTATCAGAAAGACAGAAAGAAATGAAATTTTTTACACTCTCTTTCATATTTCCTTTGACAAAGAAATAATTTTTTCTTGAAATAGGATAATTGCTGCTATTTATTGTTTTAATTGCATCTTCTCGGGAAGAGATTTTTTCGTTTTCCTCAATCATTCCATTCCCGTTAGCATCTATCGGGACCACTTTAACTTCAGGGAAAACTTTTCCATCTTTGCCGAAAGCATAGCTGAAATTGACATAGCTTATTCCGTTAGAATCGTTGAGGACAGCGTTAATCATCTGAGGATCACTATTTACTCCAATTCCGTCAAGATTTTCCTGCTTAAAGTTGCCGAGAAACTTTGCGAATGTTGCTGCTGCACCGCAGGAGTCTGAACGGGTATAAACATTTAGAGAAAAATTCTTTTCCATAGGAATTGAAAGTATTTCTTCAAAAGTCAGTTTCTTTTTATTAATATAAAGGTTATATAAAATTTCTCGGGTAAACCCTTTTTCGACAATTTTATTTGAAAAGGGATTCTTTTCGTCAATTATTACAAACACTCCATCCTGAGAGATGGGAATTGCTGTAATCCCTTTTGCAAGTTCAGAAGGGTCGGGGTCTCTTGAAACCATACCGATGTCAACGAGCCCGGCTATACAATCAGCTGCTCCTTTTCCTGCTCCTCCTGCCGAGACCTCAATTTTGGCGCCCGGGTTTGACTTTTGAAATTCTTCTCCCCACGCAATTGCTGTAGGGTAAATTGCAAAAGCACCGGAAAGGGTTAAAACACTCTTCTTTTTATTATGGGAACAGGCGACTGTCAGGGTTAAAGAAACAAACAAAATAAGAGTAAGAACTTTTTTTAAAATAGCCGTAGTAACCTCCTTTCGGAGTGTGATTATACTCCAATTGGCGTGTTAAGTCAAGTGATGCCAATTTATGAATTCAAGACTATCTGGAAATGTTCCAGGAATTAACTAAATAGAAATGTCTCATTGCGAGCGATCCTTCGTGGGAAAGTCCCCCGAAGCAATCTTCCTTATCTTGACATAGCCAAATTTAAAGGAATATACTCTGAACAGGAGTTGAAAAATAAAGAGCCTTAAGTGGAAGAAAAAAATGCGCTCCGAATCAAAAACCTCCTCCTAACAAATAACAAGAAAAGCTGAGGATTAAGCGAGCGTGACAGAATGAACTTTCGCGACTTTTTAAAGGAGGAAAAAATGTTTAGAAAAATCTTTTTGTTTTCAGCCTTTTTATCTTTACTGTTTCTGTATGGCTGTTGCGGTATTTGTCATTCTAAGCTCATGTATTCAAGTTATATGGAACCGGGAGCGCCAGTTGTTGACCTTAATAAAGAAATACAACAAAGATGTGTTGAGACATTTTCTGGGAGTTTTGGGAAGGAATGTCATCTTTCAATAATTGCCCCTATTGAAATAAAATTTTCATCTGAGAAAATAGTTAAAGCTTATGAAAAAGTATTGTCCACTGTGGAAGCGCTTTCCCAGAAAAGTTTCCCTAAGAAACATTTTCAGCTAATTTTAATAAATTTCAACAAGACACCAAAAAATTACACGTACAATGTCCAAAATATTAAGAGCCAGGAGTCCATGCTTGTCATTCTTGAATGAAATTCTAATACTGATAGGACAAATGAAATAATTTGCGAATTAGAAGCATTTGCTCATCACGAATTTTTTCATACTTCTGTTCATTGGCTTTATCCGGGTGTCAAAAGCGGTAATCTTAGCGGCGCGGGCTGGTTTGAAGAAGGGCTCGCCTGCTATTGCAACTATCTATGCGATTTTAATTTCCCTTGGTGCGCAGAAAAAAAGTCACATTCAGACGAAAAAACAGCTCAAAAAGCTTTTCTAAATGATGAAATAAGACAAAGACTGTGGCGCGATTTTTCACCGGGGAATGAAAGCTGGCAAAATCGCAAGAAGTTTAAGACCATGACCAAGGATGAAATCAAGGCTTTTTGGAAACCAATAGATGACGGCTTTGATGCCTCTTTGGGCGCCTTTATATTTCTTGAGAAGAAAATAGGAAAGGACAAACTATTTCAGATCGTCCATGAACTGCAAGGAAAGCACGAATATCAAGATGAGGCTTTTTATCAAGACCTTGCATCGAAAGATGGCTTTGACATCAGAAAAGTGACCCAAAAGGAGATAGAAAAGACTTTTGCGGAAGATAAATAGCTCTTTCTACCGGCCTCTTGACAGATAATTTCATCTGTAGCTCAAAAACTTAGAGAAGCAAATGTAACTGGGGCAAGACAGCAGCTTGAAAAGGACATTATGGCGAAATGCGACGGTGAAAACGGCGGAAATGCCAATGACGACTGGATTGAAGACTCTTATTGGAAAAACAATCACTATGGGATTTTGCTTAAAGTTGACAATTTGCAAAGTCAAGTGCAGTAGCTCGCTCTTTTGGAAGGTGGCAGTACAAGAATTGAACTGCCCCCTAATCGACACGGAAAGGGACGGTTCACAATGAAAATAACAGGTTCTCTACCTTTGATAGTTCTTTTGCTTTGCCTGACTAGCTGTGATAAATTTGTTTCATATTTTCGTGATGAAAAAATAGTAAAACTTGTCGACCCATCGCTTCCCGTGATTGACCTTAATGAAAGAGCCGGAAATAATAAAATCCTTGCAAGAACACAAATTGAAGGCACCGTTATTCTCTCCATTGAAGGCCCTGAAGAGCTATTGAACCAGGTTGACAATATTAGAACTCAAAGCATTAAGGCGGTATCTTTTATAAGAAGTTTCTACGGGAACAAGGCTACAAGGAAAATCAACTTTGTTTTCATTGACGGGCGTGATGTAACAAACTATTGTTTCAAGTTTTCAAGAAAAAATGGTTTCACTCACCTCATACTCTACAGCAGCAAGGAGGAAATCCTGTCCTCTTTCTCTCTTTATTCACTTGTGAGGGACCTGGCTTTCAATCTTATCCTTTTTAGAGATATTTCCGACGGCAACTGCTTTGAAGTGGGCATCTCGGAGTATGTTGCCCTGCAATATCTTAAAACGATTGATAATGCAAGATACAAAAAAAGAGCAAGGGCATTTGCCGAAGATTTCGTAGACTCCGAGACAAGAAAGGAACTATGGAACTGGTACAACGATAATGGGATGAATAAGGCGACAGCCAGATTTAAAAAGAAAGACAGGAAAGAGCTTGAATTGTATTACAACAAGGTTGATAAATTCTATCGCGCATCCGGCGGAATTTACCTTTACCTCGAAGAATTGTTGGGAAGAGAAGCATGCTATAAAGCAATTAACACTCTTGTCAACAAAGATTTTGTATGCCAGGACGATGTTTTTTCAGGAAATTCATTGAAATCTTCGGCGTTGATGTCAGGAAAGAAAACGACGAGAAAATCATAAAGACTCTGGCCCAATATTTGAAGTGATTATATGGTTTATAGAGATTCTTCCATATCATAAAAAAACCCGTAAATGCGACAAGACATATAAAAGACTTTTCAAAAATAGGAGAAAATAGAGTCAGTCTTAGGACAGGAGGGAAAACCATCAGAAAAAATACCAGTGTCCAAAGCGCTGTTTTTAGTTTTGATGTGTTTTTTGAGTCTTTCCCAAGAAAATCCAGTATGTATATCAATGGCTGTAGCGCAAAGAGAAAAGGCAAAAGCGAAATATGTTCCAGTGAGTAGTAAGGCTTAACTGCAACTGCTACAAGAAACATTGAGGCACAAAGCTGAAGAATTGTCAGAAAAAAATCTTTTTCTATTTATCAATGAGTAGATGTAAATTGCTGATAAACAGAACAAGCAAAAATAAAGAAAATAGCCAATCCTAAAATATTTTTCTTTAACATACATACTGAAAAAGGGCTTGAATCCGTAAACAACTTGCAATAAAACAAGAACTAACACTAAAGAAAAGAAACAAACAAAGCTTAATATCCTTAGTATCTAATTGAAGTTTGGTTTTATCTTATTGGTTCGCGGGACTAAATTTTCTTCAGCCACTACTCTACTTCACCAATCCTTTACAGAGACATTTTACTCTTTTCCTTTCTGCAAGGGAAGTCTGCCTCATTTGATTTCTTGCACGAATCCATCGACTTTGTAAGGCATCTGTCAAGACTATTTAATAATGTCCCATTATAAGTATAACTATTAGAGGCTGTTGAAATTGTGGGAAACTATTTAAAAGTTTTCTTCCACAGCCTTGTTTCTTTACTTTCCTGCCCCAAGCCTTTCGCCCTCAGAACTAAAACGGAAAACCCTTTAAGCGGTGGTTCTATGAGGGTTTGCAAAACTTATTTAATCTTTCTGCGGTTTTTTAACTACCCTTTTAGAGGACATTTCTAATTATACAGTTTTGCTAATTTAGGATTTGCCATTTTTCTTTTCATAATTTTATGTTATAATTTGATAACTTGCTGTTAATCAGGGTTTTCAAAAAGGTATAGAATTCCTGAAACCCTTACTAAAGAAAAGGAGCAAAAAAAATGGAGAAAAAGAAAGTTACGATTGATGGAAATGAAGCAACCGCCTATACGGCGTACCACTGCAATGAAGTATGTGCAATTTACCCAATAACGCCTTCTTCTAACATGGGCGAATGGGCTGATGAATGGGCATCACAGGGAAAAAAGAACATCTGGGGAACCGTTCCTTCCGTAATTGAGATGCAGAGCGAAGGCGGTGCCTCAGGGGCTGTTCATGGCTCGCTTCAAACAGGTGCTCTTACCACAACTTTCACTGCGTCACAGGGGCTTTTACTTATGATTCCTAATATGTTCAAGATTGCGGGTGAACTAACATCAACCGTCTTTCATGTTTCGGCGCGAACTGTTGCAACGCACGCCCTTTCGATATTCGGGGACCACAGTGATGTAATGGCAACAAGGCAGACAGGGTGGAGTTTGCTTTCTTCCGCATCTGTTCAGGAGGCAATGGATTTTGCGCTGATTGCTCAGGCAGCTACTTTGAGGGGAAGGGTTCCAATTGTTCACTTTTTTGATGGGTTCAGAACTTCTCACGAGGTTCAGAAAATTGAACAACTTTCTCTAAACGATATGAGGGCTATGATTGATGACGAAATGGTAAGGAAGCATAGAGAAAGAGCGCTCAACCCTGAAAAGCCTGTTTTGAGAGGAACTGCCCAGAATCCGGACGCTTTCTTTCAGGCTCGTGAAGCCAACAATCCTTTTTATGAAAAGTTTCCTCAAATTGTACTTGAGGAGATGGAGAAGTTTGAAAAAATAGTGGGAAGGAAGTACAGACCTTTTGAGTATTATGGCCCTGAGGATGCTGAAAGAATTATAATAATGATGGGTTCAGGGTGCGAAACAGCTTCTGAAACAGTTGATTACCTCAATGAAAAAGGACAAAAAGTGGGGCTTGTAAAAGTCCGTCTTTACAGGCCTTTCAGTACACAGTTTTTGATCAAATCTCTTCCAAAAACAGTTAATGCTATTGCAGTTCTTGATAGAACAAAAGAACCGGGAGCATCAGGTGAGCCCCTTTATAAAGATGTTGTTACAGCGCTGAGTGAATCTTTGATACAGGGAACTCTTCCTTTTGCTATGCCAAAAGTAATTGGTGGAAGGTACGGGCTTTCTTCAAAAGAGTTCACTCCCGCCATGGTTAAGGCTGTATTTGACGAACTTGAAAAAAAGAACCCAAAAAATCGATTTACAGTGGGAATAGAGGACGATGTTTCAAAGACAAGTCTTAAAGTGGATCGTAATTTTGTTATTGAAAAGGATGATGTTGTCAGGTGCGTATTTTATGGGCTCGGGTCAGATGGAACGGTAGGTGCAAACAAAAACTCAATCAAAATAATAGGAGGAGAGACAGATAATTTTGCTCAGGGTTATTTTGTTTATGATTCAAAGAAGGCGGGAGCCGTAACAATCTCTCACTTAAGATTTGGTCCAAGACCTATAAAATCAATTTACCTGATTGATTCTGCTAACTTCGTTGCCTGTCACCAGTTTGTCTTTCTTGAAAAATATGATATGTTAAAACTCGCAAAAGAAAATGCTGTATTTTTATTAAATAGCCCCTATTCAAAAGATGAAATATGGGACAAATTGCCAGGAAAAGTTCAGCAACAAATTATAGATAAGAAACTTCAATTCTATGTGATTGACGGATACAGGGTTGCAAAGGAAGCCGGTATGGGTAATAGAGTCAACACTATTATGCAAACCTGCTTTTTTGCGATATCCGGCGTTCTTCCAAAAGATGATGCGATTAAAGCCATTAAAAAATCCATTGAGAAAACTTATGGCAGAAAAGGTGAGGATGTTGTAAAGAAGAATTTTGAGGCGGTTGACAAAACACTTGCGAACCTTTATAAAGTAGATTATCCGGATAAGGCTACAAGTTCAATTGAAATTCCTCCACCGGTTTCTCCTGAGGCACCAGAGTATGTTAGAAATGTTCTTGCGATGATAATAAAGGGAGAAGGTGATTCTCTTCCAGTTTCAGCTTTTTCTCCGGACGGCACTTTTCCTTCAGATACGGCGAAATGGGAGAAGAGAAACATTGCTCTTGAGATTCCGGTTTGGGAGCCGCAAATTTGTATTCAGTGCGGAAAATGTACCATAGTCTGTCCACACGCTGCAATAAGAATTAAAGCCTACGATGCTTCTCATTTATCAAATGCTCCAAAGACTTTCAAATATACTGACTATAAAGGTGTAGAATTCAAGGGAATGAAATATACCATTCAGGTTGCTCCTGAAGATTGTACCGGTTGCGGGGCATGTGTCTTTGTCTGCCCGGCAAAGGATAAAACAGATCCGGGCAAAAAAGCACTTAATATGGCAAACCAGATTCCTCTCAGAATTCCAGAGAGAGAAAACTACAAGTTTTTCCTTGATCTGCCTGAAGTTGATGTTTCCAGAATTAAGGTTGATACAGTAAAGGGGTCTCAATTTCTTATGCCGTTATTTGAGTATTCCGGTGCCTGCGCTGGTTGCGGTGAAACTCCCTATTTAAAACTCTTAAGCCAGCTCTTTGGAGATAGGGCTATAGTTGCCAATGCAACAGGATGTTCTTCAATCTATGGTGCCAATCTTCCGACTACCCCATGGGCTAAAAACAAGGAGGGTAGAGGTCCGGCGTGGTCAAATTCACTTTTCGAAGACAACGCTGAGTTTGGACTTGGTTTCAGACTTGCAATTGATAAACAAAAAGAGTTTGCAACGGAACTTCTAAAAAAACTTTCTTCTCAGGTAGGTGAAAAACTTGTTGAAGAGATTTTGAACAACAGTCAGAAAACCGATCCAGAAATTGCCCTGCAAAGAAAGCTTGTCTCTGAACTCAAAAGTAAACTTAATAATATAAATTCAGAAGATGCAAAAATGCTTTTATCGCTCTCTGACAGCCTGATTAGAAAGAGTGTATGGATTGTTGGAGGAGATGGATGGGCTTACGACATCGGGTATGGTGGGCTTGACCATGTCCTTGCTTCAATGAGAAATGTAAACCTTCTTGTTCTTGATACGGGCGTTTACTCAAACACAGGCGGACAGTGTTCAAAAGCTACACCACTTGGTGGAGTTGCAAAATTTGCAATGTCTGGAAAGCCGACTCCAAGAAAAGATATTGGACTAATGGCTATGGCATACGGCTCTGTTTATGTTGCTCAGGTTGCACTTGGGGCAAACGACAACCAGACGGTAAAAGCATTCGTAGAGGCTGAAAACTACGAAGGACCATCGATAATAATTGCGTATAGCCACTGTATAGCCCACGGAATTGATATGATGAAGGGAATGGAGCACCAGAAACTTGCTGTGGAATGTGGACTCTGGCCTCTTTACAGGTACAACCCGGATCTGGTAAAAGAAGGTAAAAATCCCCTTAAGCTTGATTCCAGACCACCAAAAATCTTATACAGGGATTTTGCTATGAAGGAGACAAGGTTCAGAATGCTTGAAAAGACAAAGCCTGAACTTGTTGAAAAGTATATGCAGTTAGGCGATGAATATATTAAAAGAGTATGGCAGGTATACAATCAGCTCGCTGCAATGTCGGGAAGCGAACCAGTTAAGGAGTAGGAGCTTAAAGCCCTGTTTCTATGAAGTTATTTCTAAACCGCCCGTGTAAAGAAAATTTTACGGGCGGTTTTTGTTTTTTTGTTTGAAGGAGCTGAGATGGTTTTAAACAAAATTTTGACTGCCCTATTTGGAACGAAATACGAAAAAGACATAAAAGCGATTCAGCCTATTGTATATGAAGTCAACAGTTTTGAACCCCACTTAAGAAAACTTTCTGATGCTGAACTGAGGAATAAGACAGCAGAATTCAAATCAAGAATCTCAAAAATGGTTGAAGAGGGTTTTGAGGAAGAACAGGCTCTTAATGCAATCCTTCCAGAAGCATTTGCTGTTGTAAGAGAGGCGGCTTTGAGGACAATAGGTTTAAGGCCCTACGATGTTCAGGTAATAGGAGGGATAGTTCTTCATCAGGGAAAAATTGCGGAGATGAAAACCGGTGAGGGAAAAACTTTAGTAGCAACAATGCCTGTGTATCTTAATGCTCTTTTGGGAAAAGGAGTTCATGTTGTAACGGTAAACGACTACCTTGCAAAAAGAGATGCTGAGTGGATGGGCAAAGTTTACAGGTTTCTTGGCCTTACGGTTGGGTGTATACAGCAGAATATGGACAACGAAGAGAGACAAAAAGAATATAACTGCGACATTACTTACGGGCAGAACAACGAATTCGGTTTTGATTATTTACGAGACAACATGAAATATAGGTTTGAGGATATGGTTCAGAGGGGGCATTACTTTGCGCTGGTTGACGAAGTTGATTCAATTCTGATTGACGAGGCAAGAACTCCTCTCATCATCTCAGGGCCATCTGAAGAAAGAATAGATAAATACTACACAGCAAACACGATAATTCCTCGTTTACAAAATGAAAAAGACTACACTGTAGATGAAAAGCAAAGAACAGCGACTCTCACCGAAGAAGGAATTGCAAAATGCGAAAAACTTTTAAACCTTGAGAATCTCTATGATCCATCAAATATAGAAATTCTTCACTGTCTCCATCAGGCTCTTATTGCCCATAAACTCTACCACAAAGATACCGACTATATGGTCAAAGATGGAGAGGTTTTGATAGTTGACGAATTTACCGGAAGAGTTATGCCAGGCAGAAGGTGGTCTGACGGTCTTCATCAGGCCATAGAAGCCAAGGAAAATGTCAAGATACAGCAGGAGAATCAAACTCTGGCGACAATTACTTTCCAGAACTATTTTCGCCTTTACAAAAAGCTCGCCGGGATGACCGGAACTGCAGACACCGAGGCAATGGAATTTGACAAAATTTACAAACTGGATGTTGTCGTAATTCCGACTCATAAGCCAATGATAAGGATAGACCACGCCGATGTTGTTTATAGAACTGAAGAAGAAAAGTGGGAAGCCGCGGCTGATGAAATAGAAACTCTTCATAAAAAGGGACAGCCGGTTCTTGTGGGAACTGTCTCTATAGAAAAGAGCGAGAAAATGAGTGCTCTTCTTAAAAGGAGAGGGATTCCCCATGTGGTTTTGAATGCAAAATATCACGAAAAAGAGGCTGAAATTGTGGCACAGGCTGGAAGAAAAGGGGCGGTTACCATAGCAACAAATATGGCTGGAAGGGGAACCGACATTCTTCTCGGTGGGAATCCTGAAGGGCTTGCAAAAACAAAGTCAAACCCTTTGACACAGCCTGAAGAGTATTCAAAACAACTTGCAATTTTCAGGGAGATATACGAAAAAGAGCATGAAGAAGTGGTTTCTCTTGGAGGTCTTCACATTCTTGGAACAGAAAGACACGAATCGAGAAGAATAGACAACCAGTTGAGGGGAAGATCGGGAAGGCAGGGGGACCCTGGTTCATCAAGGTTTTATCTTTCTCTTGAAGATGACCTGATGCGACTTTTTGGCGGTGACCGTTTGAAGCAGATGATGGGAAAAGTTGGAATGGAGGAAGGGGTTCCTATCACTCATTCCTGGATTTCAAAATCGATAGAAAGGGCTCAAAAATCAGTTGAAGCAAGAAATTTTGAAATTAGAAAGCACCTTCTTGACTACGATGATGTGATGAATAAACAAAGGGAGACAATATATTCTCTAAGGCGAAAGATTCTTTCTGGAGAAAATTTGAGAGAATATTTGATGGAAAATGTTGAGAATATTATTCTGTGGCTTTTAGAAGAAAATGTTCCTAAGGGGGCACCCAAGGAAGGGTGGAATGAAGAGGCACTAAGAAACTCTCTCTGGCGCTTTTTTGGAATTGATTATGATTCAATAATAAAACAACTTGATAAGGTTTCTTCTGAAGAATTCGAGAAAAAAATTAAAGAGAAAGTTGAAGAAAAATATAAAGAAAAAGAAAGTAGAATAAAGCCCGAAATAATGAGGGAATATGAAAAACTTGTTATGCTTCAGGTAATAGACAATCAGTGGAAAGACCACCTTTTAACGATGGATCACTTAAAAGAAGGCATTGGATTAAGGGCTTACGGCCAGCGAGACCCTCTTGTTGAATACAAGAAAGAGGCTTATTATGCTTTTGAGTCAATGCTTGACAGGATAGAAGAGGAGATCGTCAGATATCTTATGCTTCTGGAACCTCAGGTTCAAAAGGAAGAGAAGAAAGTAGAAAGAAAAGAGAGACAGTTCACATACTCTGCTCCGGATAAGGGTGGAGAGAAGAAAGGGACCACTGTCATTAACAAATCGAGGAAAGTTGGAAGAAACGATCCCTGTCCCTGCGGGTCAGGCAAAAAATATAAGAAATGCTGTGGTGCTTGAACTGAAAATTTGGAATCCAATTCGCTTCCCCTGTCATAACAATATAATAATGTTCTCACGGGATTTACTTTGAGGTATTCATTGACGAAGTGGCTGTCATCACGAGGTTTACCTCGAGGCACTGACAACCGAAGTGATCTTCCTTGTTTAGGAAAAGGGAGATTGCTTCGTAAGAGAAGGCTACGAAGAGGGGCTCGCAATGACAGCGTTAAACTACAAAGAGGAAGATTGCTTCGGTGAACTTTCCCTTCAGTCAAAAAGAGGGAATTATCTTATAGTTTCGACAATCTAATTTGCCTCCCTTGACTTTGTTTTGAAAATCATTTAAATTGGTTATGGAAAGGAGGCACAAATGACAGACGATGTTCAAAATGTTCAGCCGCAGCCAGATAAACCATATGACAGTGACGATGGGATTTTTCTTTTTCTTGCCTATTTTGGGATTTTTTCTCTCATTCCATTTTTTATGTACAGGGATAAGAGGGATAACCCGAAGAAAGACTACGTCTATTTTCATGCAAGACAGGGGCTTGCTCTCGCTTTAACCGGTTTTTGTTGCGCAATTGTAATGATGGTTTTATGGTTTGTTCTTGCATTTATTCCCGTAATAGGATGGATCCTTGACTGCGTTTTGTGGCTCGGTTTTATAATAATCTTTCTTGGATGTGCAATTCTTGGCTGGATAAAGGCTTTTAAGGGAGAAAGGTACGATATTCCCCTCTTTTCAAAAGTCGCCAATTTATTTGGTTGATTAAATTAAGATCTTGAATGAAGCACTGTTATCGCTCGGAATAGACACCTGCGGGCGGTTTCTAAACTTATCTCTCTCCTCTTCTCTAAAGGGAGAGAGAGATTTTTGTTTTGAAAAAGAGGTCAAAAACCATTCTGCCCATCTTCCGCTTGCAATTGAAGAGGTTCTCAAAAAAGCATCTGCTAAACTTAAGGAAATTCAAACTGTTGGAGTTGTAGCGGGTCCAGGTTCTTTCACAGGTTTAAGAGTTGGTATGTCAACGGCGCTTGGATTGAAATTTTCATTAAAAATACCTGTACATAAGTTTTCTTCTCTTTATTGTCTTGCTAATTATTTTAAAATTGAGGGGAAGATAGGGGCGTTTCTTGATGCAAGAAAAGGTGAGTTTTATTTCCAGTGTTTTGAAAAAAAGGGGGCACACTCCAATCCTCTATGCGAATCAATGGCTTTGAAGTATTGTATGCTAAAAGAGTATGCAAAAAAAATGGATTGGGCAATCGTCCTCAAGGGTGGTGCTGAAATTGATTTTTCTGCCCCAAATATGAGGGTATTTGATAATCTAAATCTTGCAAAAGTCGCCTCGAGGGAAGCACTACAAAGATTGTCTAAAGGAATTGATGGGGATGAGAAACTTATTCCTATTTATGTAAGAGATCCGGATGCAATTGTTCAGATGTAATTTTTCTTAGGTAATTTTCCACATCGTCAACTATTGTGTCAGGAGTTGAAGCTCCGGCAGTCAGTCCTATTCCTTTGACTCCAATTAGCCATTCTTTTTTTATATCCTCTTTCCCCTGAATGAGATAGGACTTTTTAAAAGAATTGCAAATTTCAAAAAGATGGCGTGTGTTTGCTGATTTTTTGCCACCAATGACAAAAATTATTTCTACCTCTTCATTTTGTGCAAGTTCTTTTGCTGCATTCTGGTTTTCCTTCGTTGCGTAGCAGATAGTGTCTGTTTTCTTTGCGTTTGGGTTTTTGTTCATAATATATAAAACTACATCTTCGAATTCGTCTGAATTTAAAGTGGTCTGGTAAAAAATTGTTATGGAGGGGTATTTTTCCCATTGAACCTTTTTTGCCTGTTCAATATTTTCAATTATATGAAACTGCTCTTTTTTAAGATCGTGTGTATAGCCGATCACTTCTCTGTGGTTGGGGTCCCCAATAAAGACGAGGTGTTTTCCTTCCGAAAGGGCTTTTGCAGATTCTTTATGGATGTCGAGAACAAATTTGCAGGTTGCATCGACAACTTTAAGGTCTTTTTCTTTCGCCCTTTTGTAAAAAGAGGGTGGAACACCGTGTGCTGAAAATATTACATAAGGCTTTTTTACATCTGAAAGAGATTCGACAGTACTAAGTCCAAGTTGCTCCATCTCTTCAACCACTTTTTCATTGTGAACAATCTGTCCGAGAATGGTTCCTTCTTTATTTTCTGAAGCAAATCTTTTTGCTTTGAGGATGGCTGTTCTCACGCCAGAGCAAAAACCATATTTTCTTGCCCTTAATATCTTTACCATAGGAGAAGTTTAACACAACCTTGAAAAAATGCGTTAATGGTCATAAAATCTTTCTGGAGGTGAAAAATGATATCTGTTAACCCAGCCACTGAAGAAGTAATTAAAACCTTTGACCCCCATAATGATTCGAAGCTTGAAGATATTCTAAAGCAGTCACAGAAGGCTCATCTTATTTGGAAAGAATCAACAATAACTGAAAGAAAAGTATATAACATTAAACTCAAGGAAAATCTCAGTAAAAAAAGAGACGAATTAGCAAAGCTTATGACAACTGAAATGGGAAAACCTATAACACAATCATATGCCGAAATAGACAAATGCTGCTGGGCATTAGAGTTTTATGCAGAGAAGGCAGATACATTTCTTTCCCCGCAACTTGTTGAAACGGAAAGTCCAAAAAGTTATGTAAGATTTGATCCTCTGGGAATAATTCTTGCGATAATGCCCTGGAATTTTCCTTTCTGGCAGGTTTTCAGGTTCTCTGCGCCGTCTGTTGTAGCGGGAAATTCGGCTCTTTTAAAACACGCTTCAAATGTTTCAATGTGCTCTTTAGCAATAGAAGAACTTTATGCCAGATCTGGTTTTCCTGAAAATCTATTCAGGTCTTTGCTGATAAGCGGCGAAAGGGCTCTAAATCTTTTAAAAGACCCTCTTATAAAAGCTGCCACACTCACTGGAAGTGAATATGCAGGGATTGCTGTTGCTACAGAAGCGGGAAAGCATTTAAAAAAAGTTGTTCTTGAACTTGGTGGTTCAGATCCTTTTATAGTTCTTGAAGATGCAGAGATTGAGAAAGCGGCTTTCTGGGCAGTTAAGGCGAGAACAATCAACAACGGACAGTCCTGTATTGCCGCCAAAAGATTCATAATAGTGGAGGATGTTTACGAGAAATTTAAAGAGGCGTTTGTTGAAGAGATGAAAAAACTAAAAGTTGGAGACCCTATGGATACTTCAACCGATGTGGGCCCCATTGCAAGAAAGGACCTTCTTGAGGAAATTGAGGGGCAGGTTACAAAATCTGTTTCAGAGGGGGCTAAAATTCTTCTCGGAGGAAAAAGAATGAACACAAGGGGTTATTATTATCCTCCAACAATTCTTGATAATGTAACTCCAGAAATGAAATGTTTTAAAGAAGAAATATTTGCTCCTGTTGCACCTTTGATAAAAGCGAAAAACCATAAAGAAGCAGTTTTGCTTGCAAACGATTCTCGCTTTGGCCTTGGTGCTTCAATATGGACAAGAGATCTTCAAAAGGCGGAAATAATGGCTTCGGAGATGGAGACGGGAACAGTCTTTATAAATGGTATGGTGAAAAGCGACCCGAGGCTCCCATTTGGAGGAGTAAAAGCATCAGGGTTCGGAAGAGAGCTTTCGTACTTTGGTATCAGGGAATTTGTTAATATTAAATCTGTTGTTATTGAATCATAGAAGATCAGGCAGCATTTCTTGAGATTGAGACCACACCATCAATTTCGCTTAACTCTTCAATTATTTTATGAAGATGCTTCTTGTTTTTGACAAGCATTTTTAATTTAATGACAGCTTTCTCTCCCGTCCCTTGTTTTTCAAGGGCTTTTGCGTCGCAGGAGATTATATCGGCGTTATTTTTTGAAATGAGTAGTGTTACATTGCTGAGCATTCCTCTTCTGTTTTTTACAATGATAAAAAGAGGAATTTCAAATATATTCGTTTTGCTTTCTTCAGTCCAGTTAACTTCTGCTGCTCTTTCGGGATAGAGTTCTAAAAGCCGTTTAATGTTTGAACAAGTTGCCCTGTGGACCACAAGCCCCTTTCCTTTTGTAAAATATCCTTTTATTGGATCCCCTACAACTGGATTGCAACATTTTGCTATATTAAAAAGGTAATCGCTTTCACCCCCGAGTGACACAGGAACTGGCTGCGATTTTTTATAATCAGATTCTTTTATTGGAAGATTCCCGTTTTCCTCTACGCTGAAAATTCTTTTTAAGAATGCACGGGCTTCTATTTTGCCATAGCCAATTTCAGCATAAAGTGATTCAATATCGGGAAGCGCTGCCTTCTTTAAGCCTTCAATAATAGAGGGGTCTTGAGAAATATTTTTTGGAGATTTTTTTATTCGTCTTAGTTCTCTTTCAAAAACTTCTTTTCCTCTTTCTACCGCCAGTAATTTTTCGTTCTGAGCAAGCCAGGTTTTTATCTTAGTTTTTGCCCTTGCTGTGGTGGCAATATCAAGCCAGTCGTGGGATGGATGAACAGAACCATTCTTTATAATTTCGATCCTTTGGCCGCTCTTCAATTCTGTTTTGAGAGGAACCATTTTTCCATCAACTTTTGCGCCGGCACAGTGATGTCCCACTTCAGTGTGTATGTAGTAGGCAAAATCAAGAGGAGTGGCTCCTCTGGGAAGATGAATTATTTTTCCTTGAGGTGTAAATGCATAAATCTCTTTGGGACACAGGTCTTTTTTAAGGTTTGAAACTAAATCCTTTCCCGAATGGGAAAGAATTTCCTTAATCTCGTTTCTGAATTTTTGGATATACTCATCGTCCTCATTAACATATTTTCCATCTTTATACTTCCAGTGAGCAGCAATGCCCTCTTCGGCTTCTGTATGCATTTTATATGTTCTTATCTGGATTTCAAAAGGTTGTCCGGAAGGACCCATAACAGAAGTATGAAGGGATTTGTAACCATTTTCCTTTGGATTTGAAATAAAATCTTTAAGCCTGCCTGGAATGAGATTCCATTTACTGTGTATGAGTCCCATTACAGCATAACAATCTTTCTCCTCAGGAACCAAAATTCTAAAAGCCATATAGTCATAAACTTCTTTGATGTCAATATTTTGTCTTAAAAGTTTGCTATAGATGCTGTATAAATGCTTTATCCTGCCTGTTATTTCCCCCCTGATTCCGTTTGATTCAATCAGGTCTTTTAATTGAATTTTTATATCTTCTATAAAAGTTTCGCTGTAACTTCTTTTTTCTTGAAGTGCTATCTTTATCATCTCGTAATCTTCGGGGTAAGCGTATTTGAATGCAAGGTCCTCAAGTTCATTCTTTATTTTGCCCAATCCTAATCTATTTGCAATTGGGGCAAAAATTTGAAGACACTCAAGTGCCTTTTTTCTTGCCTTTTCTGGTGGCATCTTTTCCATAGTTCTGAGATTGTGCAGACGATCGGCGATTTTAACAAAAATCACCCTTATATCATTTGTCATAGCAACGATAAGTTTTCTCAGGCTTTCGATTTCCACCTCTTTTTGAGAATTGGGGGCTTTCGCAAGTATGTCAAGTTCTATTTTAGTTACACCATCAACAATTTCGGCGACATCATTCCCAAAGCTTTTCCGTATTGCCTCAAGAGGAATGACAGGGTTATCTTCTACAGTATCGTGAAGAAGGCCTGCAACAATTCCTGTGTCATCCATTTTCAGTTCAGTCAGAATGTATGCGACATTCATTGGGTGGCTAAGGTAAGGCTGCCCGTCTTTGCGCAAAATTCCCTCATGAGCCATCGCAGAGAAAAGGTAAGCCTTCTTTAGCAGAATATCATTAGAAGATGGATTGTAACTTTTAACTTTTTCTATTATATGTTCAATTCGTGGAAAGAAAACAACCTCCTTTTCAATAATAATATATATTCCGGAGTAAAATTTGTCAAGGCAATGTAGAAGTCCACAACATTTGAGATTTTTTGAAAAGGAAAGGCAGCAGGACAAATTCATTTTTGACTTCCATAAAAATGGGCAAAGGTTTCAAGTTCTTAAGGAATGTGCCTCAATCTTTTGTTCTTCGGTGCGCGCGAGCAAGGAATCAAAGCCGAAAGCGAACCTCCTTTAGCTTTCCTATTATAGCATTTGATGCCGCCAAAAACACTAAAAAGCCGCGTGCTCGTTCCTATTCTTCCTTTCAACGAAAATTCCCCCTTTCAGGAAAAAACGCAAAGGCTGTGGAAGCAATTCCCACAGCCTCTACTAATTATTCTTTCATTGATAACATAAATAAGTTTTTTTCGCTCCTTTTTCACCCTCAGAAAAGTCTTATGTGTTTCTGAACTTTTGCAGGCAATTTTCTTTTTCAAAATTCCTAAAAATAAGCAAATAAGGCAGTCAACTTGACAGAAAAACGCTTTTACTATAAAATTGCAAGTTCAGTTGGGCGCGTAGCTCAGTTGGCTAGAGTGCTACCTTGACACGGTAGAGGTCAGCGGTTCGATTCCGCTCGCGCCCACCACCTATTTTTAATGGAGTTAGTGTGGCAGAAGAGATTAAAATCACTTTCCCCGATGGTAGTACTAAGGCTTTTCCAAAAGGCATAAGCGGGGAAGAGGTGGCAAAGTCAATTTCGGAAAGACTTCTTAACGATGCAGTAGCCGTTAAGATTGACGGTGAACCAAAGGATCTTTATATTCCAATAGACAAGGATTGTGAACTGAAGATCATGACGAGCAGAGAAGATGAGTCTATTGATATCTACCGTCACACCACGGCCCACCTGCTTGCAAACGCTGTAAAAGAACTTTTTCCGGAATCAAAGATTGCGATAGGGCCTACCATTGAGGATGGATTTTACTATGATTTTGACAGAGAAACCCCTTTTACTCCTTCCGATCTTGAGAAGATAGAAGAAAAAATGGTTGAAATCTCAAAAAGGGCTCTCCCTATAAGAAGAGAAGAGATGACATGGCAGGAGGCAAAGGAACTTTTTGAGAAGGAGAATGAGCCGTACAAAGCTGAGCTTGCATACGAAAAAGGGCAGAATGGGAAAGTGTCTATCTATCGTCAGGGAGAGTTCACCGATTTTTGCCGCGGTCCTCACCTTACGAACACTTCAAAAATAAAGGAGGGAACTTTCAAACTTCTTTCCATAGCGGGGGCTTACTGGAAGGGGGATGAAAAGAATAAGATGCTCCAGCGCATTTACGGAACCTCCTTTTTCTCAAAAAAAGAACTTCAGGAGTACCTGAAGAAAATTGAAGAAGCAAAAGAAAGAGATCATAGAAAACTCGGAAAAGAGCTTGACCTCTTCTCTGTTTCAGAAGAGGTGGGTGGAGGGTTAATTCTCTGGCACCCGAAAGGTGCGATGGTTAGAAAACTCATTGAGGATTTCTGGAGGGATGAGCACCTTAAAAGCGGATACGAATTCGTTTATACGCCCCATGTGGGAAAGTCAGCTCTCTGGGAAACTTCAGGACATCTCGATTTTTACAAAGAAAATATGTATCCCTCTATGGAAATGGAGCATCAGACATTTTACACAAAACCAATGAACTGCCCCTTCCATGTAATGATTTATAAATCCAGACACAGAAGTTACAGGGAACTTCCGCTAAGATGGGCAGAACTTGGAACCGTTTACAGATACGAAAAATCTGGTGTTCTTCACGGCTTGATGAGAGTCAGAGGTTTCACACAGGACGATGCCCACCTTTTTGTTCCACCAGACAAAATGGAAGAGGAAGTTATTGGAGTAATAAATTTTACCTTGAAAATGCTCAAAGCATTTGGTTTTGAAGAGTTCACAGCCTACATAGCCACAAAACCTGAAAAGGCTGTCGGAGAAACACAAAGATGGGAGGACGCCACAAAAGCGCTTCAAAGAGCTGCGCAAAACGCCAGAATATCTTATGAATTTGATGAGGGTGGAGGAGCGTTTTACGGTCCAAAAATAGACATAAAGATAAAAGATGCTCTCAGAAGGGATTGGCAGCTTTCCACGGTTCAGTTTGACTTTAATCTTCCAGAAAAATTTCAGCTGGAGTTTATTGCATCAGACAATAGACCACACCGTCCTTATATGATTCACAGGGCACTTCTTGGAAGTCTTGAAAGATTTTTCGGCATTTTGATTGAGAACTTCAAGGGTGCTTTTCCGCTTTGGTTGTCGCCCGAACAGATAAGGATTATGCCCATTGCGGACAGACATGTTTCATATGCGGAAAAATTGAGTACCCAATTTAAATCCAGAAACCTGAGAGTTTCAGTAGATTCAAGAACTGAGAAAATAAACTTAAAAATAAGAGAAGCACAACTTGAAAAAATTCCGTATATGCTTATTGTTGGCGACAAAGAGATTGAGAGTGAGACCGTTTCGGTGAGAACGAGAAGCGGTGGAGACAGGGGAGGCAAAAAGATTTCCGAGTTTTTAGAGGATGTTGAGCGAAGAATTCATGAAAAAGATTTGAATTTAGAGTAATAAAGGAGGCAGTCATTAGAGAAACAGGAGAAAAAGATTTAAGAATTAACAGCGAAATAAGATGTAAAGAAGTTCGTGTTGTTGACGAGAAGGGTGCAATGCTTGGAGTTATGAGCACGGAAGATGCGCTAAGAATTGCGGGGGCGAGAGGACTTGATTTGATTGAAATTGCTCCCAAAGCGGAGCCTCCCGTATGCAGAATAATGGATTTTGGCAAATTCATTTACGGAGAAAAGAAAAAGGCTCAGGAAGCCAAGAAAAAACAGAAGGTAATAGTAGTTAAAGAAATAAAGTTAAGACCTAAGATAGAAGAACATGATTATCAGGTAAAAAAAAGGCAAATGGAAGGATTTTTAAAAGAAGGGAACAAAGTAAAGATAAGCGTAAGATTCAGAGGAAGGGAGATTTCGCACCCAGAAATGGCTCATCAGCTTCTTTTAAGACTTGCTGCAGACCTTTCAAATGTATCAAAAATTGAGCGCGTACCAGATATGGACAACTGGACAATGGTAATGGTTCTTGCGCCAAAGAAATAAATGGAGGATTAAGATATGCCGAAGATGAAAACAAACAAAAGTGCGGCAAAGAGGTTTAAAATGACGGCAACAGGTAAAGTGAAAAGAAATCATGCCTTTCACCGTCATATTCTTTCAACTAAAAGCAGGAAAAGAAAGAACAGGCTTCTTGCTCCCGAGATGGTTGACAAAACAAACCTCAAAAAAGTTAGAAGAATGCTTATTAGTGCGTGAGGTAGAAAGATGGCAAGAGTTAAAAGAGGAAGCAATAAAGTAGAAAGAAGAAAGAAAATCTTTAAACTTGCGAAGGGTTATTTTGGCTCTAAACACAGGCTCTACAGAACTGCAAAAGAACAGGTTGAAAGGTCGCTTGCCTATGCCTTTGTCGGAAGAAAGCAAAAGAAAAGAGACTTTAGAAGAATGTTCACTATAAGGATAAATGCAGCGGTCAGACCTTTTGGAATTTCCTACAGCAGGTTTATGGACGGATTGAAAAAAGCAAATCTTGAACTCGACAGAAAGGTTCTTGCTCAGTTAGCAGTGGAAGACGAAGCGGCTTTTTCAACTCTTGTTGAAAAAGCTAAATTTGCTTTAGGACGATAAAAAGCCATTTTTCGGCTTTTTAGAAAGATATGGCGTTATCAGGCGATTTTGCCACGATGCCACTTCCTGATCTTCTTCAGTGGCTGGCTTACAGCCAGAAGACGGGGATACTTATACTCTCGAAAAATGAAATAGTCAAAGAAATTTATTTTCAATCCGGTAAGATTGTTGCCTCGTCATCCAATGACCCGAGAGAATATTTTGGACAATTCCTTCTCTCATATGGAAAACTTTCGGAAGAGCAACTTCTCACCGCATTTAGCAGGCAGGCCCAAACAGGAGTAAAAATAGGGAGAATTCTTGTTGACGAAGGAATTCTTGAAGAGCAGGAAGTTCAGAAATTCTTAAGGATAAAAGCGGAAGAGACAATCTACGATCTTTTCCTCTGGGGCGAAAAGGGGGAATTTAAGTTTTTTAACGACGCGACAGGAGAGGGGAATGCTGTCCCTATTGAAATGGAAGTTACATCAATCCTTATGGAAGGTACCCGAAGGTCTGACGAATGGGAGAGAATAAGAAAAGTATTTCCAAATTCAAGTGTTATAGTGAAAGTCAGTGCTGATAACTTAACGAAGGAAGTTCTTGACGACCCTGTTTTTAATAGGGTCGTTCAAATTCTTGAATCACCGAGAAGAATAGCAGATGTATGCCTCGCTTTTCATTCAAACGATTTTGCAGTTTACAAGACACTTTTTGATCTATATTCATTCGGCTTGATAGAAGCTCACATGGGAGAAGAGGCAGAGCAAAAAGAAGAGAAAAAAGCAAGAGATGAAGAAATAAGACTTTTATCCAATCAGGCGCTGAAAGAATATAACAGCGGTGAGTTCGAAAAATCGATTCAGATATTTAAGTACATACTTGCAATTGATCCCAACCACGCATTTTCAAAAATGATGATAAAAAAAGCTCACGAAGAAATAAAAGAGACTTTAATTAGCAGTGACTTTACTATAGAGCATGTTCCTTACCTCAAAAGAACAGTCACTCCTCTTGACGAATTCAATTTTACTCCTCAGGAAAACTATATTTTAAGTAGAATAAATGGTTTTAATTCAGTTCAATCTATTATAAGAATTTCACCCATTCAGGAACTTCAGGCACTTATGATTTTTAAGAAGCTTGCCAAAGACGGTCTTATAGGTTTTCTGCCGCCCTCTCCAGCAACGGGAACTCAAAGGTAGTAATTTTTCTCGGTTTGACAAAATTATTTAGAAAAGTCCACTATGTTTGAAATTCTATCAGAGGTTGTTTTTTTTGTGAAAGAAGGTATACCATATTTAGTGAAAAGGATGATGAAGAGCGGGAAATGATGAAAAGAAGGAGTTGATAACATGTTCAAAGTTGCCGCATCTATTGTAAGATTGTTGTGGTGAGGTGAAGAAAGTATGCTTAAAATAGACATAAGTATTTGCATTGTATTCCTTCTAGCGCTTTGCTTTTGGGCGAGAGGGCTTTGGCGGAGAAATAAAAGCGACCTTATCCTAAGTATCTTCATTTTTATTACCGCGGTTGTTATTTATACTCAATTTTATTCGTTAACTTCGCTGACGGGAGTTCCGTGGATGACCTTGCTTGGATATTCCGTTGTGGCGGCAAGTATTGGTACGGTTAAGCGAACAAGTGAAAGAAGCAAGATGTTTTTTATTGCTGCTGTTTTTGTCCCAGCATTGTTAAGCGCTTTCAGCTTTGTGATAGAGCGGAATTGGAGTGCACCGCCAAACTCCCTGATGGTCATTGCACCTTACAGACACGCGGGAACTTGGGTTTTTGACGATCCTCAAGTGGGACTGAAGGCAGAACCATTTGTTTCCGGAATTCCAGAGATGATCGACAAAATGGTGGCAGATGCAAAGATCAAGGACGCAGATAGAGGGTTTCGACTAATCTTCTCAACCGACCCGTTTCCAGGGTACCAGACAAAAATTGTATGGCGACGCGCGGAAAATGGTGGCAACTGGTATTACTCAGAAGATTATAAAGCTGAAGGCTGGCTTTGTCCGGCCCTTTTTAAGTATTTCAAGAAGGCCCCAAAGCAAATATATGTAAAGGCAGAGGCGAAAGGAATGAGCAATTAAAATGGTTAAACGCTGGCAATTTTTGAAAAAGCAATTTCTCCCCTCAAAGGTTGAGAGGCGATAAGCGCACTGCCTAACTCACGAAGGCTGTTTCGCAGTGACAGTTTTTTCCAATAAGGAAGATTGCTTCGCCTGTTACAGCTCCGAAGGAGCACTCGCAATGACAGGTTTTTTCTTTTTCTCTTCCCTCTTAACATCTTCTTTCTCCCCATGAAAAACCAGTATGTTAAAGGATTTCACACTGCAAAAGTTCAGAAACATATGAGACTTTTCTGTGGAAAAAAGCTCGAAAGGAGAAAGGAGGATCGCTTTCTGCTTTAATTCCTGGCTCGCGCGCACCGAAGAACAAAAGGCGCAGGGACATTCCTAAAGAACTTGAAACATTTGCCCGTTTTTATGGAGGTCAAAAATGAATTTGTCTTGCTGCCTTTCCTTCCCAGAAAGTCTCAAATGTTGTGGACTTCTACATCGCTTTGACAAATTAGTACAATTGAGAATAAAATAAAACCTGAAGTATTGTTGTAGGTGAGGTGTTTTGTGGCTAAAATCTTCGAAATTTTAAATTTGTAGGGAGTAAATATGAAAAGATTTTATCTTTCACTTCTAATGCTGTTTTTAGCTGTTAATGTTTTTTGCGCTGAATGGGTTCCGGTTTCAA
Source organism: Thermoanaerobaculum aquaticum (assembly GCA_020722885.1). Classification (GTDB taxonomy): domain Bacteria; phylum Acidobacteriota; class UBA4820; order UBA4820; family UBA4820; genus UBA4820. The sequence goes on from DYJZ01000005.1 coordinate 42,165, forward strand.
GCACCAAACCTGAAAAAGTGAAAATTGAGTTAATTTCAGATAGCGATGGTAAAACAACATTTTCAGTTTCCATACCAGGCTTTTTTGTTGATCGGGTTAAAATAGAGGGGGAAGAATATACGGTTATAAAATTGTATGAAGGTTCCAACCTTATGGAGAAAGGGTGTCCAACTCTTCCTTTTGTTGTTGCAAACATTGCATTAAAGTCTGAAGGGGAGGTTGTTGTAAAGAGTGAGGAGTATGACACTTTCAGTATTAAAGTAGATAAGTATCTTCCTTCCAGAGGACATTTTACAAGGGATATTGATCCTGAGAGTGTTCCCTATGTTTTCTCTGAGGTATATGATAAAAACGGTTACTACCCTGAGGTTACAGCTACAGCAAGAGAGCCTTTTATATTGAGAAATGTTCGAGGAACGAATATTCAGGTTGTTCCATTTCAATACAATCCTCAGACAGGGGAGATGAAAATACATCCAAAGGTTCTTGTTACAGTAAGAACAGAGGGAAGTGGCGGAAAGAACATACTAACATCTAAGATGAGGGTTCCAGAATCGATAGAATTTAAAAAAGTTTACAAAAGAGAATTTCTCAATTACGATTCTTTTTCACAAAGATACACAGCAATAAGTGAGGTAGGGAAACTTCTTATAATTACCTATGATTCTTTTTATGACTCAATGCTTCCGTTTATGTACTGGAAACTGCAAAAGGGGATACCAACGGAGATGGTAAAACTTTCAACGATAGGGACGACTGCGGAGCAGGTACAGAGTTACATCCAGAACTACTACAACACAAATGGTGTGACCTACATTCTTCTTGTTGGAGATTCGGCGCAAATGCCATATTTTACGGGGAATGTAGGTAATTTCACAAGCGAACCTTCAGATCCCCGTTATGCTCTTCTTTCAGGAAGCGATAATTACCCGGAAGCGTTTGTTTCAAGATTTCCTGCGCAGAATACCACACAGGTTTCGGTGATGGTGAACAGAGTCATAAATTATGAAAAATATCCCGATTCATCAGCAACCTGGTATCATCAGGCTTTTGGAATAGGGTCAGATGAAGATGGTGAAACTGGTTTAAAAGATTGGCAAAGAATAAATTTGCTTAAAGACAAATTACTTGCCCCGAACTACAATTACACCCAATTTGACCAGATATTTGACCCTGGAGCAACTGCAACCCAGGTTTCCAATTCTGTTAACAGTGGAAGAGGAATAGGGCTATACATAGGTCATGGTTCTCAGACTTCCTGGGGAACGACAGGTTTTTCCACAACCGATATAGCAAGTTTAACCAACACCAACATGTTTCCTTTCATACTTGATGTTGCCTGTGTAAATGGGAACTTTGCTTATTCAAGTGATTGCTTTGGAGAGAAATGGCTTCAGGTTGGAACATCATCAGAACCGAAAGGTGCCATAGCCATATATGCCTCATCCACGAATCAGTCGTGGGTTCCACCCTGTGATGCACAATCTGCAAGCGTTGATTTGATAGTAAATGAAACATACCACACAGTAGGAGCAATCTGTGTTAACGGATGTATGGCTGGAATGGATCTGTGGGATCCAACTGAAGCAGGGCAGCTTTATCAGCAATGGCACATATTCGGTGATGCTTCAACTATGATTTACACTGATACTCCTACAGCAATGGTGGTGAATCACGATGGTTTTTTAGTGATAGGAGAAAATTCATATCAGGTTAATGTGGGGATCTCAAATGCTCTCTGCGCTCTTTATGACGAAACAGGTCACATTCTTTACGGACAAGCGTATACAGACTCAAGTGGAAATGCAACAATAACACTCAACCCGGTTCCTCAGGCAACTATGACTCTCACTTTAACGGTAACCGCTTTCAATAAAATGCCATATTTTGGAACTGTAGATGTAATGGCGCCTTCAGGTCCTTTTCTTGTTTATGCAGGAAAAGGCGAATTTACTGAGATAGTGGGGGATGGTGACACCAATTTTGACAGAGGTGAGAAGTGGTCTGTTGAGGTATATTTGAAAAATGTTGGTAGT
>DYJZ01000079.1 GCA_020722885.1 Thermoanaerobaculum aquaticum
CTTTTGCTCTTGACTTCTTACACGTTTATGTCAAAATTTATTTTGGACAGATGTGATGGTATAATAATAATCTCTAATAACTTCTTTGGAGGTTTTATGGACAAAGCTGATCTTACCATAGTTTATGTTTCTCCAGAAATTACCAGAGGTATCGAACTTATAGAAAGAGGAGAACTTTCAAGGGCTTTTAATTTTTTTCAGAATTATTCTAATCAGGAGCCAGGGAATCCCATTCCTAAATCATTTCTCGGGTATCTCACCGCCATATTTCATAAAAAAACATTTCAAGGACTCGAAATGTGTCTTGAAGCCGTTAAGATGGAAAAGGAAGAACCTCTCCTGTATCTAAACCTTGCAAGAGTTTATTTTCTTATGAATGACAGGTACCATGCCGTTCAGGCAATTCAGACAGGCCTTAAATACAGGCATTCACCTTTCAGAAACGAACTGATGAATTTCTATAGACAGATTGGAATCAGAAGAAAAGCTCCAATTTCTTTCCTTCCGAGGAACAATCCCCTGAATGTTATCATCGGGAAAATGATGAGAAAAAGAAGATAGGAATATTTAGGTTTTTATTTTTAAAAGAGCCATTAACCCCAGTATTGTAAAAAGAAAACCTGGAGAAAGCGAAGACCAGAAAGGATCTATCCACCCCATCTGCCCCACCGATTTCATCAGAGCCGAAGAAACTATAAATACGAGCGAAAGGGATAAAGCAATAGAAATTCCATACAATGAACCCTTTCTTCCCCCCTGAAAAGCAAAAGGAAGACCAATTACAACAAGAACAAAACAGGCAAAAGGGTCTGCAAGTTTTTTATAAAATTCAACCTGTAGTCTTTTAGTTTTTATCCCTTTTTCCGTAAGATTGAGAATCAATTTTTTGAGTTTTTTCATTGAAAGCGTTTGTGAATCAATGTATTCAGGCAGCACAAGAAAATCTTTCGTATGGGGTAAACAAGTTCCTCCTTCTTTCTTAAATTCAAAATTCTCAGTGGCTTTGACTTTCCACCACCATCCATCATTAAATTTTATGGTATTTTTTCCAGTAAAAGTTGTTTTCTTTGCTCTAAACCTTTTATCCAGATCCAGATTTTCATCGAGGTAATAGACCGAAAGCCCCTGAAAAATCTTTTCATTTCGATCGTAGAAGTTGTAATGATACAAAATTCTGTCTTCGAAACTGTAAAGCCAGACATCCTGGTCACTCGAAAGATTTCTTGAATAATAGTTCTTTATCTTATCTTTTATTTTTAAAGCTTTCTGGTTTGTTCCCGGAATGATTGTTTCCTGAATTACAAAAACCAAAAATGAACAAATAAGCGAAATTAAAATGAAAGTAAAACTTATCCTGAAAAGAGAAATCCCTGACGCTTTTATTGCAGTCAGTTCACTTCTTCTTTCAAGGACTGCGGCGGTAATTAAAACGCTTATCAGAAGAGCAAACGACACAAGAAGAGGAATAAGTCCTATGGATCTGAAAAAGGAATATTTTAAAAACATTAATAACTTCTTCGTGCTTGAGAGATATCCTACAAAACCTCTCATTTCAACAATGAAATTGAGAACAAGAAGAGCAAATAAAGTCAACGCAAAAAATCTTATGTTGTATTTAGTGATGTAAATATCCAGTTTTTTTCTGAACGAATATGAAAGCCGGCCTGCTTTTTCCTCTCTTCTCTTTTCAAGAGTAATTGTTGCTATTTTATGAAAGAATGGAAGATGGGCAACCCTTTCTTTCAGTCTCCATATTTTTTCTCCTCCCTTTATATTTAGAGGAATTGATGCCACAGTAAAGAGAATTAGAGGGATAAAACCACCTGCAAAAGGCGGAAGTTTTCCCTTGAGAGATAGATTTCCTAAACCGCTCTGAAAAACCCAGTAGAAAAGGACAAGAATAATTGAGAGAGTAAAACTTGAACCCTTTCCTCCTCCTATTTCCGCCACACCCAGAGGAAAAGCGAGAAGAATGAAAACAAAGACTACTATTGAATTGGCAATCCTTCTGTAAAATTCATACCTGTAAATAAAATAATCTTCTCTCAAATTTCCCTCTTCTTTTCCGAAAGCCATCTGAAGAAGAAGTGGAATCTCCATTACGACAAGATCCGATTTTTTTGATTTAGCATTGAGCACGCCTTCGAGTTTGACAATCTGTTCATTAAATGATGAAGATTCAACTATGCCTGGCGTTTTATTTTTAAATGTATATGTTATTCCATTTTTTACAATGAATCCTATTTCATCTCTGCTTTTATCTTCAAGAATTTTCGCCGATCTGGCTGTTGTTAAAATTTCTACACCTTCTTTTGGATTCTGGTAAATCAGGATGTCCTTATATTCTTCTGCTTTGCTGTCATAACTTTGAACAAAAACAAGTACTTCTGGAATTTTGTCAAAAAATTCTCCTGGTTTTAATGACCTTGTAATCATCCTTCCTGAAATTGAGGTGTTTGTAAGGTTATCCTGGAATTTTCCGCATAAAGGAACAAGATAAAAATTGAAAAAAAACAAAACAATAGAAACAACAAGAGAAGCAAAAAATATCGGAATGAGCAGATATGAAATATTTATACCCGCAGCCCGCATTGCAATGACTTCTCTGTCTGCACTTAGTCTTGAAAACCCAACCAGAACACCGGTCAAAACAGATACTGGAATGGTATAACTTAAAAGAATCGGGAGGGAGGAAATGAAATAGAGAAAGCCGCCAGTAAATGAAAACCCCTGTTCAACAACAAGTTCGGCAAGTTGAAAAAAAAGATTTATTATTAAAATAAAAGAAAAAACGGCTAAAGATAGAATAGTGGGGGGATAGGTTTCTTTCAGAGAATATCTGAAAAGGGTTTTCAATTCCTATCCCCAGACTTTCTTAATTCACTTCAATCATACTATGAGAAAAGCTTTGCAACATCCACGCACCTTGTTGCATAGCCCCATTCATTGTCATACCACGCCAACACCTTTCCCATTTTCTCTCCAACAACCATAGTTGAAAGGCCGTCAACAATTGCAGAGTGGCTTTCTTTGAGAAAATCGACTGAAACAAGTGGAAGTTCAGTTATATCAAGAATTCCTTTTAAATCCCCCTCTTTTGCCCTGTAAAAAGCTTCATTCAATGAATCCTTAGTAATGGGCTTTTCGGTTGAAAATGTCAGATCCACAAGAGAGACGGTTATAGTGGGAACCCTTACTGAAATGCCATCAAGTTTTCCTTTAAGTTCAGGCATAACCTCTCCTATCGCTTTTGCCGCTCCGGTTGTCGTGGGAATCATAGAGGCAATAGCGGCACGAGCCCTTCTGAGATCAGAGTGGGGCAGATCGAGAAGACGCTGGTCGTTTGTTACAGCATGAACTGTAGTAAGAATGCCATGAACAAGGCCGAAATTCTCGTGAATTACTTTAACAACTGGAGCGAGACAGTTTGTTGTGCACGATGCATTTGATATAACTTTATGCTTTTTCTTTTCAAGCTTATTATGGTTTACTCCATAAACAACCATTAAATCAACCCCTTTTGCGGGCGCAGTGATCATTGTCCATTTTGCACCGTTTTCGTTGTGAATTCTGATTTTGTCTCCTTTTGCATATCTTCCTGTAGATTCAAAAACAAAATCTACTCCGAGGTCACCCCAGATATTCCCCTCTATCGTGGATTTTGATAGAACCTTCACTTCTTTTCCTGCTACCTCAATAGAATTTTCTGAAACATTAACCTTTTTTTCAAACCTTCCATAGGCAGAATCGTATGCAAGAAGGTGAGCAAGTGTGGCAGCATCGGTTATGTCATTTACGGCAACAATCTCAAAGGAATCATCTTTAATTATCTGTCTGAAAATGTGTCTTCCAATTCTTCCAAATCCGTTTATAGCAACTTTTAAAGCCATTGAAACCTCCTTATCTTTTATAAATATCTTCTACTCTTACAATGTCATCTTCTTCGGATTCCCCTACCCAGAGCTCAAAAAATCTTGCAGGTTCTTTTCCTATTCCTTTTGCTCTGTGAAGAGTACCTTTGGGAATCCATATTTCATCGCCTTTTTTTGGTTGAAATTTTTCTTCTCCTATAGTAACCTCCAATCCTTCGTCAAGAACAACCCAGAACTCATCTCTTTTGTTGTGGTATTGAAGTGAAAGCAGAGCCCCTGGCTTGACAGTTATTATCTTAATGCTGGAAACACCCTCGTGCGGAAATCTCCTGAAAGAACCCCACGGACGATGGTCTTCAACAATCCTCTTCTTAAAATCTTCAAAATCTTTGTATTTCATTTTTTTCTCCTTACAGTCCTTCTTCATTCATCCTTAATAGAGCACCCAACCACGAAAGGGTTGATTCTGCACCCTGATTCTGACTAACCCCATTCGCATGCAGCCCGTCAAAGCATCCGTTTGTGGAAAAATCGTAAAGCGGAGTATTAAGATCATTTGCTCCCAGAAACCAGTTAAAACATCTTTTCATTTCCACGAGCCATTTGCTGTCCTTTGTTGCCTTATAAGCTTCGTGACAGGCAGAAAGCAAAGCTGCCAATTCGATAGGCTGCTGGTCAAATAGGGCTTTTTCTCCCCCTCTTTTCATCCAGCCTTCATTTCCCACTATTGACAGATTACCAGTTTTGGGATTTGTTTGCACCTTAAGTAGCCACTCGAGCGATTTAAGCCCCATTACCATTTTCTCTCCGTGGTCTGTTACTGCTCCTGCAATTATAAGGGCTTTGCACATTCTGGCGTTATCGTATGTTAAATAATCTTCGCACCAGTACCAATCATCACTTATATTATTCTCAAAAGCCTGTATCAGTTTTAAAGACATATTATCTCTCAATTCTCTAACCTCCCTTGCACCACCGAATCTTTTCAGGTATCTGTCGGTTGCGGCAATGACCCACGACCATGCACGCGGCGACTTAAAAGAGGCAAGCGAATCAAGAGCCTTATCGAAAAGTTCTTTGGCAAGCCCAGCCATTGAGGGGTTGGGGGCAAGAACCATAACATCTGCAAGTGCTGCCATAGCCCTTCCCTGACAATCTTCAGACCCTATTGCATCAAGCCACTTTCTGTCGTAACTTAGTAAATTTCGAAATCTCTTTTTCTCTTTATTAAAACTGTTTTCAAGAAAAGATAGATAAGTGTATGCTAAATCCAAAACGGAATCATCCTTATACTGATGATAATATCTCATCACGAAACGCAAAGCCCTTGCGTTGTCGTCAGTGGTGTAGCCATGCTCTCTCCATGGAATTGCATAGATGCAGTGTTGAAAAATACCCGTATCGTCAGTCATTCTTCGTAGATGGTCAAGTTTTAGCTCAGGAATTATTAAAGCCGTAGGTTTTCTATAAATTTTTGAAGGAGAACCCGTCTCTGCAGCCATCTGAAATGTTTTGACATATTGATGTGCTATTTCTCTCCACACCATTTTTCTCCCAAACTGGTAAGCCCTCTTTCGGTGTTGAGTGCACTCCACCTCAGATGAAAGGTACCTCTCGAGACAGGTAGCCATGCTTTGAGCATCATTAAAATCAGCAAGAAGTCCTCTTCCATCTGCGAGAAGCTCTTCAGCATACCAGTAAGGAGTTGAAACTATGGCTTTACCACACCCCAGAGCAAAAGACAGAGTTCCTGAAGAAATCTGCTCTTTATGGGGATAAGGTGTAATGTAGTAATCAGCCATAAGTAAAAATTCAGAGAGCTGTTCGTCACTAACGAACCTGTCAAAGAAAATCACCTTATCTTTTAATCCATTCTCTTCGGCTCTTTTCTGAAGACTCAACCTGTAAGATTCTCCTGAATTCTTTTTGACTTCTGGATGTGTTGCCCCGAGTATAACATAAACGAGTTGAGGGTATTTCTGGGCTACAAGCGATACGGCGTCAATTGCGTATTCAATTCCTTTTCCAGGACCTATCAATCCAAAAGTCAAAAGAACCCTTTTCCCCTCAAAATTGAATTGGTCTTTGTAGAAATTTGGATCCATAAATGGAACATCTGGAACTCCGTGATAAATGTGGAGAATTTTTTCATCAGGAACAGAATATACTTCCTGAAGCATGGTTTTAGCTTTTTCAGCAATCACAATCACATAACTTGAAAGTTCACTTACTTTCTTAAGAACTTCTTTTTGCCCTGGAGATGGATTTTGTAAAACTGTGTGAAATGTTGTGACCACGGGTTTCCTTAAGTTTTCAAGAAGGTCGATAATGTATCTCCCGTCATCTCCACCAAAGATTCCGTATTCATGCTGGAGACAGACAACATCTACCTGAGAAATATTGAGAAATTCGGAAGCTTCGATATAATCTTTTTTCTGAGGTTGTCTTATAATGAATTCAACTTCTGGAGGATACCTCAAATTTTCTGCTGGGTTGTGTATGGCAATCAACTTTACCCTCGGGTTCTGACTTAGCGGTATTCCCGATAGCATAGAAAATGATGAGGCTATATGATTGGTAAAAGTTGCAATTCCGCACATTCTCGGAAGTGCAGTTGAAATAAAGGCTACCGATGGACATTTCATCTCATCCTCCTTTTTAGAGGCGCTTAAAATGGAAAGTACTCCCTACTGCTCTATAGAAAGACCCGATCGCCTCTTTAAGATAGTTTATCATAAATGGAATTATTTGCAAATTGGATGTAGAAGTCCACAACATTTGAGACTTTTTGGGAAGGAAAGGCAGCAAGACAAATTCATTTTTAAGTTTTTAGCTGTCATTGCGAGTGCTCCTTCAAAGCCTTCTCAAGCGAAGCAATCTTCCTCATTGAACCTTCTTACATAACGGCAATTCACGAATAGTGTTATTTTAGAGAAATACGGCAGTTTTAGACTTGACAATTCAAGATTCAAGCGTTGATGCCAGACCCCTACGGATATAATAGCCGTCGGCGGCAATTTCGCTGCAAAGGATACTGTCCTGACTTCACGATAATGTTCTCTCTTAAACTAATTTAGAAATGTCCTCTAAAATGTGAATCAGACTGAAAAAGAGAAAAACGACTTTATGAGGTAATAGTGGCTGAGGAAGGGAAGAAAAAGCCGCAAAAAGAATCAATAAGTCCTATAAGCCACCATTGAACCACCCCTCAATATCTTTGTTTGACTCTGAGAACGAAAGGTTAAAACAATGAAAAATAAGGAAACAAGGCTGTGGAAACAATTCCCACAGCCCCTACAAATTATTCTTTCACAGATATCACTAATAAGTTTTTTTCGCTCTTTTTTCACACTCAGAAAAGTCCTATGTGTTTCTGAACTTTTACATCAGCAAAATTTTAATTTATTATTTGTTTTTAAAATTTTTATGTTAAAATTTTCTCTTTTAGGAGGTGAAACTACTTTAATGGAGAGATTTGTCATTAAAAAAAATGTTACAATAGGAAGGAACTTAAATTGTGACATTACACTTCCTTTCAAAACAATTTCAGGATTTCACTGCAAAATCTTTTTGGAAAAAGAGTCTCTTTTTGTTCAAGACCTCTTCTCTAAAAATGGAACAATATTAAATAAGAAGAAAATAAAAAAAGCACAACTTTTAAATGGAGACATAATAGATCTGGGAGGAGTCAAACTGGAGGTGGAGTTCAGTCATGGTATCTGGTATATAATAGTCAGGGAACTTGATTCACTCCACCCATCAAGTAAAACATCCAATAAAGAAAAGATACTTCCCAATCTTTTAAATAAAATCAGGCAGGAATTAGGTTGTGATGCAATTTATCTTTTTGAAAAATTGAACAAAAGCGTATTTTTGAAAGAACTTCTTGCCGATACCGATTCTCCCCCACCCAGCAGAACAATAATTAATAATTTTCTTGGAAAAAGAAATAAAGAATCTTTATGGGCGATTCGAGACCTTCCTGTTTCAAGTGAAAGCATTACTAATCTTCATCCCCACTCCGTTCTGCTTTCATCGTTTTCAATTAAACACAATCTTGATTTATGGTTTTACTGTTATTGGAATAAGGGTTGCAATGATCCGGATAATGCTCAAAATATTATCAGAAACTGCTTTTTTGAATTCTTTGAAAGTGTTAAAACTTTCTTAGAAGAAGAAAGTAAATACATTAAAAGCAAAGTAGAAGAAAGAGGGGTTAACGCATCAGAAATTAATTATGAGATGGTTGGGAAGTCCCCTGCCTTCCTTAAAACAAAAGAACTTGCCATTAAGGCGGCATATGTTGATTTTCCAGTGTTGCTCATAGGCGAGTCCGGGACAGGAAAGGAACTATTCGCTCGCTTCATCTACAAGAACTCTTCAAGAAAAGATAAACCATTTATAGCTGTCAATTGCCCTTCAATCCCGGGAAATCTTGCAGAAACAGAGCTTTTTGGACACAAAAAAGGAGCTTTTACTGATGCCATAGAGGACAGAATTGGGAAAATAAAATTTGCCGACGGTGGAACGCTTTTTCTTGATCAGGTTGAAAGTCTTCCTATTACCATTCAATCAAAACTTTTAAGATTTATGCAGGAAAGAGAGTTTGAAAGAGTCGGAGACAATCATCTTTATCGATCTGATGTAAGACTGATAGCGGCAACAAATGAAAACCCCGAAGACCTTATTTCAGAAGGTAGAATGCGACTGGATTTTTATTTCAGGATTGCCTATCTTCCTATAGAAATACCAAATCTTTCTGAAAGAAAAGAGGATATACCACTACTATGTGATTTTTTCCTTAAAAAGCATAAAGACAAACTTAACAAAAATGTAAAAGGTTTTTCTAAAAAAGCCATAAATTTCCTTGAAAATATCAAATTTACTGGAAACATAAGAGAACTTGAAAATCTTGTGTGCAGGATAGTAACATTTACTGAAAATGAAATAATTGACGAGAAAGATTTAGAAGATTCATTATTGGTTAATCACCTCGAAGATTCAAAAATTGTTTCCGGACTTTCAGAAAAACCCTACAAAAAAGCAAAGGAAGACTTTAATTCAATATATATCGAAAAACTATTGGGAAAAACAGATGGGAATATAGCTGAGGCTGCAAAAATATCTGGATTGACAAGAAAAACAATTTATCAACTTAAGAAAAAGTTTGAAAAAAAGATTTAACCGATAAGGAAAACCTGTCATTGCGGGCACTCACTAACCGTGTCATTGCGAGCCCTCTCTAAAATTGTCA
>DYJZ01000080.1 GCA_020722885.1 Thermoanaerobaculum aquaticum
AATTGGACAGCATAATGACATATACAGGCATAAAAACAGTGAGCCTCGTTTTCAACCCCCCTAAAACCCGTCCCGAATCCTCAATTTTTGGGGATTCCGTTTCCGCTTTCAAATTCTCCTCGACAGCAGTGAGAGAACATATTTTTTTAATAAAAAGGTCTTTTCAAAACATAAATTCAATCCTGCTTCTGCCCGCAGGAGGGGCAGCGTGTCGCTCTTTTGGGAAGTGGCCTTCTGCAGTTAAAGCAAAAAGATTCTTTCGCTTCTTCACGAAATTTAATTCTCTCTCTTATTTCCTTAATTTCCCTTTCCTTTAAAGGAGAAAGACGAAGTTTTTTGAGATCAAAAAGAAGCTCAGCAGCAGATTTATATCTCTTGCTCATGTCTCTTGCCATTGCTCTGACTATGATTTCATTAAACTCCTTGCTTATTGACTTCTTACGAATTATGGGGGGTGTGAATCTTCCTAAGGAAACAAGCTCTTCAATCTTTTGAGGGCTGATGTCAAAATAAGGGAGTGTTCCGGTAACCATTTCATACATCATAACTCCAATTGAATAAACATCAGAAGCGAAAGTTGCCCTTCCCTGAAAATGTTCAGGAGCCATATAGGGAGGAGAGCCTATTCTTGTAGAAGCGTAAGATTCATTATCTTTCAGAAGGCGTGAAATTGAAAAATCTGTTACTTTTGCCACATCATCTTTTGTTAGCAGAACATTTGAGGGTCTCAAATCACGGTGAATTATATTTTGTTTGTGAGCGTAAGAAACGGCATCAGTTATTTCAATTGCCAGACCGATTGCTTTTGCTTCATCAAGAGATTGAACTCTGGCAAGCCTTTCTGCAAGAGATTCTCCATCAACATATTCCATAACAATATAGAAAACCTCAGATTGTGGATCGACCTCAGCAGTAAGAACTGAAACTATATTTGGGTGACTCAGGGGAGCCATCAGCCTTGCCTCTATTGTAAGTTTTTCATTATCCTGATTCTGATTGTGGGGCACTTTCAGAGCCACAAGTTTTGAAATGAGTGTGTCTTCAGCAAGATAGACCGAGCCGAACCCCCCTGTTCCGAGAGACTTTATAATCCTGTACTTCCCTACAATCTGGTCTTTTAGAAACATTTTTTAATCGCCAAATTTGTAATGTTTTTTAACTGGTTTTAAAACCCTCCATTTGCAGCTGAGCCCTTCAGGAAAAACTACAAAATCTCCTTTACCGAATTTTATCGTTCCATTTTTAGTTTCCAATATGACTTCTCCTTCAAGAAAGTAGCACGCCTCTTTTTCATCGTAATGCCAATCAAAAACGGAGATGTCGCATTCCCACACGGGCCAGGTTTCTACACCCAGTTCTTTTATTCTTTCTTTACTGATTTTGTTTTCAACAACTATCTTCATTTAATGTCCTTTCTAAAAGGGATTTATTGCACTTAAGACAGCCATTCCTCCGTAAAAGAAATACCATCCAAGCCAGAGACAGGTCCACAATACTGACCATAGCCCGAGTACTATTCCTACAATAGCCATCCATTTGCCTTTTTCAGAAGACTTTCCCGCCTTGATGTTGTTGTTTTCAATCCAGCCTACTATGGCAGCCGGTATTCCTGCAAAAAGACCGCAACAGCAAAAACTTAAAATGCCAAGAATAAGCGCTGTCAAAGCAAGACCTGATGCCTTTTCTTCACCTGTTTTGACCACCTCCGCCTTATAAACCGTCTCTTTTTCTCCTCCCGAAACTGTTTCGCTATTTTTAATTTCGTCACTCATTGGAAAACCTCCTACTACACCAGTAACATTATATCATATATGTTTAAAGTTTTTTCTTTCTCAAAATAGTGATATTCTTTATCTCTGGAGTTGAAATGGTTGAGAGTTTTTGGGTAAGAAATCCATCTTTTTCGAACCTTTTTTATCCTGAAAATCCTTTACAACTTAAAACTTCAGTTGAAAGACTGCTTATAAGAGAGAAAGATATTAAAAAGGTATCTTTTCTGCTTGTGCCTCACGCAGGTTATATCTATTCAGGAGCGACAGCGGGAAAAACCTTTGCCTGCTCTGAAATTTCTAAAAGAGTAATTATAATGGGTCCGAATCATACAGGGAAAGGAAAGTCAGTTTCAATATGGACAAAAGGGTTGTGGAAAACACCTCTTGGAGAAATTTCTATTGACGAAGAAAACTCAATAAAACTCATTGAATTAACTGGAAAAGAATACAAAGATAGAGAAGGACACATTAAAGAGCATTCAATAGAGGTTGAACTTCCATTTATGCAGGTAAGATATGGAAATTTCAGTATGGTTCCAATTTGTGTTGCAACGGAAAATTATATAGAGCTTAAAAGGTTGGGAGAGTGTATTGCAAAAACTATTGAACTCTCCAAAGAAGAAACAACAATAATAGTATCTTCTGATATGAACCATTATGAAAGTGCGGAAACAAATAAGAAGAAAGATTTTTATGCTATTGAAGCAATTTTAAACCTCGATCCTGAAAAACTTTACAAAGAAGTAAACGAAAAAGAGATTTCTATGTGCGGATATGCTCCAGCAGTTTCTGCTCTTTATGCGCTTAACCTTCTTCAAGGAAAAAGTATGGAACTAATTGATTATAGTCATTCTGGAATTGTTACCGGAGATTACTCTGAAGTTGTTTCTTATGCGGGGATAAGATGTGCAGAAAATTGATTTTTATTTTTTTTTCAATCTTTTTGTCAATTCCTCTTTTGGCGATTTGCAATCCAATTCCATTTAAACCAAAACCTTTTAAAAAGCCACCTTTAACAGAGGTTGAAGAAAAAAAAGAAATAGAAAAAGAAAAATTTGTCCTGACATTTGACGAAGTTGAAACTATCTCTCCTGATGTTTACAAAGCAAGTGGAAATGTCAGGTATGAAAGCAAAGAGATTCTTTTGACCTGCGATACCCTTATTTATGATAAGACAAAAGAAACAATTCACGCTGTAGGCAATGTGGCGGTTGATTTCAAAGATTTTACGATTTCAGGAAATATGCTTGACTACAACACAAAAGACAAAACAGGCTCAGTCTATGATGCTATGGGACAGGAGAAAAACGGTGATTATACAGTCGTTGCAAAAGTTATAAGAAAAACTGGAGAGGATTGGTACGAGGTTGAAGAAGCAATTTTCACATCCTGTAATGCTGCTCTTCCACCGTGGAGCCTGAAAGTCTCAAAGGGAAGATTCCATATAGATCATTATGCCTTTTTGAACAATCCAAGATTTAGGGTTAGAAATTTTCCTGTTATATACTCTCCATACATTATCTGGCCTATCAAGCCCGATAGATCAACAGGCTTTCTCCTTCCCTCTTTAGGAAGCTCAAATACGAAAGGAGTTTCTATAGGTACGGCTTTTTATTACGCTCCAGCGGATTTCTGGGATTCAACTCTCTTTTACGATTACTACGAAAAGGCTGGAAACGGATTTGGTGTTGAATTTAGATATGCTATGACTGAAAGGAATTATGGATATTTATCAGGATACTACATCAAAGACAGGCTTAGCAACAAAAACAGGTGGTATTTTAACACTGGCAACACGGGAAAAATGGGGAAAAAATGGAATTATCTTTTGGATGTTAATTTGATTTCTGACGCGAACTTTTTCAGGGATTTTGAAAGGGATTATTCCAGAGGAACAAAGGGAAATTTTGACTCTTTTCTTTTTTTAACAAGAAAACTTCTTGATGGGAATCTCAATCTGGTTATTGAAAGGGGCGTTGAGTATTACAACTACGATGACAGAGTTGTAGAAAAAGCCCTACCAAAAGTTGAATTTCGTTTACCACAGACTAAAATGAAGAAAGGGATTTATTTTTCTCTTCAAACTTCTTTCACTCAAATTTCAAAAGAAATTTATGGAATGAGCGATGTTTCTTATAATAGATTAGATCTTTATCCCAGATTTGAAGCCCCTCTCTTTACCCCACCATACATTGATATAATTCCCTCCCTTGAAATTAGAGAAACATACTACACCGAAGGGACGGGAAACGGTGAAGAAAAAGAGTCTCTTTTAAGAAGCCAGGTTGTTTGTGGTCTTAATATCTCAGGTCCAAGACTTTTTAAAAAATATAGAAATTTGGCAAAGCATGTTATAGAACCTTTTGCTGAAATTAAAATTGAGTCAACAAAAAACAGTGAAGGATACTATCTTTATGATGAAATAGATGTTTTAAGTGCTCTGGGTGATGAGGTAAGATATGGGATAAGAAACAGGTTTTACTCTAAAGACAGAAGGCTTGTAAGCGAAATGGAAATAAGTCAGACAAAAAGCCTTGATGAACCACTGACATTTGTTAAAGACAAAACCTCTAAATTATCTCCTCTTCTTTTCTCTTTTAAATACTGGCCTAAAAAATTGTTCAGTTTTGACCTGAAACTTTTATACCATCCTGTAACAGAACGGATAGAAGACAGGATTATTTCATTGTCATTTTCTACACCAAAGAAAGAACAATTTTTCAGGTTGTCCTACTACTACTCCAATAATCCTTCTTATGACCCTTCAATTTTTAAAGCCAGAGTAGAAGAACTTATGCTAAATGCTTCATTGCGTGTTTTAAACGGGAAATGCACCCTTCAGCCTCATATAGAAAGAGACCTTGCTGATAACAGATGGAGAAATGCAAGAGTAATATTCTGGTATCATGGTTCCTGCTACAACATAGGTTTTGAGGGAGGAAGGAGAGAAATTGGATTTTTCAGAGATACTTCCTTCAGAATTCTGGTCAGTTTGAAGCAGGTTGGAACGGTTGTTGACCTCTTTGGCGGAAGTGAAAAGTTGACCGAGTAGGCAGAAATGTACCTCAGGAAAATTATTCACCTTTCAATGGGATTTTTTGCTCTTACTTTGAAATGGTTGACGCCGTTTCAGGCAATGTTCTGTGCACTGATTGCCTTTGCACATAATTTGTTTGTTTTTCCGTTATACGGGAGAAAAAAAATTGAGAGAGAAGAAGAGAGAACAAAAAAATACACCGCCATAGTAAGTTATCCTTTTGTGGTTTTTCTTTTAATCTTTTTCTCATTTGTTGCGAATTTTAAAAATGAAAAGATGGCAATGGCAGTTGCTGCTGCATCGTGGGCGGTTCTGGCTTTTGGAGATTCGATGGCTGGTATTGCAGGAAAAATTTTTGGGGGACCAAAAGTATTGTGGAATAAAGAAAAGACACTGGCAGGATCTTTTATGTTTACTTTGTTTTCTTTGCCTTTAGCATATTCGTTCTTTAATTATACATTGGACAGGCAGCTATTTAAGTATGACGACAAACTATTAATTATTGCGATTGTTTCTTCCCTCTCCTCCGCAATTGTGGAATCTTTACCCCGCCAGTTTGACGATAACATCTCATTTTCTTTTGTCTCTTTTTCAATTATGACATTGTATTCTTTTGTAGATTTAGAAAGAATTAAAAGCAACTCATTTATATTTAATCTATCAGATGGTTTTAATTTTAATATCTTTGTAATGCTTCAATTCGTCAATTTCGTTTTAGCTCTTACAGCATATTTCAAAAAATGGGTCGATAAAAACGGTTTTTTATTCGGGTTATTTCTTGGTTCTGTGGTTATAGCCACACTCGGAATCAGAGGATATGTTGTGCTAACACTGTTTTTTGTGGTTGCCAATTCAAGCACATTTTACAAATTTAAAACAAAAGAGAAAAGGGGAATAGCAGAAGAAAACAGGGGAAAAAGAGGGATAGAATCGGTTTTTTCCAAAGGTTTTGCTCCTTTGATTTTTTCATTTGTTTCCTTTGAATCTTTTTCTTTGATTCTTATATTTTATGCTGCTGATACTATTGCAACTGAGTTTGGAAAGGCAACCAGCGGGAAAACTTTTTCTTTAATCGGAATGAAAGAGGTGAAATCGGGAAGTAGCGGTGGCGTAACACCTATGGGAAGTCTTTCCGGAATTATCTTTATAATTTTATCTGTTTATTTATCTTTATTTGAATTTGAATCAATGTCTACAAATTATCATAATTACATCTTTTCTGTTTTGCTTCTTTTTCTTTTCTTTTTTGGAGAATCTTTGATTAACGATTTGAATAGCAGAAAAGAGGTTACAACCAAAGTTGCAATTCATTTAGTTCTTGGTTTTCTTTTAGGAGCGTTTGCAAATTCTATTTTAATGGTGACGGCAGGAGTATGAAAGTAAAAACTTTTATTGAACTTTTAAGGCCATTTACTTTGCTGCCTCCTCTTCTTGGAATTTTGTCCGGTTCTGCCTGTGCGTGGGGAAGTTCACATAATCCCTACTTAAAATTCACACTTTCTCTTTTTTTTACACTCCTTGTTGGCTCATTTTGTGCTTCTCTTTTAAATGGTGCATCAAACATAATCAATCAGGTTTACGACCTTGAAATAGATAAGATAAACAAACCAAACCGTCCGCTGCCGAGGGGGGAAGTGTCAGAAAAAAAAGCGAAGATAATTTCATACATTCTCTATATATTATCAATTGTTCCTGTATGGTGGATAACCCCTCCTCCCTACGATGAGAGCTTCATTAAAAGAACACTTGCCCCGATTCCTTACCATGCCACATTCTTTATTTTTGTTTTAGGTATGGTTTTAACTTTTATTTATTCCTCACCAAAATATGGAAGAACAAAGAAATATGGATTTCTTGCAAACCTCACAATAGCCCTTGCGAGGGGAGAGCTTCTTAAAGTGGCTGGCTGGGCAATGGTTTCAAATGTTCTTATATTGGAACCATGGTATTTGGGTTTCATTTTTTTCCTTTTTCTTTTAGGAGCAACATCAACAAAAGATTTTTCCGACATTGAAGGTGACAGAAAATTTGGCTGTATGACTTTACCTGTTAAATACGGAGCGGTAAAAGCTGCCAGAATGATTACACCATTTTTCATTATTCCCTGGTTGTTAATACCTTCTGGTATCTTTATAAAGACCTTTAACGGCGAATCAATACTAACAGGAAATGCAGCACTTTTACTTATTTTGTCTTTTATACTTACACTCTGGGGAATTTACACAGCAGGTCTTGTTTTGAAAGATCCCAATTCCCTTACCCAAACAGAAAACCATCCTTCCTGGAGACATATGTATCTTATGATGATGTTTGCCCAAATAGGTTTTGCTGCAGCCTATATTATTAAATGATTTAATTAAAAAAAGTCCAAATTAGAAGTAATTGAAACAACTAATATCCCAGCTGTCTTAATAGTTCGCTGAAAGATTTTACCTCAATATGGTCATCTGAACTTAAATTATTTTTGTCCATAAAGGTATGTGCTTTGCTAATGTGGGTAATTCTTATAGTATCAATGCCAGCTTCTCTTGCTGCGTCAAGCTCTCTATTTGCTCCGTCTCCTATAAAAAGTGATTCTGAAGGAGTTGCCTTTGTGCGCTCAAAGGCTATCTGGAAAAATCTTGGATCAGGTTTTTTTACTCCTATTTCGTAAGAGAGAATTAAGTAGTCAAATCTGTCTCTTAAATGTAAAGGGGAAAGGATGAACGCTGTTGTAGCAGTCGCATTGCTTAATAAAGCAAGGTTAAACCCCTTTTCCCTCAAAAAAGAAAGAGTTTCTGTTGCTCCATCATAAAAAGAAACACAACGCTGAAGCGTTTCTATATCGTAAATTGCTATTTTTGCACAGATGTTTCTGTCTGAGATGCCCATTTTCTTCAGGGCGTCATTTGCCCGTTGAAAAGGGTCTTTGAGCTTTCCCAATAAAGCATCCTCGCTTGTGCTTTTCCATGCTAAAATGAAATCGTCGGGGTTTAGTCCGGCAATTTCGGCGGCTTCTTTTTTCCCTTCATAGTAAATTGCTTCGTCAACATAAACAATTGTATCAAATAGGTCGAAGAAGAGCCATTTTTTATTTTTCACTAAGAACTCCTTTTTAAAATATAATCTGGAAGTTTTAATAAAATCTCTTTTGCTTTAGAATCTTTGAAAATGGATAGCTCTCTTCTCGCTTTTTCTGCCAATTCTTTTGCTTTTAAGAGAGATGCCTCTACAAACCCGCCGCTTAAAATCCTTTCTGAAAGTTCTTCTAAGGTTTCTGTGTCAAACCTTCTTCCTGCTATTACAGCCTCAAGAAATTCCCTGTCGTGAATATTACCAGAATCTCTTAAATAAATCAGGGGAAGGGTTATTTTTCCCTCTTTTAAGTCCTGTCCAACTGGTTTTCCGAGAGTCCTTTCATCTGAAAGAAAATCAAGACAGTCATCAACAATTTGAAACGCAATTCCTATGAAAAGACCATAATTGAAAAGTGCATTTCTAATTTCAGAACTGCAATTTTGAAGAATGGGTGGAATTACTGTGCAGGTAGAAAAAAGTTTTGCTGTCTTTAATTTTATAATTTCAAGGTATTCATCCTCGCTAATATGCAAATCGTATCCTCTGTGGCTTTGAAGAAGTTCCCCTTCTATGAGATTTCTGGATGTTTCGGCTATTAAGGGTTGAATTTCGTTCCAGCCAAGATTTACAGCCATCTGAACAGCAGATATGTATAGATAGTCACCCATAAGAACTGCAAGCTGGCTACCCCATTTTAAGTTTAAACTGGCTCTTCCTCTCCTTAGAATAGCCTGGTCCACTATGTCATCGTGAACTAAAGTTGCAGTATGAACAAATTCTACAGTAACTGCATAATCAATATCGGTTGTACCTCTATAATCAACAATGCTGGAAGAAAGGAAAAGAAGGGTGGGTCTGAGGCGTTTTCCGGGAGAAGATGCAAGATAAATACCCATTTCTGCAATAGGAATGTAGGGTGATTTGAGTTTTTCTGCCATAAGCTTGTCAACTTTCAGAAGTTTGTCTCCTACGAGTTCCTGGATTTCGTGTTGAATTACTAACAAATCCCGATTGTCTTTAAGAGTCTGTAATTTTTCCAAAATCTTCTCCATAAAAGATAATAACTTTAAAAATGTATTTTACATTACAGAAACATACCAAAGCAAGGAAAAAACAATTTTATATGATAATGTCCTTATTTAAACTAATTAGAAATGTCCCCTAAAATGGAAGTGCGAAAGCCGTAAAAAGAATCAATAAGTCCTAT
>DYJZ01000081.1 GCA_020722885.1 Thermoanaerobaculum aquaticum
TTGACAATTAACCGTCATCACGAGGGTGGCTTCGAGGCAATTGCAGACGAAGTGATCTTCCTTTGTTTGAAAAGAGGGAGATTGCTTCGTAAGATTATGCTGCGAAGGAGCACTCGCAATGACTGCAACAAACTGGAATAAGGAAGATTGCTTCGGTTGAGGAGGCTACGAAGGAGCGCTCGCAATGACAGCTCTCGCAACGGTACATTTCTAAATAGTCTTGACACACTTTTTTGATTTTTGTTGTTTGAAAATTTGTATTGTATTAAACTAATTCAGGTGGATTTATGAATTTAAGAGATTCTCTTTGCAAATTTATTCCTAAAACCCTTTTCCCTTTGTTGAAGGAAGGAAAAAATTTCAAGGTAATTGAAGGAGCAATACTTTTTGCTGACCTCGCTGGCTTTACAAAATTGACAGAAACTCTTGCATCAATAGGAAAAGAGGGAGCAGAAGAGTTAACAAATATTCTTAACTCCTTTTTTGAAAAGATGATAGATATTGTTATTTCAAATAAAGGAGATGTAATCAGGTTTGGTGGCGATGCTATGACCATTTTCCTGCCTTCATCTTTGGATAAGGCTATTCAAACTTCCCTGCTTCTTCAAAAAGAATGTTCTACTTTTCAAAATGTCAAAATGAGAGGTGGGGTTTTTTCGCTTGGAATGAAAATTGGAGTATCTTTTGGATCCGTTTATGTTGGTATCTTGGGAGATGAAAGGACTGGCTTTGATTATTTTGCAGCAGGAAACACTCTTGACAATGCCGCTGAGGCTGAACATCATGCACAAAAAGGTGAAATTGTGGTTTCTCCGGCAAATGCAGAGATGGTCAGTAACAGTTTATTTGATTATAAAACCACTTCAGGCGGCTTTGTGTTAGTCAAAGGAATGAAATTCCCTTTAGAATCTGAATGGAACCTCACACAATTTGAGGAAAGTTCTTATCCTTCAGAAAAGCAGCTTCTTGATTTTCTGCCATATTATGTCAAAGAAAAGGCTTTTCTTGAAGAACAAAAACTTGTTGGAGAACACAGAAGAACCACCACACTTTTTTTAAAATTTTCAAATCTTGATTTAAGCAAAGCAGAAAATCTAAAAAAATTGCGAACAATTTATGCAGAAATCGCAAATATTGTAAAAAAATTTGGCGGCATAATCAATAAAGTCGATATGGGGGATAAAGGAAGTAAGCTTCTTATTCTTTTTGGCTCTCCTATTTCGATAGAAAATCAGGAAGAGCATGCCGTAAGGTGCTCCCTTGAAATCATTAACAGCAATGCCTTAAAAGAGCTTAATGTTAAAATTAATATGGGGGTTACAGTTTCAAACCTATTCTCTGCCTATGTGGGTTCGAAACAAAGAAGAGAATTTACGGTTATGGGTGACGGAATAAATCTCGCCGCCAGACTTATGACAGTTAATATGGGAAAATCAATTCTGGTAAATGATGAAATTTTTCAAAAAACAAAAGAGATTGTTGAATACCAGAATTTTGAACCAATTTTTGTTAAAGGGAAAAGCGAAAAAATAAATGTCTTTTCTCCTCTTTTTTTGAAAGAAACAATTGAAAAAGCTTCTTCTTTTGTTGGTAGAAAAAAAGAAATAGAATCCGCCTTAAGGGTACTTGAAAGTTTTGAGGAGTCTCCTCTTTTGTGCATAACAGCTCCTCCTGGTATGGGAAAAAGTGATTTTCTTTTGAAACTCAAAGAAATTATTGACGAAAAAGGCTATGAGTCAATTTATACAAGGCTTGCCCCTTATGACAGGGAAAAGTTTTTCACTCCTTTAAAAAATGTAATAAGCCACTCTCTCCAGCTAACATTCACGGAACAGGATTCTACAAAAGAGATTATTTACAACTCGCTTCCAGAGCAGGATAAAATTTTTCTGCCTCTCTTTTCAGATCTATTTAAATTTAACTTAGAAGACAACCTTTCAACAAAGTCTTTGAGTAGCAAAGAAAGAAAAGACATCTTTTTTGCAATAGTTTCAAGAATTCTAATAAATGCCTTGAGTGAAAAACCGCACTTTATTTTCATTGATCATCTTGACTATGCTGACCCTTCGACGATTGAGTTTCTTCTCTTTTTCAGTGAAGACCTGCAAGAAACAAAAGGAAAAATTATATTTTCTTTAAGGGATGATAACCTTGAACATTTTAAAGAACTTATTGGCAAATCCCGTCAAATAGTGATTCCGCCTTTTTCAAAAAATGAAGTAGAAGATTATCTTGTAAAATCGGAAGGTTTTGCCCCACCAGCAGAATTTTTTCTTGACTTTCTCCTTACCAAAAGTGGCGGAAATCCTAAGTTTCTTTCAGAACTTGTTTCAATAATAAAATCTCAAAATCTGGCATTTGTCGGACCTTCCGGAAAATATGAAGTGGATGAAGACAGACTTTCAACAACAACATTTCCCGATACTCTTCAAGGGCTATTTTTATCAAAAGTGGAAGGCTTAAGTGAGACGGACAGATCTATTCTAAGAAGCGCCTCAGTTCTTGGCACATCGTTTTCAATAGAGACTTTAAGTTCATTGACAGAAAGTCCCCCGGAGGAAATTATTTCTAAAATCAATTCTCTTGAAAAAACCTCCCTTATAAAGATGGACACCTGGGGTAAAAGACCCTACGCCTCCTTTTCAGACAATCTCTTAAGAGAGGCTCTTTACAACTCTTTAAATTTTGAATTGAGAAGAGAATTGCATCTAAAAGTTGCTAAATTCCTTGAAAAGGAAGGAATCGCCTCATCGAGAGTTTTTCCCGTTCTGGCAAGGCATTACGAATATGGAGGGGATGACGAGAAAGCGCTTTATTATCTCTTTGAATCGGCAAAAAACGCAAAAGTAATTTATGATTACAGATCTTGCTACGATTATCTTTTTAGATATATTTCAATTGCAGAAAAGAAAAAATTGTCGCTTAATGACAATGAACAGTATCTTGACGCATTTGTGATGTATGCAGAAGTTCAGCAAGAACTCGGAAGAATCTCTGAAGCTGGCTTATGTTTTAGTAAAATCGTTGATGAACAGAAGGAATTATCTGCAAAAAAAATTCAAGTACTCTCAAGACTTGCTGACAATAAAAGAAGGGAAGGAAATTTAAAAGAATCTCTGGAAATTTACGAAAAGGCGCTCGAGGGAGCAAAACAACTAAAAGATGAATCTCTCCAGTGCACAATATTTCTCTATTCGGGCGTTCCTCTTGCAATGTCTGGCAAAATGGGAAAAGCAATGGATTATTTTCAAAGGGCAGAATTGCTTGCAGAAAAGATAAACGATTACCCCTCTCTCGTTTATGCTTTAATGAATAGGGGTCTTGTTGAATATTTTAGAGGAAAACTTGAAGGAGCAAAAAGTTTTATTTTAAGAGCAAAAGAAGTAGCAGCAAATAACAATCTGAGGTCTCATCTTGCTTTAATAACAGTGAATCTATCTCAAGTTTTTTTTGAATCTGGCGACTACATAAAGGCACTGGAAATTTGTAAAGAGGCAGAAGAAGTTTCAAGACAATTTGGATACAGAAACAATTTAGTTATGTCTATGTCCAACAGGGCACTTTTCGAAACCATGCTCGGGAATTGGAATGAGGCAGAAAAATCTGTGGAAAGAGCCCTGACTTCCGCAAAGCATTATCAGATGAATTATCTTGTGGCAGTCAATATGCATATTAAGTCCCTTTTGTTTTATGCTAATGGCGAAATTTCAAAGTCATTTTCGTATCAAATAGAGGCTCTTAAGTCCTGTATTGAAACGAATCACTTAAGCGAGGCAGTCGGTTGTTTGAGCGAAATTCTTTCTATTTCCAATCAACTACAAAAACCTGATCTGGCTTCTAAGATTGTTGAACAGAACATAAGTAAACTTCAAAAAGAAATTGAAAATACTTCCAGAACATTAACAATAAGTTTCAACGCTCATTATGCATTCCATAAATTTTTAGCAGAAGAAACAGATTCCTGCGACACGGAAGAGAAACTTGAATCCATTCTTGACAGAGCCAGGGAGAGCGGCATTCTCTGGCTTGTAGCAGAAGTTGGTAATGTTGTTTTGAAGTTTTACCAGATATTGGAAAATCACGCAAAAGCAGTTGAAACTGGAAAAGATCTCTTCCCGCTTCTTTCAACGCATTACTGTCCTTTAATTCTTCCAAAGTTTCTGCTTTCATTAAACAAGTCGCTTTTTGATGAAAATCAAAAAGAAGACCTTTGTTCTTCTCTAAATTGCCTCTTACAATACGATAAATTTCTTGACAGAGGATTAAATGGAATTGAATACAATTTTCTTCTCTATAAGATTTTTGAGAGTGAAAACATTGAGGAATCACAAAGACGACTTTTAACAGCACAAACCATTACAAAAAAAATAGAAGAAAAAGAAGAAGATCAAATTTTCAGAGATGCCTTTTTAAATCTTCCTATGATAAAAGAGTTAAAAGAAAAATAAAAAAGGGCGGGAAACCGCCCTTTTTATCTTTGCCATACATAGGTTGTTTCTCCCCCGTCGGGGTTGACAAACCTGAAGGTTGTTTTTACACCTTTCGGAACTTTTTCTTTAAGTAATTTTCCACCTTTTAAAACAATTTTGTTTGAACTTTTAAAAACAACTTTTTCCCATCTTTCATTGTTTATAAAAACTTCAATTCCACTCTCAAAAAAGTTCCCGGTGACGATAATTCTAAAGGGATCAGGCTTTTTGGACATTGATGATATTACAGGTATTTGCACAACATTTACACTCTCTTCTTCTGATGTTGTTTGACCTATAGAATCAGTGGCAGTAATTTTCAGGGTATGCATTCCTGTGCCAGATTTTGATGCATCCCAATCCCAGATGAATGGATAACTTGTAACTGTTTTTTGAAGAACACCATCAAGCTCAAAAGAAACGGAGGAAACTTTGACATCATCACTCGTTATGGCAATAACTCTTACAGTTCCGCCAATATTGCTTCCCTCCTGAGGATTTCCAAAAGAAACTTCTGGCGGATTGTCATTTCGCACGAGAAAAGCATTTTCAATTTTTCCACTCCTTCCATCGGGGTTTTCAACTATCACATCATAGTAACCATTCTGGGCTGATTCAGGAATTGAAATTTTTGCAAAAATGACTTTGTCGCTGAATCTTGAGGAACTTAAAACGGAAATTGGAGATTCAAATATAACAGCAGCATTTTCTTTGAAATTTTTTCCAGAAATAGCAACATCTGCTATTCTTCCTTTTGTGATGGTAGAAGGAGTAATGTATGAAGGTAAAGGCGAAAGATAAGAAGAATTACATTCAAACTGTGATTGAGAGTACTGCTGCGTTCGAATCAGATTGTTCCAAACATCAACAGTTTTTAATGATTCTCCATTTAGTAATCTCAATCCCACAATAGAAAATTTATCTGACAGCTGTTCGCAGTGCACCGATGAAAGGTCGAAATTTATAGAGGAATTTACAATTCCTGAAGAAGCAGAATAGAAATCATCGGAGCCGTGAGCAACGAAATTTCCAAGGGAATCATAAATATCTGCAATAACAACATAATTGCCGCTTTCAGGAACATTTAAAGAGTAAGAGAGAGAAATTGAATCATACTTCCCATCACCATTTAAATCAGCAGGAGAATCGGCAAAATCTCCGAGAAATAGGTGTGAATCCGAAATGACACTCATTGATTCGAATTCAGTTCTCGAAAATGGAACATTGTCGTAAAGTCCAGTAGCCTCAACCACCACAACATAATTTCCGGTTAATGCAGGAGCAATAAAAGTTCCTGAAAAATAGCTGCCTTTTTCAACAAGCGAAATGGTCTGTAAAGGAGTTCCGTTAGAGTCATATAGAGAGGCGTTTATTTGAACTGATGAAACAAGACTATAGTCGCCAATTTTATCAACTCTCAGGGTGACCTTATCCCCGGCAAAAAAGTTCTGACTGGTAAGATAAGCCTTTATTCCAAAGATGGAGTTTTCAATTACTGTTGCCGTAAAATTCACTCCTCCTGAATCCGGCAACACTCTCAAGAAACAAATCCCGGGGGAAGGAGCGGTTTTAACAAACAGGTCGTTTTCTATGACTGTTTCCACTCCGTCCGGGTCAACAAATTTGAAAGTGGCAGAGCCAGAGACCGTCCTAATAACAATTGCCATTCCATCACACTTTGAGACATAGAAGGGATAATCAGTTGCACTTTCTGCCTGTAAAACTTGACTTCCTCCTCCTATTTTCTTTGAAGTTACACCTGTAGTCCCCCACCCGATAGTTCCAACAGGAGCTTCAGGAGTTCCCCCTTCTGAGTTTGAAAGAATTAAATTAAAAACATCCAACAAAGATTCTGGACCGCCCAGCTCACTGTGAGTATATGGCAGTATCTGAGAATCTCCGTAAGGCAATTTTAGAATTGGATAAATTATACAATCTTCTTCTATACAGGAAACATTTTGAACACTGAAAACGGAGTTCAACGACACCATCCCATCATTATTTTTTGAACCCCACAAGCCATTGTTCCCTGCAATGGGAAAGACATTTATTTTTCCGAAGTTGGGGTAAACTTCATTGAAATACCTTGTAATAAGGTTTTCTCCCGCCTCTCTTTTGCTTCCAGATTGCAGATTAAAATCAAACCCGCTGTTTGGTGGAGCCAGAAGAAATGCTTTCCTGATTTTTCCTACAGCATTGTGGTTTTGGCGTATCCCGCTTCCAAGAACCCTTAAAATAAATGCTCCTGTATCGTGAGTAATTACATAATATGGAGGAATTCCTGATTTTGTAAGGTCGTTCATATTTTTGACAATTTGTTCTAACACTTCATCAGCCATTGAAGTATAAGACCTGCTCCACCAATCATAATTTGGAGTGAAGGAAATAATGCCAATCTGCCTTGCGTAGTTGTCAAAATATGTTCCTGAGTCACCTTCGTTTGTATCCCCAGAAAACCATTTGTTGAAACAATCATAACTGCCGTGAATCATAACAAGGGGGGGGGGAACAACATAGGTAAAATTATTAATAGTGTCACATTTGACTTCGACTGCTTTTGCTGGAAGATTTACGGTCTTTAACACATTAAAGTTCGACGGAGCAGAGCAGCCGTATGAAAGAAGCTTTGCATCATAAAGAATGTTGTCTCTGTAAGTTATTTGACCGGAAAGTGTGTAGGTTCCCATTGGAACACTCCCAAAATTAAAGGTTCCCCTTTCAATCTGGGATGTAAAGGCATCTCCATTAGTAGATGTTGCGGTAACCGTTCCGCTTACAGGTTCTCCATCAAGAATAAACAGAGTCTTTCCGCCATCAGAAGATATTCCCACATAACCACTCAATGTTCCACTGTTGCTAACGCATTCAACATTTAAAGAATAGCTTTGACTTCCACTACAGTTTGCAGAATCATTTGCGATTACTAAAAAGTTGAATAAGCCTGACTCTGTCGGAGTTCCGGAAATTGTTCCCTCTTTGCTCAAAGAGATTCCGGGAGGAAGATTTCCACCACCAATTGAGAAATTGTAGGGTTTAACCCCCCCCTCAGCAGTAAGGGTCTGGCTATAGAAAGTTTTAATCTGGGCACCCGGAAGCTCCGAAGGTTTAATATAAATTATAGGACAAGCATCTGTAACCACCAAATTTCCAAAAAGTTCACCGGTGCATGGATATGAAGAAGTTGAATCAGAAACCCCTATATACACTGACCAGGTTCCCGCTTCCTGAGGAGTGCCATATAATTTTCCTTCAGATGTGAGAGATAACCAGGAAGGCATTCCTTCTGTGTAAAAATAGTATGGAGCGGTTCCTCCAGTTGCAGTAAACTGAACATAATAGTAAGTGCCTACGCTTCCTTCAGGAAGAGACGAAGGGGAAATCGTCAAAGTACATGATTGACAAAAAAAAGAAATTGTTCCGGTTAGCATCAAAACTATTGCGACCATAAATTTTGCATTTAAAATCAAATTCTTTAATAAACTATTTTTTCTCATTTTACCCACCGCCTTTCATTTCTTTCATTATAACGGTAGTATTTTACCTTCAAATCAAATAAAATGTCAAATTCTTGTAGAAGTCCACAACATTTGAGACTTTTGGGGAAGGAAAGGCAGCAAGACAAA
>DYJZ01000082.1 GCA_020722885.1 Thermoanaerobaculum aquaticum
AGATAGCAAGCCGTTTCTGGTAACTGGCCTTATCTCTGGCTTCTTGTCTCCAAGCGAGAAGTTCCTCCGGAGAAGACCATGAACTTAACTTCAAAGGGGCTTTTATATTCACCTCCGCTTTTAGAATACATTACTCTATCTTTGATGTCAAATAGGTATGACAGGTAATTAAAAACAGGCAACCAATTTGATTCCAAAAATTGTTCCTTTTCTGTTTTTTTCAATCTTAAATTTCTTTTTGTCATTTTTAACAATCCTGGAGTCGATACATTTTAGATAAACTTAACATAGTTAAGTTATTCTAACTTTTTAATTAAATATTGTCAAGAGGTTGTATTTTCTCCAAAAAAGAGGATGATTTTTGAAAATGTGATAATAATTATTTCATTGAATTTTTTTGTGTTTTTAATTTTATGTCATCGTAACCACCTAATTTCAGGAGAAGATGGAGGAAATCTTCCACAATAAAGTGCTGTAGGAAAAAGAACAGAATATATATTGCCGATAATTTCTCTTTACCAAAATTATTTTTTAATGTAAAATTCCTATTCATAGAAGTAGTTGTTCGAGGAGGTTATAATGGATCTAATCCGAACTCTTGTAATTAATCCTGGCTCTACAGGTACAAAAATCGCAATTTTTGAAAACAGGGAAAAAAAGGCTGAGCAGCAGTCAGACATAGAAGGTGCAAAACTTCCTCTTCTCGAACAGATTCCTGAAAGGGTTGAAAAAACGCTTGCCTTTCTCAAAAAACATGGTGAAACTCCTCTTTCGGCAGTGGTTGGAAGGGGAGGACTTATCAGACCGGTTCCCTCAGGTACCATTGAAATAAATGAAAAGATGATTGAGGATGCAAAAAATGGTTATCAGGGAGAGCATGTTTCAAACCTCGGGTGTATAATTGCGAGTGAAATCGCGAAATTTTACAGAGTTCCTTCTTTTATTGTTGACCCTGTGGCGGTAGATGAGATGGTTGAGGAAGCAAGAATTACAGGACTTCCAGGACTTGAAAGACAGGCACTTTCGCATGCCTTAAATCTTCACGCAGCGGCAAGAAAGGCTTGCGAAAAAATAGGTAAAAAACTTTCTGAAAGCAGATTTGTGGTAGCACATCTGGGAGGTGGATTTTCTATAGTTCCAATGGTTGCAGAAAAAATTCTCGACACGAATAACGCGAATTCAGGAGGCCCAATGTCTCCAACAAGGGCGGGAACCCTTCCCACCCAGCCGCTCATTAAACTTTGCTTATCTCAGAAATACACCTTTGCGGACCTAAAAAGAATGACAACAAAAGAGGGCGGTCTTATGGCTCATCTTCAGACAAACGATGCAAGAGAAGTTGAAAGAAGAATCAAAGATGGAGATAAAAAAGCTGAATCTATTTACCGCGCAATGGCGTATCAGACTGCAAAAGAGATTGGGGCAATGGCTGCGTCAATTGGAGGCAATCTTGACGGAATTGTTTTTACAGGCGGCCTTGCCCATTCAGATATGTTTATCAGTATGGTTGAAGAGAAAGTAAAATTTTTGGGAAAAATATTCAGGTTTCCCGGAGAATTTGAAATGGAAGCGCTCGCACTTGGCGCATACAGAGTTCTAACTGGCGAAGAAAAAGCTATTGTTTACGGGGGGTAATATGAAAAAACTTATGCTTGGAAATGAAGCTGTGGCAAGAGGGGCATGGGAGGCTGGTGTTGCTTTTGGAAGTGGTTATCCAGGAACACCGAGCACTGAAATTCTTGAGTACCTTGTAAAGTATGATGATGTTTTGGCCCAGTGGGCTCCAAATGAAAAAGTTGGTTACGAGGTGGCAATGGGTGTTTCATTAGCCGGGAAAAGGGCTATTGTTACAATGAAGCATGTTGGTTTAAATGTTGCGGCAGACCCCTTTTTCTCTTCATCATATATGGGTGTCAACGGAGGGTTAATATGCGTATCAGCCGATGACCCTGGAATGCACTCTTCCCAGGACGAACAGGACAACCGCCTTCTTGCAAAAGCCGCTAAAGTTTTGATGGTTGAGCCTTCTGATGTTGAAGAATGCAGATGGATGACAAAAGAGGCTTTCACTCTTTCTGAGGAGTTTGATTCCCCAATTCTTTTAAGATTAACGACAAGGGTTTGCCATCAGACAGGAGTTACCATTACCGAAGAGAGGCTCACTCCTCCTTTAAAGAGGTTTGTGAAAGATATCGCAAAATATGTTCTTCTTCCATCCAATGCAAGAGAAAGAAGGCACAGGGTTGAAGAAAGATTAAGAAAAGCTTTGAAATTTGGGAATGAAAGTGATAAATGGAATCCTGTTTTTAAAAATGGGAAAAAAATAGGAATAATAACTTCGGGAGTGGCTTTTGGTTATGTTTACGAGCTTATGAATAATGAAGCCTCAATAATGAAAATTGGCATTACAAATCCTCTTCCAGTAGATAGAATCAGAAAATTTGCAGAGAGCGTAGAAAAACTTTATGTTGTAGAGGAACTTGAACCTTACATAGAAGACACTTTAAAAGCAATGGGTATAAAGGTGCTGGGGTCAGAATTGAGGCCCCACACAGGAGAGTTAAATCTTTCAATTGTTGAAAGAATGCTTAAGGGAAGTGAATCGACGAAGGTTACGGTGGATCTTTCTGATGTAAAAATAAATCATAGGCCGCCAACTCTTTGTCCTGGATGCAGTCACAGGGGTATGTTTACAGTTTTCAGGGATATGGGTCTTAAAGTTATGGGTGATATT
The DNA here is from genome assembly GCA_020722885.1 of Thermoanaerobaculum aquaticum. Taxonomy (GTDB): domain Bacteria; phylum Acidobacteriota; class UBA4820; order UBA4820; family UBA4820; genus UBA4820. The sequence goes on from DYJZ01000082.1 coordinate 2,735, forward strand.
GGTTGCTACACCTTAGGAGCAATTAACCCTCTTAAGTCTATGGACTCCTGTATGTGTATGGGAGCTTCTATAGGTATGGCTGAAGGGCTTGACAGATTCGGAGGTGAGGGCGTTTCAGGAAAAACAATTGGAGTAATAGGTGATTCAACCTTCTTTCATTCTGGAATAACAGGACTCATTGATATGGTTATAAATAAGAGCAAGGCAACTATTGTAATACTTGACAACCGCCTTACTGCTATGACGGGAGGACAGGTTCATCCAGGAACAGGTCTTAATATGAAAGGAGAAGAAGCCCCAAAAGTTGACCTTGTTGATTTGTGTAAAGCGATTGGAGTTAAAAGAATTAAAGTGATAAACCCCTACAACCTTGAGGAGGTCAAAGAAACACTCGAAGAAGAGCTTAAAGCCGAAGAGGTTTCAGTGATAATTGCTAAAGCGCCATGCGTATTGGGATTCAAAGTTAAACTTGGAGATGTTGTTGAGGTAAATGTAGAACTTTGCACAAGGTGCGGCAAGTGCATAAGGGTAGGCTGTATGGCTATTGGAGAAAAGGATGGCTACCCCACCATTGATGAAAACCTTTGCAATGGTTGTGGTGTTTGCGTTCAGGTCTGTGAACCTAAAGCACTTACATTTAAGAAAAAAAATTAAGGGGGAAAAGATGAATATAGTCAACATAATGCTTAGTGGAGTAGGTGGACAGGGAATTTTGACTTCAGGGAGAATATTAGCCCTTGCGGCTCTTGACAGAGGGCTTGATGTTAAAATGAGTGAGGTTCACGGAATGTCTCAAAGAGGCGGAAATGTGGATTCCCACATAAGAATAGGAGAGAATGTTCCATCATCTTTGATCCCCAGAGGAGGAGCAGATTATCTTATCTCTTTTGAAATGATGGAAGGTTTGAGATACCTTGATTATCTTAAACCTGATGGCAGGGCTATAATTTCAAAACTCAAGATTTCCCCATTGAGTTCCAGTCTTAAAAAGGGTGGAAGTTACCCTCAAAACATTGAAGAAATAATTCTTAAAAAAGCACCTTATGTAAAAATGATCGACGCAGATAAAATAGCGAAGGAATTGGGTGACATTAGAATGGTTAACATAATTCTTCTGGGGGTACTATCGAAAAGTTTTTCACTTATTGAAAGGTCAAATTTTGAAAACGCAATAAAACAAAGATTTTCACCCAAAATTACTCCTTTGTGTCTTAAAGCGTTTGAAAGGGGGATTGAAAATGGTTAAAAATTTTAAAGAAATAATTGAAAAAGCAAAAGTTAAGGGACCTCTACCGGTTGCTCTTGCTGAAGCGCACGACCCTGCAGCTCTTTCAGCCCTTCTTGATGCTGAAGAAGAGGGAATTGCCATTCCTGTTCTCGTTGGAGACGCAGGAAAAATCAATGAGGCACTTGAAACAATCGGAAGGAAATTCAAAAAAGCAGAAATTGTTGATTCTAAAGATGAAAAAACTTCCGTTGAAAAATCGGTTGAAATAATTAGAAACGGGGAAGCTAAAATTCTTCTAAAAGGAAAGGTCCAGACAGGAACTTTGATGAAAGGAGTTCTTGACAGAGAAAAGGGATTAAGAAAAGGCTCTCTTCTTTCTGATGCATTTCTTTTTGAAAGCAATGTTGAGGGAAACCAGAGACTTCTTTGTATAACCGACGGAGGAATTAACATCGCTCCGGACCTGAATGCAAAAAAGCAGATACTTTTAAATGCTGTTGAAGTTTACAGAAGGCTCGGATATGAAAAACCTAAAGTTTCCTGTTTATCAATGGTCGAAAATGTTGTTGAAGGGCATCAGTGTTCAGAAGATGCTTTCGAACTTAAAAAAATGGCACAAAGAGGAGAAATAGAAAACTGTCTTGTTGAAGGCCCGCTCTCTCTTGATCTTTCAATTTCAAGAAATGCCGCGAAAAAGAAGGGAGTAGCATCAGAAGTGGCTGGAGAGGCAGACATTCTTCTCTGTCCTGAAATTGTTTCGGCAAATCTCCTTGCAAAATCGACAACATACTTTGCGCAGCTTCCCTTAGGGCATATTGTAATGGGTGCCACACACCCAGTATTGATTCCTTCTCGTTCAGATACACCCTCAGCAAAATTGAATTCAATAGCCCTTGCAGTAGCGCTTTTTTAGGGAAAAAAGATGAGAAAAACAATATCAATTAAAGAAAGATGCCTTTTGATAATTGATGGTGGATATCTTGATTTTATCCAGAAGCACTTTGGCTCGCCGAGACTTGATTACGGAAGACTTGCTTATGCCATATGCGATACTTTTGGTTACAACCTGATAAGGTGTGTTTATTTCAACTGCCTTCCCTACCTTTCTCAAGCACCCACTCAGGAGGAAATTGAGGCTTATGAGAAAAAAAGTGGATTTTATCAGCGCCTCCAGAAACTTGAAAGGTTTGAAGTAAAACTTGGACAGCTTGCCTACCGTGGAATTGATCAACTCACCGGGAAACCTGTCCTCGAGCAAAAACAGATAGATGTTCTGATAACAGCAGAAATGGTTTATGCTGCTGCAAGAAGGAATGTGCCAGCCATTTTCCTTTTAAGCGGAGATGGAGATTTCCTGCCTGCAGCAGAAATTGTAAAAAGAGAAGGACTCACATTCGGACTTATTCACGGAAGCAGAAGCGGGTCTTTTTTAACAGTTCATGAACTGCTGTGGCTTGCGGCTGATCTTCGCCTTGAACTCACAAAGGAGTTCCTTGAACCTTTCATAAGAGAGGCATAATTAAATGATTTTATATATGGAGGTTTGAATGTTTGAAAGAACTGAAAAATGCGGATTGAAAAAAGAAACAATATCACTCTTTTTAGATGTGATAGTGATAGTATGCGCCTCTTTGCTTATAGGGCTATTTTCTCAGTTTGAACTTATTTTACCCTTTTCTCCAGTACCTATGACGCTTCAAACTTTTATTGTTCTCCTTTGTGGTATTGTTCTCGGGAAAAATAGGGGAGCACTTTCAGTTCTCCTATATCTTTCAGAAGGTGTTTTTGGACTTCCCTTTTTTGCTGGGGGTAATTCCGGAATCCACCACCTTTTTGGCCCAACGGGAGGATACCTTCTCGGATTCATATTTGCTGCCTATCTCGCAGGCTTTTTTACAGAAATTGGGTTCGGAAAGAGCCATCTAAAGATGTTTCTGGCTCTTGTCGTTGCCAATTTTTCCATTTATTTTTTGGGACTTCCATACCTTTCCTTTTTTGTAGGAAGGAATAATGTTTTTCAGATAGGATTTTTTCCTTTTTTGCTTTCAGACACAGTGAAATTAGTTTTTCTTTCGCTTTTTTATCCTCTTTTTTCAAAAATTGCTAAAATGAGAAAAGAGGGGTTTTAAAATGTTTGCTGGGGGAGCTTCGGCTGAGAGGCTTTAAGCCAACCCCTTGAACCTGATACGGGTAATACCGGCGTGGGGAAGGCAACCAAATAAGATGGCTGCCTCCTAAAAGGAGGTAAGATGGACATTTCAAAAGAGTTCGTTTTTTCGGATAAAATCAGAAAAAAATACTTAAAAACTGAAAGAGGTCTTGAAATTCCATTTAAAGAGGTTTCTCTTGAAAATGGTGAGAAAATTTTACTTTATGACACGAGTGGAGAATATTTTGACAATAAAAATCCAGAGATTAAAAAAGTGAGAAAAGAGTGGATATCAAATAGAGAAAGAATGACCCAGATGGCTTTTGCAAGAAAGGGTATTGTCACTGAAGAAATGGAATTTGTTGCAAAAAGAGAGGATACAACTCCAGAGTTTGTAAGGAAAGAAGTGGCATCGGGAAGGGCTATAATTCCTTCAAATATAAACCATCCTGAAATAGAACCCATGATTATTGGCTCAAAATTTTTGGTCAAAATAAATGCAAACATTGGAAGCTCCGCAATTGTCGTAGATGAAGAAATGGAACTTATGAAAATGAAAGTTTCAATAATATCCGGGGCAGATACGGTTATGGACCTTTCAACAGGAGGAAATTTAAAAAAGATAAGGGAAAAAATTTTAAGAGCTTCATGTGTGCCCGTAGGAACAGTTCCTATTTATGAAGCGTTTGAAAGAGCTAAAAGAAAAATAGAAAAACTCGATTTTCCACTTTTCAAAGATGTTCTTATTGAACAGGCAGAACAGGGTGTTGACTATTTTACAATTCATGCTGGAATTCTTAAATCCCACATAGAGAAAGCGTTAAAAAGAACTACTGGAATAGTTTCAAGGGGGGGGTCAATAATGGCTTCCTATATCTGTTCAAGTGGAAAAGAAAATTTCCTTTACACAAATTTTGGTGAGATATTGGATATACTTGAAAAATATGATGTGGCAATTTCTCTCGGTGATGGATTAAGACCTGGTTCTATTGCGGATGCAAACGACGAGGCTCAATTTGCTGAACTTAAAACACTCGGAGAATTGACGAAAGTTGCGTGGGAGAAGAATGTTCAGGTAATGATAGAAGGGCCTGGACATATACCTTTAAATCTTATTGCAGAAAATATGACTCTTGAAGAAAGATACTGTTTTGGTGCTCCTTTTTACACTCTCGGTCCGCTTGTTACAGACATTGGGGCTGGAAGAGACCATATAACCTCAGCTATTGGAGGAGCATTAATCGCTTCACTGGGAGCTTCAATGTTATGCTATGTAACTCCGAAGGAGCACCTTGGACTTCCAAACCTGAACGATGTAAAGGAGGGGATCTACGCCCACAAGATTGCTGCCCATGCAGCGGATGTTGCCAGAGGAAACAAGATGGCTCTCAATTGGGACCTTTTAATGTCTGAGGCAAGAAGAGATTTCAGGTGGGAAGACCAATTTGCTCTTTCGCTCGATCCTCAACTCAGCAGAAAACTTTTTGAAGAAGGGGGAAAAAATAGAGAGAAGGGCGAAGACTTTTGTACAATGTGCGGTCCAGATTACTGCCCTATGAAAATAACAAAAAGACTGAAAAAAGTTCAAAATCATACCTTAACATAGTGTCTTAAGCGGTCATAGCGAGAGCAGTAACCGTGTCATTGCGAGTGCTCCTTCGTAGCAGTGTCAAACGAAGCAATCCTCCTCTTCCCCTTTACTTTTTATAGCCTTATGTTAAAATTTATTTTGAGCAGATCTGGATAAGAGAATGTCCTGGCCGAAATTACCTGTTAATTTGATATTTTATAATGAAGAAAGACCGCATAAATCACTTAACTTAAAAAGCCCTTTAGAGTATTTAGTATAAAAAGAAGTAATGTTGCAAGTGTATTTAACTTATACATTGATACTACTTATACATCTAATCCATCTTCTACAGTTGTGTTTGACAAGTGCTTATTTTTCTGATGGTTACAAGC
>DYJZ01000006.1 GCA_020722885.1 Thermoanaerobaculum aquaticum
ATACCATGCCTTTAATAATAAGGAGCGGGATGCTTTTCTGCTCCTTTTTTTATTCAGGATATTCTTAAGGCATGATGTGCCGTCTTATTACAATTTGTATGGCGGCAGGGCTGTTTGATCCTAAAACGAAGGTGGAGATAGTCATTTTTTTAAAGCGCATCTGTTTCAAACGGACAATTCGAGAATCACTGACAAGAAAGATGGACTAATAAAGAAAGAATCATCCTGTCTTGCTTTGCAAGCCACCCTTCTTTAGAAGTATTTCTGCGGATGAAATGAGGAAAACCACTTCGTTAGCCTGACCCACTAAGTCTTACTCGTAGGGACAGGTTTTTTATGTGGAAGATTGCTTCAGGGGTTTATCCTTCGAAGTAGCACTCACATTGACAGGTTAAGGTCTGTATGCCGTGAGTGCTTTTTTGAGGAAAACAGCCCAGGGTATCCTTTCCATTGGTAGTTCCTAAACTTCCATTTTAAAGGACATTTCTAATTAGTTTAAATAAGAACATTATCATATAATTATGACAGACTTCTACATGTGCTTGCAAAAAAAAGTGTTATATTGTATAATAACTACTTTTAGTAAAACGTTAAGGAGTTAACCATGTCGAGAGTTTGTGAAATTTGCGGAAAAAAGCCCTCTGTTGGGAATAATATTAGCCACGCCCATAATCTCACAAAGAGAAGATGGCTTCCGAACCTTAAGAAAATAAAGGTTGAGGGAAATGGAAAAACCACTCATAAAGTGGTTTGCGCTAAGTGTATTAAAGCCAACAAGGTTAAGAAAGCTTCCTGATTCCGGACAAAAAGTCAATAACTTTTTGGGCAGCCCTTTTTGAAGCCCCTGAAGTCCCAAGTATTTCTGTGATTTCATTTTTTATCTCGATGTGTTTTTTCTTTTCTTTGTCAAGGTTTTGAAGTTTTTCTTCAATATAATGGATGCAATTTGACGGATTGAAATCCTCTTGAATTAGTTCCTTAAAAATTTCCCTGTTTAAAATTATGTTTGGAAGAGAAACGAAGGGGAGTTTCACAAGTTTTTTGCCAATAAAATAGGTAAAAGAATTAAGAGAGTAAAAAACAATAGATGGTATACCACTTAAAGCACACTCGAGAGAGGCAGTTCCTGAAGCGACAAGAGCAATGTCGCTGTAACTTATTGTTTCGTAGTAAAAATTGTCAAGAATATAAAAATTGCTGGGTAATTCAATTTCAAAAACCCTTTTATCTACCCCTTTTGCTTTTGGTATTACAAAAAGGAGGTCGTTTCTCTTTCTATTTAAGTTTATTGCGGTTTCAACGAGAGCTTTTATATGTGATTTGACTTCAGAGTTTCTACTTCCAGGAAGCATAGCAATTATTTTTTGTTTTTGATTAAAGTTTATTCTTTTTAAAAATTCCTCTTTTGGTTTCAATTCCCTTTTTATGTCTAAAAGAGGGTGGCCAACATAAGCAGAGTTGATACCGCTATTTTTAAGGTAACCTTCCTCAAAAGGTAGAATGTTCAGACAAAGGTCAACATTCTTTTTCAAAAACTTTGTTCTTCCTTTTCTCCATGCCCACACCTGTGGTGTTATGTAATAGATAACTGGAATATTCAATTTTCTGGCAAACTTAATAAGTTTGAAATGGAAATCGGGAAAATCTATAACTATAAGAAGATCTGGTTTTTCTTTTTTCAAAAGGTTTTGAAACTTTTTGTAAAAACTGTAGATTGAAGGAAGTTTTGCGATGACTTCCAGAACGCCGACGACAGAAATCTCTTCCATATTGAAATCAACTCTCACGCCTGCATTCCTGAGGTTTTCACCTCCCATACCGAAAAAGAAACTGTCTGAAGAAAGATTTAGAATCTCCTTCACAAGGTTTGTGCCGTGAATATCGCCAGAATTTTCTCCTGCAGAGATGCAAATTTTGTGGCTCAAAAAAATCCTCCAGAAACTATTCTAAACTTTTTTAATAATCTGGTAAACTATTATGGGAGGATTTGATTTGTTTGTTACTTTTGAAGGAGTTGAAGGAAGCGGAAAAACTACGCAGATTGGCCTTCTGTGCCAATATCTTTCAAAGAAAAAAATTGATTTTATTGCTACGAGAGAACCTGGAGGTTCTCCAATCGGAGATAGTTTAAGAAAGATTCTTCTATCCGAAGAGAGCAGGATAGACCCCAAAACTGAACTTCTTTTATACCTTGCTGAAAGAAGTGAGCACATCGAAAAGATTATAAAGCCAAACATTGAAAAGGGAAAATTGGTGATCTGCGACAGGTTTTCTGATGCAACAAGGGCATATCAGATATTTGGAAGAAAGCTTCCCCGAAATATAGTTGAAAGCTTCATTGAGTTTTCAACAAACGGACTTGAACCAGATTTTACAATTCTTTTAAGGCTTGACCCGGTAACTGCTCTTTTGAGGGCTAAAGCAAGAAATTCTCAAATGCTTTTCTCTGAAGGTAGATTTGAATCGGAGGAACTTGATTTTCACAAAAGAGTGTTTGAGGGTTACGAAATACTTGCAAGAGAATCAAAGGGAAGGATAAAAGTTGTCAATGCTGTTGGGGATCAGGGCGAAGTTTTTCATTCGGTTTTGAAGGTTCTTATCCAGTGCGGAGTTATTAATGAAGCCTAAACCAGATGAAAAACTTTCATTGAAGCACAAGATAGTTTGGCAATTAGAACTTTTAGCAGTTTATTTTTTTAAAGCCATTTTCTATCTTTTTCCATACAAATACAAAATAGAAATAGGAAAAAAATTGGGTTCTTTGATATTTAAATTTGATGGAAAGCATCGACGGGTGTGCCTTGATAATGTCAAAAGTGCTTTCCCGCACCTTGATGATAACGAAGTTTTCGATCTGGCAAAGAAATCGTTTGAAAATATTGGGAGGCTTTTTGTTGAAATAATCTATCTAAAGAGGCTTTTCAGGAACATTTTCTCAAAGTCAAGAATAATAGGATGGGAAAACCTTCAGGAATTGCAACTGAAAAACGAGGGATATTTTCTTGTTTCCGGACATTTTGGAAATTGGGAATATGTTGCCTATATGCAAAGCCAGCTTGGCTATCCTCTCGAGATGGTTACAAGGCCCCTTGATAACCCATTTCTTGAAAAATTTTTTAGAAAAATAAGAGAAGCGTCAGGAAACAGAGTCGTTTATAAGAGAAACGCAGTTCGAGAAATGGCAAGGGCTATCAAAAGCAAAGAGGGTGTTGCATTTGTATTTGATCAAAATTTTGGTGAAGAAGGTGCTATTTTTGTTCCGTTTTTCGGAAGGTTGGCTGCTACCACTCCTGCGCTTGGAAAAATTGCAGCAAGACTCAAAACTCCCATTTTGCCTGTTTTTGCAGTTCCAGAAGGTACTGGCTACAAAATAATTTATGAAAAGCCTGTGTATCCTGAACTTTCGGAGAATTATGAAAAAGAGGCAATAAGATTGACCGAGGTGGTTACAAAACTTCTTGAAGAACGGATTCGGGAAACTCCTTATGCGTGGTTCTGGATGCACAACAGGTGGCGGACACAGCCGAAAAGTTTAGGGAAAGAGGGGTAGGAAGATTGAACAAAAGGTTTGGGGTTTTTCTTGACCGAGATGGAACTATTACGGAAGAAGCTGGATATCTCACTGATTCAAAAAGGTTAAAACTGATTCCTGGCTCTGCAGAAGCAATAGCTTTGTTAAACCGTTTTAAAATTCCTGCTGTGGTTGCAACAAATCAGGCGGGCGTTGCGAGGGGGTATTTTGAAGAGTTTATGGTAAAAGAGTGCAACAAGAAACTTAAAGATATGCTGGGAAGATTGGGGGCAAAACTTGATGCGATATACTACTGTCCTCACCATCCTGATGTGGGAATACCTCCCTACAGAAAAAATTGTGACTGTAGAAAACCGAAACCTGGAATGTTATTGAGAGCAGCAAAAAAATTTAATCTTGACCTTTCGAAATCTTATGTAATAGGCGATAAAGCGACCGACCTTGAAGTGGCTGCGGTTGTCTCAGTCAGACCAATTCTTGTTAAGACTGGCTATGGTCTTGGTGAAATTCTTTATGGTAGGGCTAAATGGAAAATAAAGCCAATAGCGGTCTGCGAGAATCTTTTTGAAGCAGTATCTTTTATTATTGATAAGGAGTTTTGATTGAGAAAGCATTACAAAAAATTGATAAAAACGGTTGAGTCTTTTGGAAAGGCAAAGATTCTTGTTCTGGGAGACCTTGTTCTTGACAGATTCTGGTTTGGAACGGTCCAGAGAATATCAAGGGAAGCTCCGGTTCCTATTGTAAAACTTGCCAAAAGTAGCATCGCTCCTGGATGTGGAGCCAACTGTGCCTCAAATCTTGCCTCGCTGGGGGCAAAAGTGGTTATTTTCGGTGTCATTGGAAAAGACTCTGAAGGAGATAGCTTAATAAAACTTCTGAAAAAATTGGGTGCAGAAACCAGATTTGTTCTTCAGGAAAAGAATTTTTTTACGCCAACCAAGACAAGGATTCTTGCTGGAAGTCTTCATGGACCAAAACAACAGCTCGTAAGGGTTGACTCGGGGGAGGAATCTGTTTTTGAGCAAAGAATATATTTAAAGGCTGAGAAAATTCTCAAGAAAGTTATTGTAAATGTGTCTTGTGCGATCATTTCTGACTACGGATACGGGCTTTTTAAAAATAAAAAAATTTTTGAAATTTCCAAAATGGCAGGAATTACTGGTGTAGATTCAAGATTTTCTCTACTCGATTTTAAAGGTGCAACCACCGCTACCCCAAATGAAGAGGAATTTGAAAAAGCCATAAAGAAACCACTTCCTGAAAATTTAAGCGAATTTGAAAAAGAGGGGGAGAGGTTAAGAGCACAACTTGAACTTGATGCTCTTCTCGTCACAAGGGGAAGCAAGGGTATGGCACTTTTTGAAAAAGGAAAAAAAGCAGTTCATATTGATATAGTGGGGAAGGATGAAGTGGTAGATGTTACTGGAGCAGGAGATACCGTTATGGCAACCTACATACTTTCTCTATCCACCGGAGCTGACTTTGTTGAAGCTGCAAATATTGCCAATGTGGCGGGAGGAATAGTGGTCCAAAAACCTGGAACTGCTACAGTTTCGCAGAAAGAACTTATAAGCCAGCTTGATAAATGGGGCAGAAACCTTTTATGAGAAATTTTGAAGAGAAGTTAATAAAAAGAAAACAGCTTCAAGCAAAACTTAGCCGGAAGGCAAGAGGCGATAAAAAACTTGTATTAGCTAATGGATGTTTTGATATTCTTCATATAGGTCATATAAGATATCTCAAAGAGGCAAAAAGTTTTGGGGATATTCTTCTTGTGGCTGTAAACTCCGATTCGTCGGTGAAGAAATTGAAGGGGGAAAATAGGCCCGTGGTTGCAGAGATAGAAAGGGCAGGAATAATTGCCGCATTAAGATATGTTGATTTTGTTGTAATTTTTAATGAAGATGATGTTTGTTCTATAATAAGAGAGACACAGCCGGACATACATTGTAAAGGGGGCGATTACAATGAAGAGAATGTTCCGGAAAGGGAAGAAGTTATAAAGAATGGAGGAATCGTGAAAATAGCAGGAGGAGAAAAATTAAGGTCAAGTTCGGATTTGATAAAAAAGACAATCAGTCAATAGAGATAGCCCCTGTGGGACAGTTTTCGACGCACATAAAGCATTCTGTACAATTTTCCGGCTGTGCCACAACCACTCTCCCTTTTTCTACTATAAACACATCTTCAGGGCATATATCAAAACAAAGTTGGTTGTTTTCGCATAAAACAGGGTTAATTTTTACATCAGCCATATATTTCCTCCAGAGGTTAAATGTAAACCAAAAAAATAGATTTGTAAAGTGAAAGTTTAGACTTTTTAATTATAGGGGTGAAAACACTTGACTTTTTCATATCAAAGATATAAACTAAAAAATGGAATGGAATTTGAATTGAGAGGGGATAAAGCCATGAAGATCCGAATTTGGAAATGGTTGCCCGTTTTAGTGCTGGTTTTAATTGTTATTCTGGAGTATCAAATTTTTGCTCAAGAAGCAGAACCACAGGAACAACAGGCGGTAAGCACTCCTCAGCAGAATGTTCCGCCTGATGTTTCCAAAAAAGCAAGGGAATACAAAGGGTCTCCAAGTCCGCCAAGAAACATAGTTCAGCAGGCAGACGGGCACTGGACTCCCTACAGCCCACCCCAGCCGAAAGAGGGAGACTATATAATTCAATCTGGAGACACACTTTCAGTTCTTGCTCAACAAAAACTGGGGAACTGGCTTCTCTGGCCCACAATCTGGGACTTAAACCCATATATTCTGGATGCTCACTGGATTTACCCAGGTGACCCGCTTTCAATGCCAGCACCTCCAAAGGTAATAGGCGAAGAATTAGAAGGAGAGGAAGGAGAAGAGGGGGAAAAAGCCCAAATAGAAAGACTTATTTTAGAAGAGGAAGCTCCACTTCCGCCTGTAAATGCAAAAGATGTGTATTGCTCAGGTTTTATTACTGACAGATTCCAGATGCCATCTTTGAGGATAGCCTCAGCGCAGGCGAGAATGAGGGAATCACTTGGCGAGGGAGACTTAGTCTATATTAATGGCGGCAATCAGGATGGAGTTGTTGCGGGAATGGAATATTTTATTATTTCTCAAGGACCACCAATTTATCATTCCGTTTCTGGAAAATATTTGGGGAAACTTTACCAAAAAGTGGGGAAAGTGAAGGTTCTGTGCGTAAGGGAAAGAGTTTCCATTGCAAAGATTACCCTTTCCTGCGATGAGGTAAGATACGGAATGGCATTGCTTCCTTTTTCACCAATTCCCATTCCCTGGAATATTAAAGCCTCAGAACAATTACCTCTGTGCTATAGCGAAACAGGAAAGATAAGAGGAAAGATTATCTGGAGCGATGACAGAATTGATAGCAATGGACAACACAGTATTCTTTATGCAGACCTCGGAGCAAACCAGAAAATACTTCCTGGAGACAAGTTCTGGATTTACAGATATTCATCTGGGGAGGACACTCTCGTAGATTCTATAAATGACCTTTTCAAACAGCAGAGAGTCGATGTCGCAGAAAAAGATCTTTTCAGAAGCGATATTAAAAAGGGGAAAATCAAGAATCCAAACAAGAAAGCTTCAAATAAGAAAAAAGATTCCCGTCTTCCTGAAGGAGTTGCTATGGAAAGTAGCGAGAATGAGGCATTAAATGAACTCGAGACGGAAAGGGGTGACAGCAGAGTTCCTTCCAATGTGAGAAGGATGGAAGTTGAGCCCTCTGAAGGCATTGATTCCATCAGAAAATATGTAGGCGAAGCGGTCGTTTTGACGACGCAAGGCGAAACATCCTGTCTTAAAGTGATTGTTTCTTCGGAGGAGATAAAACTCGGAGATACCATAGAGCTTGAGTAGTTCTCTACGGGAATTTTGAATGAGCCCCTTTTGAAAGGGGCTCATTTTTTTTGAAGAGAAAATGTTTTATTTGATTGAAAACAATCTTTTGAAGGTAGAAGTGAACAAGAGTGGGGCAGAGCTTTTTTCACTTTTCAGCAAAAAATTTCAGAAGGAGTTTATCTGGAACGGTGATCCAGAGTTCTGGCAGAGAAGATCCCCACTTCTTTTTCCGATAGTTGGAAGACTTAAAGATGATACATATGAAATTGAAGGCAACCAATTTAGTATGAAACAGCACGGCTTTGCAAGAGATGTTGTTTTCAATCCTTCTAAAGTAGAAAAAAAAGAATTGGTCTTTGAACTTTTTGAAAATGAAGAAACTATGAAAATGTATCCATTCAGATTCATACTTAGAATTGCTTACAAAATAGAGGGAGCAAAGGTAAAGATAAAGGCTGAAATTGAAAACAGAGATGATAAAATTCTTCCTTTTTCGTTTGGGTTTCATCCTGCATTTGTTTGCCCTTTCAATATAGGTGAAAAAATTGAAGATTATTATGTGGTCTTTGGAAAAGAAGAGATTTGTGAAAGATTTGTTTTAGAAAATGGACTGATATCAAATAAGGAGCTGTTCAATATTCAAGATAAAGTTTTAAACCTTTCAGAAAATCTTTTTGAAAACGATGCAGTAATTTTAGGGAAGCTTCTCTCAAAAAAAGTTTTTTTGCAGAGAAAGAATGGAAGAGGTTCTAAAATAGAAGTAGCTTTTAAAGGATTTCAATATCTGGGGCTGTGGAAAAAGAAAGATGCACCATTTTTGTGCATAGAACCGTGGAACGGTCTGCCTGATTACAAAGAAAGTGATCATAACTTTATTAGGAAAGCGGGAATCAATTTCTTAGAAAGAAATTGCAAAGCCACTTATGAAATGGAAATAGGAGTATTTGAATAAATCTTGCTAATAAATGTAAAGGAGGTAGTAAATGGCTCGAGCTTATGTAAGAATTTGCATAGACCCAGGATTTGAGAAAAAAATAAAGGATGATCTATCTCAAATGCAGGAGGTGATTTCAGCGTAACTCACAGCAGGAGAACAGGATATGATAGTTATAGTTGAAGGTAAAGATTATGAATCAATTCTTGATTTTGTAATAAAAAAAATCAGGAAAAAGGCAGGGGTCAAGATTACCTGGACCAATTTTGTGGTGGATATTGAAGATTAAATCAACAACATTTCTTCACCACGCAGCAATGCGTTGCAAGAAATTCTTTTTTTATGTAAAATGAGTGTGAAGGGAAGATGCTGTGATTCTTGATAAGTCAAGAGAGAGGTCTGAAAGAGCAAGAGAATTTCTTGAGAACGGACAGTATAAAGAAGCGGCGTCTGCTTTTATTTCTTTAGGAGATTACGCTTCTGCTGCAAGAGCCCTCGTCTGTGCCAAATCTTATAGAGACGCGGCTCAATGTTACGAAAAAGCAAACAGGCCTCTTGATGCGGCGAAACTCTTTCTTCTGGTAAAGGATTGGGAAAAGGCTGCGCAACTCTTTTCCTCAGCCGGAGATGAAATGAGAGCAGAGATAGCGAGAGAGCAGTTGCGAAAGGAGAAGCATAAAAATGAAAAAGTTCCATCTGAGGTTGCTCAATCTTCCATTCCTAAAAAGGCAGACGAAAAAGAAGATGAAATTTGGCCTGAGGGAGAGATCTTTAAAGTGCTAAAGGCTGGTGAAATGAACATTGCAGTTAATCTTTATCTTAAACCAGGAGCACCATCTGGCTGGACTCTACTTCAGGAAAATATGTCCAAAAAACCATTGTCATCTCTTGCTGAAATGTTTCTTATGGCGAGAGATTATGCCATAGCAGGAGATGCTTTTAAAAAACTTGGAAATCATAGAAAAGCAGCAGAATGTTTGTCCCTTGCGGGGTTGTATGAAGAAGCAGCAGACTTTTATGTAAGGTGTGGTGAAAACAACCTTGCAGCACAGAATCTTGAAAAAGCACACCAGTGGCAGAGAGCAGCAAACATTCATTCCGAGGAAGGAAGATTTGTAGAGGCGGGAAGATGTTACGAGAAACTTGATGATCCTGTAAAAGCAGCCGGAATGTATCTGAAAGCACAGAAATCTGACCTTGCTCTTCCACTTTTGCAGTCAGTACAGCCTTCTCATCCAGCCTTTCCTCAATGCAGACTTCTTGCCGGAAAAATATTGTTTCAAAAAGGGCAGAGAGACCTTGCACTATCTCTTCTTTCTCCTCTTGCACAATATGACACTCTGTCTGATTCGTCTCTGGATGTTCTCTATCAACTGGCAGGACTGATGGAATTTGGGGAAGAATTGGAAAAAGCTAAAGAGATATATCAAAAGATCCAGCATACCCGTTTTGGATATAAGGATGTTGAAAAAAGGCTCGAAAACCTGAAAAATCTTTCGAGTAAGCCAGGAGTTGCAGAACCCCCAAAATATTCAATTAAAAAGGAGCAGGAAAATATAGTTGACACCAGTCCATTAAGAGATTGCAGTCTTCTCGACAAACTGACTCTTGATGATTTAAGAAAACTTTACTCTTCAGGGACGATAATTGAGCCCCAATTTGGAAATATAGTTTTGAAAAAGGGCGAATATAGCAAAGGGCTTTACATAATTCTTCACGGAGGGTTATCTATTTCCTCTGATCCAGATAATCTCAAGGTTGCAGTTGGATTTTTAGGAAGAGGCGACTATGTTGGTCTGGGAGCGCTTGTACAGGGTCCACCTCAGCCAAACAGCCTTGTTGCTCAAAAAAATACAAAAATACTTTTTATTCCAAAAGAAAAACTTGAACATCTGATTTCTACTGAGCCTGAAATAGGATTGAGACTTTACCGTTCCATAGCAGAACATCTTGTCAATACAATGATGAAGATGTCGCAGAAAAAATAATTTAATAGAATAATGTCAAAAATTTTAAAGAGAAGTTTATGGACGCTCTAAAATGCATCGTTACAAGAAGAAGTGTGAGGGATTTTTCAGAAAAAAAGGTTGGCGATAAAGACTTGTTAGAAATTTTAAAATGTGGAATGTATGCTCCTTCTGCGAGAAACAGGAAACCGTGGCATTTCATCGTTATGAGAAAAAAAGAGACGATGATTAGAATAACAGAATTTCATCCTCACGCAATGATGTTAAACAGTGCCAGCGTTGCAATTGCTGTGGTGGCAGATACCTCACTTGAAAAAAATAAAGGATACCTGGTCCAGGACTGTTCGGCTGCTGTTCAGAATATCCTTTTAGCGGCACATTCTCTCGGATTGGGAGCAGTCTGGCTCGGGATCTATCCAAGAAAAAAAAGAATGAAAGGGCTTAGTGAACTGCTTGAATTGCCTGAAAATGTTGCTCCACTAGCAGTGGTTGCAATAGGACACCCCGAGAAAAAACTCGAACAACTGGATAGATTTGATGTGGCAAGAATTCACTATGAAAAGTGGTGAAGAACTGCAAAAGTTCAGAAACACATAAGACTTTTCTGAGGGTGAAAAAAAGCGAAAAAAACTTATTAATGATATTGATGAAAAAATGATTAGTAGATGCTGTGGAATATGTATCCCAGCCTACAGGCGGAATTTATTTGCCTACCATTGTTGTCAATTTGCGTTAATAACAATTAACTGTCATCACGAGGATGGCTTCGAAGCATGGACAGTCGAAGTGATCTTCTTTTGTTTGAAAAGAGGGAGATTGCTTCGTAAGAGATAGCCTCGAAGGGTGGCTCGCAATGACTGCTCAAAGCTCAAAAAGGAAGATTGCTTCGGGGGTGATTGCCCTGAAGTAGCACTCGCAATGACTGCTAAAAACTTAAAAATGAATTTGTCTTGCTGCCTTCCTTCCCAAAAAGTCTCAAATGTTGTGGACTTCTACAAGGTCTTGACAAAAGCAAAAAAAACAATCATAGTAATAGAGCGGCTGCTGCCGCAGGAGGTAAGATATGTTTCTTGAAAGAAAATTGAAGTTTTTGGTTTTGTCGGTTTTAATTTTGGTCTTTTTCTCTTTTGGTTTTAGTGCAAAGCCTGTTTCCCCGGACGATGCAAAAACGGTTGCAGAAAATTATCTTGATTACATACTAAAAAATGATGGTTCATGGGGTAACTACGAGAAGGCAGAATGTGCAGCTATTGAGCCCATATTTGTTGATGAAGTTCTTGTTGGTTTTGTTGTCCATATATCGCCAATGGGTTTTATTCTGGTTTCCGGGGATGATGAACTTCCCCCCGTAAAAACTTTTTCAACGGATGCTTTTTTTGCTCAGGATGCAAATGAATTTTATAGGTGGGTATGCAATGAACTAAAAGAGTTGGTAACCGTTTTGAGGACAGAGTCAAGTTCGAAACCGGTTTTTGAAACGGTAAACAGAAATTTGTGGAACAGGTTTTTAAAAACATATAAAAAAGGAGAATCATCTTCTTTTATCTCGTCCGTTCCAGCACCATACCTGACGACAACGGTGTGGGATCAGATGGATCCATACAATCGGTTTTGTCCTGAATGGAATGGAGAAAAATGTCCGGTAGGATGTGTTGCAACTGCAACGGCACAGGTTATGAAGTACTGGAATTATCCTTCGCAGGGAACGGGAAGCGAGAGTTACACCTCAAGTACTCACAGATTTCAGCTTTCGGCAGATTTCAATCATCCATACTATTGGGATTTAATGTTAGATAGTTACGGCTTAAGTGGAACTGAAGAGCAGAAAAATGCCGTTGCTCAGCTCTGTTATGACCTTGGCGTTGCCTTTCATATGGATTATGACATATACGGCTCTGGCGCTTACACGACAGATGCAGTCCAGATTCTGCATAAGTATTTTTACTACTCAAATGAGATTGAATCAGGTAACTATCCTGGAAGCGATCAGGATTGGTTCAACGAATTTAAGGAGGAAATTGACAACGGAAGACCAACACTTATGTCTATTAGGGGTTATGATGGGGGGCATGCTGTTGTCTGCGATGGTTACAGGACCGATACGGGAAATATGCTCCATTTGAATTTTGGATGGGGAGGAACAGGAAACACATACTATGCAATTAACAACATTGTTGTTGCAGGATATGATTTTACATGGGTTGAAGGGCAGGAAATAGTAAAAAAAATTATTCCCTCTGAACCCCAGGCTGTTGCATGCTACTCTGCTGCTTCTCCGATGGGGGGGAAGGCTCCCGTGACCGTATCCTTTGCCGGACAGGGAAAAAGGGGAGTTCCACCCTATACCTACTCGTGGGATTTTGGAGACGGCACAACTGGAACCGAGCAATATACAAGCCATATTTATTCTAACTCCGGCTCTTATACTGTAACTCTGACAGTTACAGATTCATTAAATCAAACTTCAACCGATGACCATCTAAAAATAACTGTTAGTAGCAGCACTGGCCTTTCTGCCACTTCGCAGGCTTCAATAACCTCAGGTAAGGTTCCTTTAACGGTTGATTTTACAGCCGTAGCGCAGGGAGGTGTTCCATCCTATACTTATATATGGAACTTTGGTGACGGAACTTCACAAACGACCGAAGAAACCACGATCAGTCATACCTATACAATTGCTGGAACATACACGGCTATTTTGACAGTAAAGGATGCGGTAAATGCTCAGGCTACTGCACCGGGTATACAGATAATAGCTCAACCATTGAATCCACCACCTCAAATAGATTTGGTAAGTAAACTTTCAAACCCTTTCAGGTTGAAAGTTTCTGGCTCATGCTTCATAGAGTCAAGTGTTATAAAAATAGATGGCAATCCAGTACCCACTACTGTTTTCAAAAGTTCAACAAAGCTTATTGCAAAAGGAGGAACAGCCCTCAAAAATATGTGCCCTAAAGGTGTCCCAGTGACAATAACGGTTGAAAACGAAGCTGGCAATGTCTCAAATGAATATTCCTTTACGCGGTAGCAAAATAAAAAAAGTTGATTAAGGGGGGAGTATTCCCCCCTTTTTTATTTTTTCTTCAACTTTTAAAAGGTCTTCTTTTCTGTCGACCGAAACTCCAATCCACTTTTCAACGAAAGAAGTTTTGATTTTTAATCCATTTTCAATTGCGCGGAGCTGTTCCAGAGACTCAGCCTTTTCAAGTTTACCCTGAGGTAAAACTGAAAACTGCAAAAGAAAATCTCTTTTATAGGCATAAATTCCTATGTGTTTGTAAAAAGTAAAATCAGAAGGTTTTTTATCTCTTACATATGGTATTGGACTTCTTGAAAAGTATATTGCAAAGTTGTATTTATCAATTATTACCTTAACACAGTTTGGATTCTCAACATCTTTTTTACTCTTCATTTTTGTAATTAGTGTTCCCATCTGAAGGTCTTTTTGTTCTTCAAATAGTCCGATCAGACTTTCGATAGCTTCTGATTCTATAAGTGGTTCGTCTCCCTGAATGTTCAATATAACATCATAATTTAAATTCTTTGCAAGATATGCAATTCTATCGGTCCCAGATTGACACTCTTTCGGTGTCATCTCTGCTAATCCTCCGAAAGACTCCACAGCTTTCAGGATTCTTTGGTCGTCTGTTGCAACAATAAGTGAATTTAACTTCTTACATTTAAGCGCTCTTTTATAGACCCACTCTATCATTGGTTTTCCACAAATTAAGGCAAGAGGTTTTCCTGGAAATCGCTTTGAATCGTATCTTGCGGGAATTATTCCGACCACATTCATCTTTTCCTCCAAAGGAAATATTAGCACAAAAAAAGAGAGTTCTTGACAGTCATTCAATTTTAAGCAAAAATATATTGATTGAGGCTTTTATGAGAAAGGAATTGACAATGAAAAAAGTTATTTATGTCTGTTTAATTACATTTACCTTAATTGCTGCTGGATGCAAAACGCCTGTTTCTCTTCAAGTTGAACCAAAAGAGGTAAGTCTCTACGATAAGGATGCCACCACCACACTGAAAGTTAAAGCTTTTGATAAAAATAATGAAGAGTTAAAAAAAGTTAAATATGAATTTATATCAGAAAACTCTTCAGTTGCGACCGTAGATGCCACCGGAAAAATTACCGCAAAAGGATCAGGTGAAACTGCGGTTCAGGTAAGAAGTAAGAAACTTACAGAAACTGTTTCCGTAAAAGTCAACATTGTAGAGACCATAAAACTGGAATTGCCTCTGGCGGGAGTTTTTGAACTTCAGGGACCGGAAAAAAGCGTCCATAAACTTGTTGTAACTGCTAAAAATGAAAAGGGACAGGACATAGACCTGTCTCTTTTAAAATTCTCGAGTTCAGACAACAATATTGCAACAGTAAATGAGAAGGGGGAGATTACGCTTATAAACGATGGAAAAGTAGTTATCACAGCCGGGCTTGGAAAGAAAAAGGGGTCTATTGAAATTCCTGTAATAGTTTTAAGACCATCCGCAGTTAAAGTTGACTCGCCCCGTTTTTCAATAAATGTGGGTGAAACTGCATATCTTCCTTTTAAAGTAATTTCAACTAAAGGAACACCACTTTTTGATTTTCCAGTTAATGTTTCATTCGAAAAGGATGGAATAGCCACCGCAGATACAGTTGGAAGAGTTACAGGAATCGCCAGAGGAACAACGAAAGTTACAATAACTGCAGGTGAGTCTTCAAACACAATTACTTTAACAGTAAGATAGGAGAAGGGAGTATGTTTAAAACAATAAGAGACTACGATGTTTCAAGAAAGAGAATTTTTTTGAGACTTGACCTCAATGTTCCTATAAAAGAGGGAAAGATTAAAGATGATTCAAGAATTGTTGCCTCCTTACCAACAATAAAATATCTTCTTGAAAAAGGAGCTAAAGTCGTTGCCGCATCTCACCTCGGAAGACCCAAAAATGGCTATGAACCTCAAAACTCTCTTGAACCCGTTTCAAAAAGACTTTCCGAACTTTTAGCGGAATACCGCATCCACTTTGCAAAGGATGTTGTGGGTAAAGATGCATTTGATAAATCATCCAAGCTCAAGGAAGGTGAACTTCTTCTGATTGAAAATGTTCGATTTGAAGCAGGCGAAACAAAAGGGGACGAAGAACTTGCAAAAAAGTTCAGAAAATTTGGCGATATTTATGTTACAGACGCTTTTGGTGCACTTCACAGGGCTCATGCTTCAGTTTATCAGGCGGCTAAACTATTTGATGTTGTTCTCTCTGGGTTTCTTGCCGAAAAAGAAATTATCTATCTCAAGGAGACTTTAAAAAATCCTGAAAGACCCTATTTTGCAATTCTTGGGGGTGCGAAGGTTTCAGATAAAATCCCGATACTCAAGAGTCTGGTTGAGAAGGTTGATGGAATGGCTATAGGCGGTGCCATGGCATACACCTTTCTTCTTGCAAAGGGTTACAAGGTCGGCAAATCGCTTGTTGAACCTGATATGATTGAAACATCTCTCGGGATAATGAAAAGAGCGGAAGAGAGGGAAATTCAGTTTTTACTTCCCGTTGACCATAAAATTGCCAGATCCCTTGAAGATAAAGAATTTAAAATTTCCGATTCTGTTGAAGATGATTTTTGTGGATACGATATAGGTATTAGTACGGTGAAACTTTTCGAAAGGGAAATAAAAAAGGCAAAAACAATAGTTTGGAATGGGCCGTTGGGTGTTTTTGAAAATCCTCTTTTTAGAAGCGGAACAATGGATATTGCGAAAATTGTGGCAGAAACGGATGCAATAAAAATCGTTGGTGGAGGGGATTCTGTTTCTGCTGTCAGGTTGTCGGGAGTTGCAGATAAGATTACTCATATTTCGACAGGTGGTGGTGCATCTCTGGAACTTATTGCAGGGGAAAAACTTCCAGGTGTTGAAATTTTATACGAGAAAGGTCAATAAAAAGGGGGCTTTAAAAATATTCAAAGCCGTAGTTTTTCTCCTTTTATAGCACTCCAATTAAATTCTTATTATTCTTTATTTGTAGTCTTCTGTCAGAAAGAGAGTTTTCATAAAAAAAGGGATTATACCACATCTGTCCAAAATAAATTTTGACAGAAGCATCTAAGAAGTTAAAAGGAAAAATGTCAAGACTAATTAGAAATACTCCGTTGCGAGTGCTCACTAACCGTGTCATTGCGAGCCCACTCTAAAATTGTCATTGCGAGTGCTCCTTCGAAGCAATCGCCCCCGAAGCAATCTTCCACTTGCTCACAAAGCCGAAAAGGAAAGCCTTAGAGGGGTGGTTCAATAGGGGTTTGCAAAAATTATTTAATCTTCTTGCGGTTTTTCTACTGCCATTTAAAAGAACATTTCTAATTAGTTTAAGTAAGGACATTATCATATAGTTTTGACAAAGAACTTATGGGAATGGCTCTAAAGGTTTTTTTCAAACACCGACCATCAACCCCGAAACCTATTAGCCGAACCTTTTTGAGAATTAATTGGACAGCATAATAACATATACAGGCATAAAAACAGTGAGCCTCATTTTCAACCCCCCTTAATACCAGTCAAAAACCCTCAATTTTTGAGGATAAACCTTCCGCTTTCAAATTATCCTCGACAGCAGTGAAAAAGAGAAATAAAGGAAAAACTTTTTGGAGGAAAGAAGATTTAACTTCTAACAGTTTTCAATTTTTAATTCATTATCTCATTAGCTTTTTATTTAGCGGAATAAAGAGAAGTTTGTCTATTCTTTTTCCATCCATATCTATCACTTCGATTCTAAAATTTTCGCAAAATAAAAAGTCACCCTCTTTTGGTATTTTACCAAGCTTGTGAAGAACGAAGCCTGCCACAGTGCGGTAAGGATTTTTGTTTTCCAATCTAAATTTAAGACCTATCTTCTCTCCTATTGTTTCAATAGGAACAGAGCCGCTTACAACCCAGCTACCATCGCCTCTTCTCCTGAATGGTGTCTGGTAGGAGGAGACATTTGAAAACTCCGACATTATTGCTTTCAGGAAATCTCTTAAAGTGACTATTCCCTTTAAGCCACCATATTCGTCCACAATGATTGCAATATGGCTTTTTTTTCTTTGAAATGTTCTCAAAGCATCGAGAGAATTTTTGCTTTCGGGAACTATAAGTGGTTGACGGAGGATTTTTTCAATATCAACCCTGTTGAATGTCAAAATTTCTCTGAGCGCCTCCTGGGTATGGATAAAACCAACGATATTATCGAGAGAATTTTCAAAAACTGGATAGGAGATATGGCTTGATTTCAGAAAAAATTCTTTTAACTCTTCATCTGAGGAATTTCTGGGAATGGCTATGACTTTTGTTCTTGGAGTCATTAAAGAGGTTATGGGAAGGTCAGAGAGACGAAAAATTTGACTTATGACCCTGTGCTCATACCTTTCGATGACTCCCGCTTCAAGTCCGTCTTCAAGTAAATCGACAATTTCCTCTTCTGTAATATCAGCAGTTTTTCTCGCATTAAGATTGAAAAGAGAAAGGGGTATCTGGCTTGAGATGTTTAAAATAAAAACAAAGGGAAGAAAAAGTTTTGTAAGGTAATACATAAAAGGGGCTGTAATTAGTGCAACTTTTTCTGGAGATAGAAGAGAAATCTTTTTTGGAACAAGTTCGCCGAAAACAAGTGCAAGATAGGAAACAAAAACTCCCAGAACTGCAAATGCGGTGTAAAACGAAAACTTTAAAGGAAATCCAAGACTGCCAAGAAATTCAGCAAAAGGTTCAGCAAATTGAATTCCCCCAAAGGCACCTGCAAAAATGGAGGAAAGTGTTACGCCAATCTGAACAGTCGATAGAAACTGACCTGGAGAATTTAGCAGATGAAGAGCCATGTCAGCGCTTTTTCTGCCCCCTTTAGAAATCCTTTCAAGTTTAGATTTCTTTGATCGTATTAAGGCTATCTCCGCCATAGCGAAAAAGCCATTTAGCATAATACATAGAAAGACTATGAAGACCTTAAAAACCATTAATCCTCCATAAACATTATAACCTTAATTAAAATAATGAGAAAAGTTTATCTATTCTGGCACTCTTGAATTGGGCACTGCAAAAGAATTGAAAGAAAACGGTCAACACCTAAAGCTATACCTGAGCTTTGTGGCATCTCTTCTACCGCTTCAAAAAAAAGAAGGTCTTCAGGGTGAGGTGGTTTTCCCATTTTCTTTCTCTCTTCTTGAAAATGTAAATATCTTTTAAAATTTGCTTCCCTGGTCGTTAGTTCATTGTAAGCATTTGCAATTTCAATTCCTGCGACAAATAGTTCAAACCTGTCTGATAACCCGTCTTTTCTTACTTCTGCAAGTGCGCACTGAAATTGAGGGTAACCTTTTAGAATTACTGGTTTATCAAATCCTTTTAGCTTTTTTTCAATAATTGAAACTGAAATAAAAGAAAAACAATCGTTCCCTGTCCAATTAGAGTTGACTTCTGCCCCGAGTGATTTTGCAAGCCTCTGCCATTTTTCATCTGTATCGAGCTCAAATAGTGAGTAGCCGGTTACTTCTTTTAGGAAATCGCTAAGTTCGAAAACATAAATACCATTTCCCAGTGCAATTTTCTTTTTTTCATTAATTAAAATTGGTTCAAATTCAAAGCTGTTTTCAATTTCTCTCAAAAGTTCCTCACAATCTTTAACAATTTGGACAAGAGAGGATTCACTTCTGTACCATTCGAGCATAAGAAATTGATGAGAATGGCTGAAAGACTCCATTTCATCTCTGAAGGATGGAGACAGGGAAAAGACTCTATTTACTTGAGCAGCGAGAATTTTCTTTAGATAAAATTCAGGAGAGGTAGGAAGAAAATATCTTCTTTTACTCACGCTCCCCTCTGCTATAAAGGGGTCAAGGTGCGGTTCCATTCCTGCTGTGGGAACTAAAATCGGTGCGTCAACTTCAAGAAAGTCTCTCTCAAAGAAAAATTTTCTTATGATTCTTAAAAATAGGTCTCTCTTTTTTAAGTTTTCTATTTTCTCTTTAAGTTTATTTGACTTCATATATTAGATTGAAAAACTTTTCAGCGTTGTCCCAAAAATAAGTTCTCTGTATTCATTTTCCCTATTTTCAAAAGGAATTAGAGCAATACAATATTCTTTCAAAAAGAAATTAGCTTCAACACCTGTTACATCAGCTGCTCTGTCAAGGTAAGAAAGATAGTAGAGTTTAGCAACCTTTTCGAGATTTTCTGGATTAACAATCACATCTACAATTTTTGCCTCTACTAAAGAATGTTCTTCTTCGAACTGCTGGCTTTCAAGGGAATATTTCAGGGTTAAATCCTCCGAGTATAAGCTTCTTAAATTTATAAAGGCGGGATAAAAAATTGCATTTAGAGGTTTCAGTTTTGAGTAGGCATTCATTTTTTTGCTGTCATCTGAATTTACACTTAAAGTGCCTTCTATCCTGTAAAAGGGAAAGTAAATCAATTCTCCATTCAATTTAAATTTTTTCTTATAAACTTTGACTCTAACTGTTTCAGGGTAACTATCCATAATATAGGCTATTTTACATGAAAAGCAAAAGAAAATTTTGGAGTTATTTCCTCCATTCAATTCCTTACCGCAGTTTTTGCATTCAAGAGGAGCAAAAAGAGATTCCTTCATTGTCTTTTTCCTTTTAACGCCTTTTCAAAGCCTTTTTCAAGAGTTGCAAAAATAAAATCAAGATAGGGTGACAAAAAAGATTTAGACGGGTCTGCCAATTTGCTGATGAACAATCCATCTGGAGTTACTTTTGCGCCAAAGGGTGTCTTTAAAAGAAGATAGGCAATATTCAGCCCTCCTCCAAAAACAATGGAAACGAAAAAGAATATTATAGTTCCAATGTACATTGAGGTTGGAAAATCTTTCTGGATTTCTTTGAAAGTGAAAGGTATGGCAAGGAAAGAGATGAATTGTCCAAAGAAAAATCCAAGAAAAGATGACAGTAAAAGTGAAGCAAAAACAGCGAGGTTTCTCCTGCAGGGCAGAACGCCAGAGATAAATTCACCATTGATGCAATCGAAGATCAATTTAAAATATGACCCGCGGAAACTGAAGAGAAGTTCTTCTAAGGGATAGTATATTATTGCAAGGTTCATTTCTAGAATTTCAAGAGAATCTTTCCCTCCCTTTGCTGATTTTATCCCATTTTCAATAATATTTTCCCTCGGAATGTTTGGACTTATAACTTCTCCAATTTTGTAAAGTTCAGAAGTATCAACCGCCTTCAAGTTGTTTATATTAGTTACAATAGACTTTCTTAAACTTTCTTGAGAAATCTCAGACTCAGAAAAAGTAGATGCTTCATAAAGATACCTGAAATCGCTCAGTACCACTCTACTGTCTTCTTCGACAATTATCTCAGGCTTATTCCTAATATAACCAATTGAGAAGGAGTCCTGCGAATCTAAATTTATTTTTAATAAATTAGGGGCAACAATTCTTTCCTTTCCTGTTTCCATTACACCACCCCTTTTGCCAGTTAAGAGATAAAATGGAACAAACACTTTTTTTCTCGAAGTAAGGATAGATCCTTTTCTAACAAGTGGATTGACCAGCTTCGAAGCAAAAAGTTTTTCTGTTATTCTTTTTAAATCAAAATTCTTGTTTTCTTCCATTACAAATCGGGGAATGTAGTTTTCAGGCTTGAAATAGAGACTCTTATTACAGTAGAGACACTTGACTTTTCTCATTCCGAGTGGTGGGGAGAGAGTACCTCCACAATAGGGGCAGTTGAGGTTTTCATAAAACATCAATCAAGTTTCCTCATTATAGATTCTGTAATAAAATACGAAGCAGTCAGAGAAATTGCAAGCGTAAGAAAAAAAGAAAAAAGAGGAGGTTTCAGGAAATAGGATATGGTTGCAAAAAAGAAAAAGTAGACGAATAAGAAAGAAACAACTTTATTTACCTGATTTTTTGATATCGATTCTGGAATTTTTTCAAAGTATATTTTTCCGGCAGTTGCTTCAATAAAAAATTTTGTTTTAATTGTTGTGGATTCAGATTCATAAATGTAAAAAGGTAGCTGGTAGATAGATAAACTTTCTTTGTTTTCCCTTTGTGCAAGTAGCAGAGTCTCATCGTCAGGTTTTATAAGATCACCCCATTCTTTCACATTTTCAGTATAGAAAAGGGGAGAAGAGGAGGGAATTTGCAAAGATGAAAGAAATGAAGGATGGGGGCTAAAAAGGGGATATACTTTTAAAGATTCTCCCTTTCTTCCAAAGGGAAGAAAAATTTTCTTTTGCAATTTAAATTTTGTCTTGTCAAGACCTAACATTCTAAGGGTTTCAATCAGGATTAAAGCAGCTCTTTTTTCTGTGATTATAGGGGAAAAATAGTAATATTTTAGCGCAGAATAATATTTTAAATACAAAGAAGAGGAACAGTATTCGCACTCAATGAAATCTGTTTCTCTTTCAAGAACGATAGAATTTCCACAGTTAGAGCAAATGACTTTCAAAGACTCCCCACTTTAATTACTCTGTCCATAAAGTTTTCTTGTAATACACGGGCTCTTGAGGGAGAGGGCCAAAGCGGAATTCCTTTTCCAGAGATGAAACGAAAGTTCCCCATTTCCCGCATTTCTGGCAAAAATCCTTCCAGAATGACTCTTCTTTTCCACAATGGTTGCAGAAAAAAACAAACTCTTCAGGTTTTAACATTCGCCACATTTCATTGTAGTAAGAGCAAGCCTTAAGATACTCCTGACGTCTTTCATTAATTTTTGCGAGGTGGTATTCAAGCGATGGGGTGGGAGAATACTGAGATTCAATTTCACTGAAAATTTGTTCAGCCCGTTGATAAAAACCCTGTCTGGACAATAGTCTTGCAAGAAGAAATTTGGGAAGAACAGGATTCCTGGCTTCCGCTATTATTTCTTCATATTCTTTTATGCAAAGATCAGGTTCTCCTTTTTCGAGAAGTAGCTTCTCTAAAAATAACAATGGGACCATTGAATCGCAGTTGAGAAAGCCTTCCCTGTAATTAGCAAGCGCCCCACTTTCGTCGCCAGAAAGAAGAAGAGCTTCAGCAAGTCTAAGATATACCGGAAGAAAATGGGGGAAATTTCTTTTTAATGAATTGAGTCCCAAAATTGCTTCGTCAATTTTATTTTGAGAGAGGAGGTAGGAGTAGATTTCATAATCTATTGAGACGGTATATAGTTCGTCCTCTTTTATCTCTTCTTCCAAAACGGATGCCCTGAGAATCTTCTCCTGTATCTCCTTTGCCTTATACCAGTTTGTTTCCTTAATGTACAAATTTCTTAAAAGCCTGAGAGCATAAAGTGCTCTTTTGGGCTGGATGGAAATTATCTCTTCAAGCCATCTCTTTGCCTCGTCAAAATTTCCTTTTTTAAGATAGTCTTCTGCCATTGCGTAAAGAGCCTGAAGATGTTTGGGATTTTCATTTAGCGCTTTTTTGTGCCATACAATAGCCTCTTCAATCTTTCCGATGTCCCTTAAAGCATCGCCTATTTTAATGAGGGCGGGAAGTGAATGTGGATTGAGTGCTATTGCTTCCTTAAAATGCTTTATTGCTTCAAAGGGTCTTGCGCCAAGAATGGCATCCATTCCTTTAAGATACCTTGTTTCAGATTCTTTATTTGCTCGTTCCCTGAACTTAAGAAACCAGGAGGATAGAAACCTGTTTACTCCAAGCCCGACTGCTATTACAATAAATGAAATGAAGCCAAAAAGGAGAGAGAAAATAAGAGCAGTTGAGAGTTTGAAAGGTATCCCGAAAGCAAAAAAATCGCTCTCAAGAATCTCAAGGTTTTCTTCAGCAGCGCGCACTATTACTATGACAATAATAATTAGAAGAGCGTAACTTAGCGCCGTTTTTAGGCGCATTTTAATTTACTCCTCCTCTTCCTGAAGAAGTCCCTTGTCGTAAAGTTCTTGACAATGGACGCAGTACCTTGCCCATGGAACAGCTTCAAGCCTTTTCTCTTCAATTTTCTCACCACAGTGGAGACATTCTCCAAAACTCTGCTCTTTGGTCCTGACAATGGCATCGGCTATTAGCCTCAGGGTCTTTCTGTCTGAATCAGAAAGGGAATACCAATATTCCTTGTTGTAGTTTACTGATGCTTCATCAACAGAGTCCAGAGTACCGTCCGCGCCAGCATCACCACTTTTGTGGATTTTTTCAAAGTAAGCCTTTTCAAGTTCCATCCTTTTCTGAATCAGAAGTTTCTCGTATTTTGCTCTTGTTTTTTTATCCATTTTCTACCCCTTTTTTACTTTGCATAAGGAATATTGTTATATATAGTGTAAGCTCTGTAAATCTGCTCGACGAGAACAAGAAGAGCCATTTCATGAGAAAAAGTCATTTTTGAAAGAGAAACAAGTTTTGCGTTTTTCGGAATAAGATTTCTATCAAAGCCGTAGGCTCCACCTATCACGAAGCATAATTTCTCGCCAGAGTCCTTGTACTTTTTAAGTATGTTTGAGAAATTTTCGCTGCTGTATTCCGTTCCTTCTGCTGAAAGGAAATAAGTGTGAGACTCCTTTGGAATCTTTGAAAGAAGGAAGATGGTCTCCTCCTTTGTTCTTGCAGAGACATCTTTTTTCTCCGCAAGGGCAACATAATCAAAGGAAAGCCTCCAGCCATTTGACATCTGAGATGAGAGTCTCTTTATCTCTTCCATTATGGCTTTGTTTCGAGTTTTTCCAACCGTCAAAAGTTTAATCTCCCACATATTATAAGTGCCTATAATAACCCAAACTCATTTTTCTTTCAATTGTTCCCAGAGATTTTTTCTGCTTATTTTGAGCCACTTTGCTGCCTCACTTCTATTGCCTCCGCATCTTGCAAGAACGGACATTATGTACGCTTTTTTCAGTTGCTTTAAAGACATTTTTGCATTTGTTGCATTCTCTATTGGCGTTGAAATGGATAACAGGTAGCTTGGGGGAAGATACTCCGCTTTCAAAAAAGTTTCGTTTTTAAGTGAAAGATAAATTGCGACATTCTTTAACTCTCTAATATTGCCATTCCAATTATAATTAAGAATAAAATCCTTTAAATCTTCTTCAATCTCGAAATTTTTTATTTTATGTTTTTTAAATTCTTCTTTGAGAAACTTCTTAAAAAGCGGCAAAATATCTCTTTTTCTTTCTCTTAAAGGGGGCAAATAAATTTCAAAGACATTGAGTCTGTAAAACAGATCTGCCCTCAATTTTTTTTCCCTGATCAAAATGGCTGGATCATTTTGAAATTCGGCAATTATTCTTCCATTAAATTTAAGTTTTCTTTTGCCACCGATTTTTTCAAACTCGCCCGTTTCAAGAACCCTTAGAAAAAGTGCCTGTGTTTTGAAGGAAACATCTTCAAGTCCGGCGATGCAAATCATTCCTGAACCGGCAGATTCCAGAATACCCGCTTTGGGAAGGACACCTGTTGCGATTCCTTTTTCAACTCCAAGAATCTCGCTCTCAACAAGAGTTTCAGGAAGGTCTGTTATCCTTACTGAAATAAATGGCTCCGATTTAAAAGGACTCTTACTGTGTATGTATTTTGCAAGGAAGGTCTTGCCAGTTCCCGTTTCTCCAACAATTACTACAGGCATTTTTTCTGTGGCTATCTTTTCTGACAATTTCAAGATGCTTTTAAATTCTGGGTCGTTAGAAGCAATTATCATTTTACAGAGACTCTTGGCGCGTCAAGCCAGATTTTTTCAAGATTGTAAGTTCTTCTTTTTTCATCAAGAAAAATGTGAAGGATAAAAAAGCCGTAATCCATCAAAATCCACATTGCGTTTTTCATCCCTTCTGTATGAAGAGGTTTTACTCCATACCATTCATAAATCTGGTCTCCAATTTTTTTTGCCATCGCAGCAACCTGTTTTGTGTTTGTCGCAGAGGTTATTACAAAATAGTCTGTCAAAGTAGTCAATTTCCTCAAATCAAGTGTGAGTATTTCCTGTCCTTTCATTTCTTCAATAACATTTAGCGTCTTTTTCAAAATCTTTTTTTCTAAAAGTTTCATTAACTCTCCTTTCTTATATAAAGCTTCTCTTTTTTTATATATCTTAATACGGCTTTTGGGACAAATCTTTCAACAGAAATACCCTTTAAAAGATTGTTTCGTATCTGTGTTGATGAAACATTTATTTTTTTTGTTTTAATATCCATATCTCTTTTATCTTTTAAAACAATTTCTTCCTTGCCTCTCGGAATAACTACAATCCTGGCAAGGTCCCTTATTTTTTCAGGTGATTTCCATAAATCTAATGAATCATACGAATCTTTTCCCATTAGAAGAAGGAATTTTGAATTCTTGTATTTTTTTTTAAGAAAAGCAAGCGTGTCAGAAGTAAATGAAATTCCTCCTTTTTCAAGTTCGCAGTTTTCAATAATAAAGGTGTCGTCATTGGTACAGAGAAGAGAAACCATGTTAGACCTGTGAAAATCTGAAACGTGTGGCTTTGTTTTCTTTAAAATGTGTCTGCTGCAGGGGATAAAAAGAATTAAATCAAGAGAAAGGCACTTTTTCGCTGTTTTTGCTATTTGAAGATGACCATTGTGAGGAGGATCAAAAGTTCCGCCAAGAATACCAATCCTTTTCATTTTTCCTCAAAGTAAGACCAAACTTTTTTTAGAAGAGGTTTTAAGCCCCTGTGGGCAGCAGCAGAAATTTTGAAATAAGGAATATTAAGGTTACTTATATATTCTTTTAGTTCTTCCTCACGTTCCTCATTATAAGGTATGTCAATCTTTGTCCCAACAACAATCAAAGGTTTTTCAAGCAGGTTTTTCTGGTACATCTCCATTTCATTCTGAATCGTTTTAAATCTCATTAAAGGAGAAGAGGTCTCATCAGATAAATCCACAAGATGAAGCAATAATCTTGTTCTTTCTATATGTTTAAGAAATTCGTCTCCCAGTCCAGCTCCCTTGTGCGCACCTTCGATCAACCCCGGAATATCTGCAATAACGAAAGAATTGTGTTTTTTACCCTCGACGACGCCAAGATTGGGGCTTAATGTTGTAAAAGGATAGGGAGCAATTTTGGGCTTTGCACTGGTGAGTGCCGCAAGAAGAGTGGATTTGCCTGCATTTGGCATTCCTACAAGCCCGACATCTGCAAGAAGCTTGAGTTCAAGCCTCAGGAAGAATTCCTCTCCATTTTCACCCTTTTGTGCGAAACGGGGAGTCTGGTGCGTTGAAGTTTTGAAATGTGCGTTTCCTTTTCCGCCCCTACCGCCCTTTGCTATCAAAATCTTTTTATTTGGATCGGTTATGTCTGCTACTACTTTATCTTGATCTTCTATATAAACAACAGTTCCGAGAGGAACATAAATAAAGAGGTCTTTTCCTGCGGAACCGCTCTTAAGGCTTCCTTCACCTGGCTTTCCGCTTTCTGCTATGAATCTTTTTTTGTACCTGAATGAGAGAAGAGTTCTTAAAGACTGTTTTCCTACGATGTAAACACTGCCACCACGCCCACCATCTCCTCCATCAGGTCCTCCTTTGGGAACATATTTTTCTCTTCTGAAACTTACTGCTCCGGCTCCCCCGTGCCCCGATTTGACAAAGATACGGGCGGAATCAACAAACATCAAGCCCCGTCAGGGAAGGACATCGACGAAAACTCCAAGTCTTCCCCTTTTTCTAAAAGAAACCTTTCCGTCAATCAATGCAAAAAGGGTATCGTCGCTTCCAATTCCAACATTTTTTCCAGGCTTGTGCGGGGTTCCGCGCTGGCGGACAAGGATTGCTCCTGCTTTTACCATTTCACCACCAAACATCTTTACGCCGAGCCTCTGCGAGTTGCTGTCTCTTCCGTTTCTTGAACTTCCTTGACCTTTTTTATGAGCCATCTCCTAATCCTTCTCAATAGAGTTAATTTCAACAAGAGTGAAAAGTTGTCTATGGCCTCTTAATTTCTTGTAGTGTTTTCTTCTCTTCTTATGGAAGACAAGAATTTTCTTATGCTTGCCTTCAGAAATAACTTTTGCTTTTATAGTCCATTTTCCATCTTCGTTGAAATCGATTTTGTTGTTATTAGATACGAGAATAGGCTTAAAAGTTACTTCTTCTTGAGTCTTTAGACCAAGCCTTTCAACCTTTATTTTGTCTCCGCTGCTAACCTTATACTGCTTTGACCCTGTCTTAAAAATGGCGTACATCTAATCCTCCATGACAATCCTATATTATGATATAAGATTGAATTTTTGTCAAGACTTTGTAGAAGTCCATGTCATAACTATATGATAATGTTCTTAGGAGATTTGCTTAAAGGCATTTACAAACGAAGTGATCTTCCTTTGTTTGGGAAGAGGGAGATTGCTTCGCAAGACAAGGCTTCGAAGGAGCACTCGCAATGACAGGTTACGTCTGCTCGCAATGACTGCGACAAAATGGAGTGAAGAAGATTGTTTTGCAAGATAAGGCTTAGAAAAATTTTATGTTTAAACGAATTGTGCTAAAATAAAAATTTAGCCCCAAAGGGCAGAATATTTAAGGAGGATTAAATGGCAAAGAAAGTTCCTGTTTACAAAAATTTTATTAATGGAAAATGGGTTTCAAGCAAATCGGGTAAAACTTTTGAAAATGTAAACCCCGCAGACACAAATGATGTCATAGGTTACTTTCAGGATAGCACGCCTGAAGATGTGAATGATGCCGTTCAGGCAGCAAAGGAAGCATTCAAAAAATGGCGTTTAATACCTGCCCCCAAAAGAGGGGAGCTTGTTATGCAACTTGGGCTCTATTTGAAAAAAAATAAAGAAAGTCTTGCCAGAGATGCAACAAGGGAAATGGGAAAGATTCTTAAAGAAACAAGAGGAGATGTTCAGGAAGGGATAGATTGTGCTCTCTACTGGTCTGGAGAGGGAAGAAGACAATTTGGGGAAACAACCCCTTCTGAACTCCCCAATAAATGGGCGATGACCGTAAGGCAGCCGATAGGGGTATGTGGCTTGATTACTCCGTGGAATTTTCCTATGGCAATTCCCTGCTGGAAATTGATGCCTGCCTTAGTTTGCGGCAACACTGTTGTGATGAAGCCAGCGACTCTCTCTCCTCTTAGCGTCTGGAATCTTGTTAAGGGAGCGGAAGAAGTCGGGTTTCCTCCAGGTGTAATAAATTATGTTACAGGCAGCGGAAGAAATGTTGGTACCCCTCTTTGTGAACATCCAGATGTTTCTCTTATTTCTTTTACTGGATCCACAGAGGTTGGAAGGCAGATAAATCTCGCATGCGCAAAGGATTTTAAGAGAGTAGGGCTTGAAATGGGTGGCAAAAACGCCATCATTGTTATGGACGATGCCAATCTTGAACTGGCTCTTGATGGAGTCCTTTGGGGGGCATTTGGAACAACAGGTCAGAGATGCACCGCCACAAGTCGATGTCTTGTTCACAAGAAAATTTATGACAAATTCCTTTCTATGCTGATAAAGAGGGCTAAATCTCTAAAAGTAGGTCCAGGACTTGATGAGACAACGGAAATGGGCCCTGCTGTTGATGAAAAGCAACTCAATACAGATCTTGAATACATAGAAATTGCAAAAAAAGAGGGAGCAAAACTCGTTTGTGGTGGAAAGCGTCTAACTGGTCCTAAATATAAGAATGGATTTTTTATTGAACCAACTATTTTTGCTGATGTTACTCCAAAGATGAGACTCTTTAAGGAAGAGGTTTTTGGTCCTGTTCTTGCGGTAGTCCCTTTTAAGACATTTGAGGAAGCAATTTATTTGCAGAATGACTGCCGTTATGGTCTGTCCGGTTCAATCTACACCCAGGATGTAGACAAAGCCTTTACAGCTATGAGGGATGTTCAAACAGGCTTGTTCTATGTCAACGCTCCAACCATTGGAGCAGAAAATCATCTTCCTTTCGGAGGAGTAAAGCAGACAGGAAATGGACATAGAGAAGGTGGAAAAGAGGCACTTGACCTCTTCTCTGAATGGAAAGCTATCTATGTTGATTTCTCTGGAAGGCTTCAGAAAGCTCAAATAGATACAGACGAAATTGTCAAAGTTAAGTGATTGATGGGGCGGGGAATTCCCCGCCCTTTTTTTAAAAAACACAACAAAAATTTATTTCTGCCTTAATTTTTAAAATAAAAAATTTTGCTTTTTTCAATAATTTATTATAAAATACTTTGTTTATGGAGGTGATATGGCTGTTTCAATTTTAGACCTTAAAAGACAATATAAACAGATAGAGAAGGAAGTTACTGCATCAATCTCTAAAATATTTGAAAATCAACATTTTATCCTCGGAGAAAACGTTTCAAAACTTGAAATAGAAACTGCTGAATATTTAGGGGCAAAATATTGCATTGGAGTTGCTTCAGGAACAGACGCCCTTCTTCTTTCCCTTAGGGCTATGGGTTTGAAGGAAGGCGAAGGCGTGATAACAACATCTTTCACATTTTTTGCTACTTCCGGGGCTATTCACAATGCAAAAGGCAGACCATTTTTTGTTGATATTGACCCTGTTAGTTTTAACATTTCTCCTGCAAAATTAAGAGAATTTCTTGAAAGTGAATGCGACAGGGCTGAAGAGGGAGTAGTTTTCAAGAAAGATAAAACAAAAATCAAAATAGTTCTTCCTGTTCATCTTTATGGTCTTCCCTGTGAAATGGATGAGATAACTTCTATTTGTAAAGAATACAATCTTAAAATTCTTGAAGATTCCTGTCAGGCATTCGGCTCTGAATACAAAGGAAGAAAAGCAGGAACATTCGGAGAAGCCTCAGCTTTTTCATTTTTTCCCACCAAAAATCTTGGCGGTGCTGGTGATGGGGGATTGATATCGACGGGTGACGAGAATCTCGCAAAAAGACTAAAAAAACTAAGGGTTCACGGCTCTGAAAGAAGATACTATCATGATGAAATTGGATACAATTCAAGACTTGATGAGATTCAGGCAGCCGTTGTAAGAATAAAGTTGAAATATCTTGATAAGTGGAATAAAAAAAGGGCTGAAATAGCGGATTTATACAGGGCGGAATTTGAAAGGGTGAAGGAGGTCGAAACTCCTTTTTGTCCATCCCATTCAAAACATATTTATCATCAGTTTGTAATAAGGGCAAAAAGGCGGGATGAACTAAAGGCTTATCTCGATCAAAAAAATATAGGCAATATGATATACTATCCTGTGCCTCTTCATATGCAGACCTGTTTTGGTTTTTTAGGCTATAAAAGAGGTGATCTCTTAGAAACAGAGAAGGCTGCGGACGAGGTTCTGGCTCTTCCCATTTTTGCAGAATTGAGGGAAGAAGAAGTGAAAGAAGTCGTGAGAGAAATTGCCAATTTCTATTCAGGAAGCAGATAATGCTTTGTGATTTATCGCTTTCAGAAAAAGTGTGGGCTGTCATAAGAAGCAAGCCTAAGAAGGAAATTTTTGTAAAAGATTTTTTTGTGAAAGATGGGTTTGAAGTTTACCTTCCAATAATTAAACTTAAGGGAAAAGAGACAAAGGCAAAGCCTCTTTTCCCCGGCTATGTTTTTACAAAATTGTCTCCCCGTTTTGATATTTCATATATAAAAAAATCACCCAATGTGCTTTGTCCTCTTATGTTCAAAGAGCAACTTGCGGTTCTTGAGGAAGAGACGATCAATTTCTTCAAGCAAAGGCAAGATTCCAGCGGAGTTATTTATGTGGAAAAGCCCAATAAATTTAAAAGGGGACAGAAAGTAAAAATATCAAAAGGTTCATTTTCTGGACTTGAGGGTGTTGTTTTAGAGTATCTTAAAGAAAAAGAAAGAGTAAGACTTTTACTTCAATATTTTGGTAGAGAGATAAATATTGAAGTTAAAGAGTCTATTCTTAACTGATATTTTGTAAAATCAAATAAACAATTTGATGCCGGAGGTTTAAATGAAGAAATTAAAAAATAATGTGAATAGTGTGAAAATTTGTGTGGCGATTCTTGCGGGAGGTTCCGGGACAAGACTCTGGCCTTTGAGCAATCCAGAAGTATCAAAACCTTTCATAAATCTCGGAAAACTTGGAACTCTGTACGATGAGGCTGTAAAGAGGGCTTTTTCTTTATCTCCAGAAATTGTTTTAACCGTAGCTTCGGAAAAACTTCTTCCTTTTTGTGAAAGAGAAAATGTGAGACTGCTCAAAGAACCATGTCCAAAGAATACAGCACCAGCCATTGCTCTTGCCGCACTATATGCAAAGAAAGAGATTGGTGGGGATGCTGTTTTAGTTATTCTTCCTGCTGACCATTCTATTCCCGAGACAGATAAATTCAAGGAGAGATTCCTTGCTCTTACCTCACTTTCAAGGCAGAGAGATGGGTTTGGACTTATTGGAATTGTGCCAACATATCCTGCAACAGG
This sequence comes from Thermoanaerobaculum aquaticum, assembly GCA_020722885.1. Lineage (GTDB taxonomy): Bacteria > Acidobacteriota > UBA4820 > UBA4820 > UBA4820 > UBA4820. Next base: position 31,577 of record DYJZ01000006.1, read on the forward strand.
TTATGGATACATAGAGATGGCGGAAGAGGTTGAATTTGGATACAGAGTAAAGTCTTTCAGAGAGAAACCCGATTACGAAACCGCCTCGAAAATGGTTAAAAGTGGCAAATTTCTCTGGAATTCAGGGATGTTTGCTTTTCCAGTAGATGTTCTTGAAAAAAATATGGAAAAGTATTGTCCTGATTATATAAATGCTTCAAGAAAAATTATTGAAAACAAAGTAGAAGAAGATTTTAAAAATTTGAAGCCTGATTCTATAGATTATGCCTTGATGGAAAAGGCTGATACTGTTTATGTTGTAAAAGCAGATTTTAAATGGTCAGATGTTGGGAATTTTAAATCTCTTTATGAAATTCTTCCAAAAGATGAAAATGGAAATGCAGTAATAGGCAATCCGAAAATTGAAAACTGTAAGAACTCCCTGATCATAACAGACAGAGAGGAGACAATTGCAAGAGAAATTGATTCTTATGTGTTTGCAGATTTAAAAGAAGGGTCTTTATGCACACCACTTGATAAGTCTGAAGGAATAAAGAAACTTGTTGAAGAGATTTTAAAAAAGGAGAAGAAATGAAAGGCGTAATACTTGCTGGTGGAACAGGGTCAAGGCTCTATCCTTTGACAAAAGTAACAAATAAGCACCTTTTACCTGTTGGGAGAAAGCCAATGATATATTACCCTGTTGAAAAATTTACAGAGATAGGGATTGAGGAAATTCTTATAGTAACAGGAACAGAGCATATGGGCGATGTTGTAAGTTTGCTCGGTTCAGGAAAAGACTTTAACTGCAGATTCACTTACAAGGTTCAGGACGAGGCGGGTGGAATTGCTCAGGCACTTCTTCTAGCGGAAAACTTTGCAGGGGGAGACTCTGTTGGTGTAATTCTCGGTGATAACATTTTTGAAGATTCTCTTCTGGAAATGGCAAAAAATTTTAGTCAAATCCAGAAAGAAAAAGGGGCAAGGATCGCTCTTAAAGAAGTCAAGGACCCGAAAAGGTTTGGCGTTGCCACTTTGCGGGGCGATAAAGTTGTAAAAATAGTTGAAAAACCTGAAGAACCTGAATCAAACTACGCTGTTACAGGAATCTATTTTTATGACTCTTCTGTATATGAAATAATAAAAAAGCAAGAACCGAGTGCAAGAGGGGAACTTGAAATAACTGATGTGAACAATGCATACATTGAGAAAAATGCTCTCGAATATGATTTTCTTAAAGGGTGGTGGACAGACGCCGGAACATTTGAAAGTTTGAAAATTGCAAATGAACTCTTGGAGGTAAAATGATTGAAGGAGTAAAAATTAAAAATTTGAAAGTCATTCCAGACGATCGCGGTGAAGTAATGGAAATTTTAAGAAACGATGACGTGATGTTTGAAACTTTTGGGCAGGTTTATCTGTCAACAACTTACCCGGGTGTTGTAAAAGCATGGCACTACCACAAACTTCAAAAAGATAATTTTGCCTGTATAAAGGGAATGGTGAGGCTGGTTCTTGCAGATTTAAGAGATGGTTCACCGACAAAAGGTGAAATAAACGAATTTTACATTGGAGAAAGAAATCCTCTTCTTGTTCAGGTTCCAATAGGTGTTTACCACGGCTGGAAATGTCTCGGGAATGAAGAGGCTTATGTGATAAACATTCCAACAAAATCATACAACTACAATGAGCCGGATGAATACAGACTTCCAGCTCATAACAATGGCGTTATAAACTACGACTGGGCGGTAAAAGACAGATAAATAATGAAGAAAATACTGCTTTTGGGTGCTAAAGGGATGTTTGGAACTGATGCTAAAGAATATCTTAGATCATTTTATGATATTTATCCTGCTGACATTCCTGAAGTTAACATTACAGATATAAAGTCCCTGAAAGATGTATTTGAGAAATCAAAGCCTGATATTGTAATAAATGCTGCTGCTTTTACCGATGTCGATGGGGCAGAGAAGAAAAAGGAAGAAGCATTAAAAGTGAATTTTGAAGGTGCATCAAATGTTGCAAAAATTTGCAAAGATAAAAAGGCTTTTCTTGTTCATATATCTACAGACTATGTTTTTCCCGGGATTAAGAAGGAGGGATACCTTCCCGAAGATGAGGCGGGGCCATCGACCTGCTACTATGGTGAAACCAAATTGTTGGCTGAAAATGAGATAAAAAAAATTTTTTCAGGAGACAATTTTTTAATTTGTAGAACACAGTGGCTCTACGGGAAGAATGGAAAAAATTTTGTAAAGACAATTGTCAGATTGTCCCGAGAAAAAGATAAAATTGATGTTGTTGGTGACCAGTGGGGTGTACCAACGTGGACAAAAGATTTAGTTGAGCAAATTGACTATCTACTAAAAAATGGATATGTTGGCATTGTGCATACGGTAGGAGGTGGCGGTCCGATCACCTGGTTCACATTTGCAAAGGAAATATTGAAGGCAACAGGAAGCCGCTGCAAAGTAAATGAAATAAATTCTGACCAATTAAAAAGAGATGCTATAAGACCTAAATATGGATTTCTTAGAAACGAGGCTATACCGGAAAATTTGATCAGAGATTATAGAGTATCTCTTAAAATGTATCTGAAAGAGGAGAATTTTCTATGAAAAATATCCTTGTTACCGGAGCTGCCGGTTTTATAGGGAGTAATTTTGTCAGAAGAGCTCTAAAACTAAAAAGTGATTGGAGAATTGTTGCTTTAGATGCCCTTACCTATGCAGGAAATCTTGAGAATCTCAAGGGTTTAAAAGAAAGCTATAAAGAGAGATACGCATTTGTAAAAATTGATATAAGAGATAAAAATGGAGTCTTCAACCTCTTTAAACAGGAGGATTTTGACGGAGTTATCCATTTTGCTGCTGAAAGCCATGTTGACAGGTCAATTCTTGGACCACTTCAATTTGTTGAGACAAATGTTCTGGGAACGGTCAATCTTCTTGAGGGAGCAAGAAAATTTTTTAAAAACGAGGAATGCAGGTTCCTGCATATTTCGACGGATGAAGTATACGGAGCGCTCGGTGATAAGGGGGCTTTTACAGAAGAAACCAAAATAGATCCTTCCTCTCCATATTCTGCAAGTAAAGCTGCGTCAGACCTTTTTGTTCTTTCCTACTTTAAAACATATAGATTAAATTGTGTTATAACAAGATGCTGTAACAATTATGGTCCCTATCAGTTTCCTGAAAAATTGATCCCCTTTATGATAAAAAGAGCAATTGATGGTGAGCCGCTGCCTGTCTATGGTGATGGGAGAAATGTAAGAGACTGGATTTTTGTTGACGACCACAATGATGGAACGATCCTTGCATTTGAAAAAGGTAACAAAGGAGAGATTTACAATCTGGGAGCAAGGTGTGAAAAGAGAAACATTGACCTTGTAAAACTGCTTATTGAAAAACTAAAAGTTTTTCTAAAAGATAGAAAAGGTTTTAAAGAACCTGAGATTGCTTTTGTAAAAGACAGGCCGGGACACGATTTCAGATATGCGATGGATCCATCAAAAGCAGAAAGAGAATTGGGGTTCAAGCCAAAAGTTTCCTTTGAAGAAGGAATTGATTTGACCGTTAAATGGTATATTGAGAACGAAGGGTGGTGGAGAAGAATAATCTCTGGTGAATATCTTGAATATATTGAAAAACAGTATGCGAAACGGTAAAGATGGCTCATTTGATGAGAATTGTTCTGTGATCAAATCTCTTCTTGTTACAGGTGGAGGCGGTTTTGTAGGTGGAAATTTTGTCAGGCTTGTTTTGCAGGAAAAGTTAGAGTGGAGAATCTGTGTTGTTGACAGAATAGTGGGGCAGAAGATTACTCCATCGCTTGAAGGGCTCATAGAAAGATACAATCAGAGGTTAAGGCTTGAAAAAATAGACCTGAATGACGAAAAGCTGGGCAGGCTATTTGAAGAAGAGGGGTTTGACTATGTGCTTCATTTTGCGGCAAAAAACCCTTCAGGTAAGGAAATGGGAGACCCCAGCGAATTTGCAGAGGTAAACATAGAAAGAAGCGTAAGACTTCTCGAAGAGGTAAGAAAAGCGAGTTACACGAAAAAGATTAGATTTGTTCACCTTTCGTCTTATGAAGTTTATGGAACGATGGAAGAAAGGGGATTTTCTGAAGAAAGTTCGTTGAAGCCAACAACCCCCTATGCGGCAAGCAAGGCAGGGGCTGACCTTTTTTCTTTTGCCTACAACAAAACTTTCGGAATGGATGTTATTTCAACCAGAACGACCAATATTTATGGTCCCTATCAGTCTTACGATAAATTTATTCCTATGATAATTGAAAAGGTGCTTCAAAACAAAGAAATAAAAATATTTGGTGATGGAACAATAGTGAGAGACTGGATATATGTTGACGATCACAACAGGGCTGTTTTAAGTCTTCTTGAAAGTGGCAAAAGTGGTGAAGTTTATCACATTGGGGCGAACAACCCGCGAAGTCAGAACGAAATAATAACAGAAGTTTTAAGAAATCTTTCTACCTATTTAAACAAAAATGTTAAAGACCTTGAAAAACTTGTCAAATATGAAAAGGGGAGAATTGCTGAAGACAAAATAAGAACTCTTAAAACAGACAAAATAAAAAAAGAAATTTCCTTTGTTCCTCAGGTATCTTTTGAAGAAGGGATAAAAAGAACAGTGGAATTTTATTTAAAAAGGAAATTTTCATAAATATAAGGAGATATAAAAAATGACGGTGAAAAAGATTTTACTATTTTTGCTAATTCTACTTTTTTCAACCTTGCTTATTTCATTTGAGGAGCCGGTAAAAACTTTGAAGGAAAAGCAGCAGAAGTTGAATGTTAGAACCATATACAAAAAGTCAAAAATAAAGATAGCAAGAGCAAAAAGGTATGAAGTTGTAGATGGTGCTTCAACAGAAAATGTTTTAGAGAGAATTGAAAAAGAATTTGATACAGAGGGAAGAATCGTAGTCCTGCGGAAATTTAATGGTAATATCATTGAAAAAGAAAGTCACTACAAATACGACAAAAACTCTAATCTGGTTAAAGAAGTTGTTCGGTCAGGGGAAGGAAAAATTTTGGAAGAAACAGACTATAAATATGACTCCGAAGGAAGAGTAATTTCGGCTGAATCTAAGGATGGGAATGGGAAATTAACTGATATTTATGAATATTATTATGGTAAAGACAGGAAAATTATAAGGGCAAAAATGTACAATGGAGAGAAAATTTTGTTGAATACAGTTGAATATTTTTATCCTGCTGATTACGACAAAGATGAATGCTATGAAATGAATATCTTCGATGATGCCGGCAATCTTGTGTCGAGAGTGGTTTATACTTACGATGCCAGAGGAAATCTTGTAGAAAAAATAAATTACAGAAAGGGAAATGTAGAAAAAGACAGGCTTTACTATTCTTATGATGAAAACAACAACCTTACCCGGATAAAAAAAGTAACCGGTACAAATATTGTATCAGGATATGAGAAAAGGGCTTACAACAAAGAAGGATTAAACACAGAAATAAAAATCTTATCAGGAGAAAATGTCATTACATCCTTTATAAAAATTGAGTACGAAACCTATCAGTAAAAGAAATGGATAAATATGTCCTTTCTTATTAATCAAAAAACTTTCAAAAATCGAAGAAGTAAAGACAAAGCAAAGTTTATTCTCCTGTTTATTCTTATAAGTTGTTTTATTGAAGAGAGTTCTGCTTCACTATACGACTTTGAAGGAAATACAATAAACAGTCGTTTCAAAACACCTGAAGGGTTTAGCAGAATTGTTCCCTCACAAAAAAGTTTTGGAGAATTTCTTCAGAATTATAAAATTAAACCAGAAGGAACACCTGTTCATCTTTTCAACGGGAAAATAAAGCAAAACAAAGTATGGGCGGCTGTTCTTGATATGCCAATAATTGAAAAAGACCTTATTCAATGTGCAGATGCAATAATTAAACTCAGGGCTGAGTACTTTTATGAAAAAGGGGAATATGAAAATATTATTTTTACTCTGACAAATGGTATGGTTGTTCCATACAGAAAGTATATTGAAGGATACCGTATAAAAGTTGCAGGAAATAAAAGTGAATGGGTAAAAACTGACAAAAAAGGAGAGAGCAGAAAAATTTTTGAAGAATACCTTGAATTTATTTATACCTATTGTGGAACAGCGTCTTTGCAAAAAGATACAGTTAAGGGTGAATTAAACAATATTGAAATAGGGGATATTTTTCTTGAAGCTGGTAGCCCTGGACACGCAGTCATTGTTGTTGATCTTGCACAAAATGAGAAAGGTGAAAAAATTATGCTTCTTGCTCAAAGTTATATGCCCTCACAGGAGATGCACATTCTAAAGAGTGGTGAGGAGTTTTCTCCCTGGTATAAAGTGGAAGATACAGAATTGAAAACCGCGGAGTGGATTTTCCCGAAAGGAAGTTTAAGGAAGTGGAAATAAAAGAGGTATAAAAATAAAGGGAAAATGGATAAAATTAAGAGAAATAATTTTTTTAATTACTCATTTTCTGAAAAATTCTGCGTTTTCAGAGACGAAGAAAATGGTGTGATTCTTTATAAATCTGATTGTGATGATTTAATGGATATTTTTATAAAAGAATATCCTGAAGGCATATTTGATATGATTTTTGCAGATCCCCCTTATTTTTTATCAAATGGTGGCATTACCTGTAGGGCAGGTAAAATGACAAAAGTTGATAAAGGTGAGTGGGATAAATCAAAAGGTGTCAATGGAAATCACAGGTTTAACCTTTCCTGGCTTTCCCGTTGTCAAAAGTTACTTAAGCCCAACGGAACTATCTGGGTAACTGGAACACATCATGTTATCTATTCTGTGGGTTTTGCAATGCAGCAACTCGGTATGAAAATATTAAATGACATTTCTAGGGAAAAGCCGAATCCTCCACCAAATCTTTCCTGTCGTTATTTTACCCATTCAACTGAAACAATAATCTGGGCTGCAAAAAATAATAAATCAAAACATTTTTTAATTATGAAGAAATGAGGCGATTAAATCAAGGAAAGCAAATGAAAAGTGTATGGACAATTCCAGCTCCAAACAGCGAAGAAAAATTGTATGGTAAACATCCAACACAAAAACCGGTTAAACTTTTAGAAAGAAGTATTTTAGCAAGTACTAAAGAAGGTGATTTAATCTTTGATTCATTTGCAGGTAATTCAACTACCGGCATTGCTGCAATAAAATTGAATAGATTTTTTGTGGGTTGTGAGATTGATGAAGAATATGTATCACTATCCATAAAAAGATTAAAAGGGTGTATTTATGAAAATACTAATAGACTTGATTTTTGGAAAATGAAATCATGAAAAAAGGTGGGCTTGGCGGAGCTAATACATTAACAGGATTAAATTTTGAGAAAAAATCGATCTGTATAAATTACTGGAAAAAATACCAGGATATACACTAAAGAAATCAAAAGAAAAAGCTGGAATTTATGTTTATTTTGAACAAAAATTAGTAGCACGATGCTTTAGGAAATATGAATTTGATGAAAATAAAATCCAATTACTATAGAAAGATTAAAGAATTTAAAGGAAACAATCCTTTATAAGGAGTGAATATTATAAAAAATCATATTGCAAAAAATGGAAAATATCATGGGATGTAGAAGCAGGTGCCGATCTTTTGGATTTCATTGTGGCTCTGCCTTCTCAACTGTTTTACAATACAATGATTCCTGCCTCTGGTTTGTTGCCCGTAATAATAAAGAAAAATAAATTCAGTTGTGTGGGTACAGAAGAAGAAGAAGATGATGAGGCATTCGAAGAAAAGATGAAAACCCTCACATCAGAACTGGCAAAGCAAATGGAAAAAGGAAGAAGACTGGATGAGGAGATAAAAAGAAATTTAGCAAAAATTGGGTGGAAGGTATAAAATATAATCTAAACAAAAAAAGGTGGAGCATCACATCTGTCCAAAATAAATTTTGACAGAACCATCTAAGAAGTCAAGGGGAAAAGAAAAAGGAAAAAGGTGAGCCATTTTCGGATAAAATAATTTTTCCCTACTAAAAAGGGAACTATAAAACACTGAAATGAGGCTCAACAATTGCTGGATAAGTGCACTTTTTGAGGGAAAACCAAAATTTAAATGACAATCCCGTGTACCTCATTTTCAAACCCCCCTAATACCAGTCCAAAACCCTCAATTTTTAAGGATAAACCTTCTGTTTTCAAATTATCCTGGACAGCAGTGCTTTGACATTAATTTAAAATTATAATAATAATAAACATGAACACAATAAAAGATTTAATAGTGCATAGTCTTCACCATAGTTTTGCGACGCATCTACTGGAAAGTGGTGTTAATTTAAGGTATATTCAGGAGATTTTCGGGCATACAGGCTCAAAAACGACGAAAATTTACACGCTTGTAAGCAAGAAGTCATAGGAAAAGATAAAGAATCCATTGGATACTTTATAAATCTGAAAAAAGAGATTGAAAGATGACAAAATTTGTTAAAAATGAAGAATTCTGGCAATTCAGTCAGAATCGGGATAAACGAAATACTTCGTCTATACTCCCAAAATGGAACAAAAAACGAAGTACTTCGGATATGAACGAGTTATATGAAATG
>DYJZ01000083.1 GCA_020722885.1 Thermoanaerobaculum aquaticum
GTAACCATCAGAAAAATAAGCACTTGTCAAACACAACTGTAGAAGATGGGCCAAACAAAGGAAGATCACTTCGTTTGTCAATGCCTCGAAGTGAACCTCGTGATGACAGTTAATTGACAACGCTGTCATTGCGAGTGCTCCTTCGCAGCCTCATCTTACGAAGCAATCTTCCTTATTCCCTTTTTTGCAAGAGTAAAGCCCTGCCATCTAATAGGCTAATTGGTAATCCTGCGGTATCATTGCCGATTTTAAGACAAAAAAAGAGGTGGCAGGCCGAAGCCTGCCAACCGGGGAAAAGAATGGTATATAAAAAAGTAAACTAAGGCGTATAAGTTATGGTGATCACGCCACCATCCTTGCTCAGGAATATCTCTCTGTTGTTTTCTCCATTATCAATAAGTTCATAGAAAACCAGGGGGCGGGATGAATCATTTAGTACGGTCGGATCGGGGTCGGTCACCGGCTGGTGGATATCACGGAGATAGAAATTATCGTCGTCACTGCTGCCATTGCCCTGTTCGAGAGCACCTTCGCCGTCGTTGTAATAGTGATTGGCTCCCAATGGATCCATCGCAGGAGCGGATGGGTACTTGCGTACAAAGATTTCGGCAGGATTGTAAGATGTCAGGCTTGTTACTTTGTCACTCCTGAGTAGGTGAATAATACCACCAACCACTACGGGCGCCGACCAGATACTGGTTCCTGTTGGGCTGATTGTCGCCGTGGCGGTAACAATAGCTCCTTCAGCCAGAGGAGATAGACCGTTAAGTGTCCAATCGCCGGAATCATTAGCAGTCGTTGTTCCAACATAGACCCCGTCGACATAGACATCTATAGTCGCATTCGGCACTGATGTTCCTGAAATAGAAGTGGCTTCACCATAGATTGGCGTCGTGATGACAGGCGGCGGTGTAACATCACTCGAGCTGGAACAAACCTCAATCTCATTCGAAAGACCACTCACTGATTCGCCAGAAGCCTGAACCGTTGCCGAAACGACCTGTCCAGCTGATAAAGAAACCCCAGACAATGACCAGGTTCCGTCGGCCTGAACCGTCGTCGTTCCAACAGGAGAACCATTAACATAAACTGTTATGGTTGAACCCGGCGGCTCGACACTGCTACCTGAAATTGTCACACTATCTCCAGCACAAATGGGAGAGGATACTATTGGCGGCTGACTTTGGCATACAAAGACGAAGAATATATCATCCGCAAGGAAGGGGTTCGTAGATGAATTATAGGTTCCGTTGTAGGTTGAAGGTGGAGTGAAGTTCTGGGGATATACAACGGAGTGATAGGTTCCTCCTGGTCTGGTACTGTCTATCAGAAGTGAATCCTCGAGGGAACCGAATGACTGGCTGAGCAGGGTTCTCGACTGGATACTTGTCCCCGAGGGGTTGTAAAAAGAGACGTTGTATGTTGTTAGAGGCTGGAAATCACCTTTCATATAAACATAACAAGCAGGCGTAGTGTTGAAATTGTCGCTTTGAACTGTCATGCCGGCATCGGAGTACGACTCCCATGTTGGGTTCGCCCCTTCGTGGCAATCGTCCGTTACTTTGTTGTAGATCCCAACAGTCTTCGTGACCGAGTTGCCATCATTGTCAACAGCCGTCACCCTTAAAATGTACTGTCCCTCAGAGAGCGCGGAAGTGTCCCAGATTACACCCCAGTCGTTGAATGAGGTCGTAGTCCCATCTGGCGCCAGGTCCCCATTGTAATCGGGATTGGCACTCGATCCAACGACAGCCATGTCCGTCCACGCAGACCCGTCGTCCTCCGCACCATTACAGTTGGCATCAAAATAGAACTGGAAGGTTACATGGTCTATCGTGTCAACAACCGTTCCGGAGCCTGATCCGGGCGGGTCCACGGCAAGGGCGTCGGCAACCTCCACTTCGACAGTCACCTGCGATGGGCATACAATCCCCGAAAGTGTCATTGAACCCACAATAGGAAGTTGTGTCACCCCTCCTGCAGCCGTAAGCGTGTCAGAGTAGGGGAATTTCGTGTCGCATGATGGAGAGTAGCAGTAACTCGAGGCAAAATCCTTCTGGAGAGGGTTGATACCGTTGGAAGTGGTGTAACCGAACATTGCCGGTGTGAAAGGTCCCCACAACTGTGTCCCGCCAGCTCCGCCATTATATTGATTTGTACAAGCATTCAGCGGGAACTGCAAATCGATGAAATACCCCGTATTCCATGTTTCGTTCGCAGTAGTGTGATATACCAGTCGCGTCCTGCCGAAATCCCAGGTTGCCCCATCAGCTGCTGGGTCGCTGGGAACAGTTGCATCCTGTGTTCCGGCGTTTCCCCACCATACCAGATCACCGGCATCCGTTATCTGGTTGTTCGCAATGGTCTCCGAAGTCACGCACTGACTCTCAAGGTTGCTGTAATATACCTTGAGGTCGTCGCCGTCGTTGGAACCGGCTACCTCGCTGATGTCTCGGGTACCTCCCCCGCCGCTGTCTCCCGCAAGAATGATGCAGAACTCTTTCCAACCGTCGCCATCAAGATCGGCCACAAGATTCCATGTGTTGCTCGCCCACGGATCTGCACCTGTGCGGGTCCCACCTGTCCTTGCCCCGTTCGTAAGGGGCATTCCGTCTACTCTAACCCTGTAGAAAAATACTTGATTGACCGTGTCATATGCGTAGAAACAACTGCCATAGTAGGGAGAATCACCTCTTGATATGTCGACCGCTCCGCTCACCGATGCTCCTCTGGAACAGTCGGGATTGCCGGTGACGTCCTGGATGGGTTGCCCCAGTTGAGTATAAGCCGTCCACCCACCTGAACCTATCGTTTCTGAAGGCCAGGCAACGGGTGGACTGTTAACAGCCTCGGGAGCCGGCTCCCATGACACTGTTTCAGGCTCCCCCGCGAAAGTTCCGACTGTCAGCATTAAAACCAATAAACCAATTGCCCAATAAGTTTTTTCCTTGCTCATTGCGCACTCCTTTCAAATAACCACAAATCTCACTTTATAAAAAAACCTCCATCGATCACTAATAATTTATGAAATTTTTTCAAAAAATCTGTGATATCCGTCACATTTTTCGTTTTTTTTGGTAAAACGCACTTTACTTCAAAAAGTTGGCTCGTTCCTACACCGGTCCAAAATAAATACTACCGCTATCAGATAAAAAGTCATATCTTGTTGCCACACTGCTGTCCAAAATAATTTATAATTTAGAAAAGTAATCCTGTAAAAACGGGTGTTTTAGACGGGTTTTAGAGGGGCTTGAAAACGAGGTTGAATCTGTCAGTTAGAAAAGCGAAATATGCTGTCCTAAAAAGGAAGAAAGGGAGAAAGCGGCAACAGTGAAGGGAAATGTGTCCTGATTGCTTAAAATAATGGAGCTTAAAGATGTCCGAAGGTTGAAAATGTCAGCGAAAGAGTGTTCTGAGTTTGTTATGGGATTAAAATGCTGTCCAGGGAAAAACATATTTGGGACAGATGTGTTCCGACAGTTATAGTGAAATTCCATAACAAAGCTATTATTCTTTAAATTTTTTCTTAGAACAGGAGAATTCTTACAGATAAATATTAAATTTTTTATATTTCTACAAGTAAGTTTTCAAAAAGTCTAAACATAAAATGATTTGAATATTAAGGGTAAAATTTAAAGTTCTTGAGATTTAATGAAAGTTGTTAGCCTTAATTGTGGGGAATCTCCATACTTTTTCTTATAATTTTAGCCATTACTTGACTTCCTGAATCAAATAAAATCTCACTTATCTTTGTTATTCCGCCATTTGCCATTTTTAGAAAAATCGCCTTATTATCATAGGAGCAATCTACCACTTTTTTTCTCAAATCAACTTTTCTTATCTCTCCTCCCTTTTGTATTTCAATTAAATATTCCTTTTTGCTCATAAAATCTTCAAGAATCCTGATTGCCCTATTTTTTGTGTCCATTGAAAGGTTTTCAATCTCTATTACATAGTTGTGAAAAGTAAATTTATTCAGAGGCTCATCCCTACCATCTTTTTTCTTTATTTCTTTTATCACTATTCCTTTAACAAGAGTTTTGTTAAGTTTTTCAAAAACTTCTTCACTTATTTCAGAAGTGGTGCAAAAATCCATTAATTCATTCTCTCCAGAAACTCCGAGAGGGAGGGGTGAAGAAATTTCAATTTTAGGAAAAGGATGAAAACCTTTGCTGTAAACAAGTTGAACTCCGCTTCTTCTAAAACTCCTCGTCAAATTTTTCACAAAATCGAGGTGTCCAATTAGTGTCGCAGGGTAGTTTTTCGAAAGCACCGCTCTATATTGATATGTCGTTTCTTCCCTTTTTATGAAACTCTCGGGAAAAACAAAGTCTATATCAGGAACCTTTATTTGTGAACAGAGGCTTTTCAATCTTCCGCAGTTGAAGCAGGTACCATTTCCACAGGTCTCGGTGCTCTCCTCTTTTAATGCTTTCTCTCTTTCCTCTTTCAGGAAGTTTTTGCTTACTCCAATATCTATAAAATCCCAGGGCAGTGGATCGGAGATATCAAACTTCTCTTCAATATATTCATAAAAATCAAGACCTGCCCTTTTAAATGCTTCAAGCCAGAGATCAAACCTGAATTGCTCAGACCAGCTGTCAAGTTTACATCCTGAAAGAAAAGCTTCGTAAAGAACTCTTCCCAGCCTTTTATCCCCCCTTGAAAAGGCAGCCTCAAGAAGTGAGGCTTCAATATCATGCCATTTATAGTTAATTGGTGGCATCAATCTTTTTTTAAGAAAATCCTGCTTTCTAAGTATTTCTTCTCTTTTTGGCACCTCTTCCCACTGAAAAGGCGTAAAAGGTTTGGGAACAAATGATGATGTGGAAACGGTTATATTTAATCTTCTAACTCCTTTCTTTTTTCCCATCTCAACAATTTTATTTGATAGTGTAGCAATGCTTTCTACATCTCCCATCGTTTCGGTGGGAAGCCCAATTATAAAATAGAGTTTAATAGAAGCATATCCAGCAGAAAAAAGCATTTCCACACTCTTAAAAATTTCATCGTCTGAAATTCTCTTATTGATAACCCTCCTGAGTCTTTCACTTCCCGCTTCTGGTGCAATGGTAAAAGAGAGCTTTTTCTTTTTATCAAATGACTTAAGAAGCTCTTCAGTTATGGAGCTTACCCTTAAACTTGGAAGAGAAATTTCTATGTTATTTACTTCTGCGTAATCCTTTAGTTGACCAAGAAGGGTGGATATTTGAGGATACTCTCCGCTGTTTAGACTGAGCATACTGACCTCATCGTATCCGAGATTCTCTGAAGCCCCTATTATTCCTTCAATTATGCTTTTTTTTGACCTGTGCCTTAAAGGTCTATAGATATATCCCGCTTCGCAGAACCTGCATCCAAAAGAGCATCCTCTCGAAATTTCAAAAGCGTATCTATTATGAATTGTTTCGTGAGAAGGAATTACAACACTCTCTGGCATCGGAAAAATCTCGAGGTCTTTAAGAATTCTCTTTTTTATTTTTCTGGGAGCATCAGGATTTTTTGGAAAATCAATGACAAATCTCTTTTTGCTCTGCTTTCTTTCATAAAACTCTGGAACAAATACACCCTCTACCCTCGCAAGTCTTTCAAGTTTTCTGTTCTTATCTGATTTCTTTTCTTTTACAAGAACCTCACAAATTTCAACAAATCCTTCCTCCCCATCTCCCACAAAAAAAGCGTCAATAAAATCAGAAAGAGGCTCGGGATTTACAGCAGATGGACCTCCTGCAATCACAAGAGGAAAATTGTTATTCCTCTCTTTTGAGTACAAAGGAATTTTTCCGAGGTGCAACATCCTCAAAACATTTGAGAATACAAGTTCGTATTGAAGCGAAAATCCAATAAGGTCAAATTTATTTAATCCCATTCCCGACTCAAGACCATAAAGAGCGATTCCTCGTTTCAATAGTTCTTCTTCCATATCTAAAAAGGGCATAAAACATCTTTGTGCCCAGATACCCTCTTTTTTATTGAGAACTGAATAGAGGATTTGAAGTCCGAGATTGCTCATTCCCACATCGTATACATCAGGGAAACATATTGCAACATTAAAAAAATTTTCCCTGTTTTCTTTTACAACCTCGTTTATCTCCCCGCCAGAATATCTTGTGGGCTTCAAGACCTTCAGCAAAAAGGAATAATCTTCTATCTTAATCATTTCTTTAAACTATCCTATTTCCACCTGAAATTGTCTGATAAAATAAATGATATTACCTCATTTGAGACAAGAAAGCCTTCTTCAGACAAAAACACTTTAGAACCATCTAAAATAAGCAAACCACTTTCACAAAGTTTTTCAATTTTTAAATAATCTCTCTCTCTTTCTTTGAAATATTCTTCAAGCAAAGCCAATTCTATACCTTCTTTAAGTCTCAATCCAAAAATTATGATGTTTTCAATTTTTTCTTTTTCTTCTTCTTTTATTATCTCCTCAGCGGGAAATTCCCCTTTTGAAAGGGCTTCTTTCCATAAATCAATAGAATCTGGGTTTCTTGTTCTGTAACCTCTAAAATATGAATGTGAGGAAGGACCAAGCCCAATATAATCATCTCTTTTCCAGTACTTAAGGTTGTGTCTGCACTCGTACCCCTTTTTTGAAAAATTGGATATCTCGTAGTGATTGAAATTGTTTTCTTTAAGGAACTCTACCGCACTTCTAAAATGGTCTATCACTTCTTCTTCATCTAAAAGAGGCAGCCCTTCTTTAACCATCTGGTAGAGTCCTGTTTGAGGGTGAATTTCGAGCATATATAAAGACATATGACAGAAAGGATATTTTAAAAGCATCTTTAAATCCTGTATTAATTTTTCGCTTTTAGAAAAAGGTGCTCCAACAATAAGATCAAATGATAAGTGGTCAAAATCAATTTGAGAAACAATTTCAAGCTTTTGCAGGATCTCTTTACTTAAGACCCTTCTTGAAAGAAGTTCAAGAATTTTATCGTCAAGACTCTGTATTCCTATTGAAAGTCTGTTCACACCAAGTTTTTTAAATTCAAGAAATTTTTTCTCTTCTATATTTTCTGGATTGGTTTCAAGGGTAACTTCACAATTTTCTGTGAAGTCATAAATATTTTTTAAGCCATTTAATAACTTTTGAAGTTGATCTACTGTAAGCAAAGAAGGTGTTCCACCACCAAAATAGAGAGAATCGATTTTTATTTTGTTTTCTTCCTTATAGTAAAGCGCCTCTTTGAATAAAAAATCGATATAGCTGTCTTCTATTGCTTTACTTTCAACCTTGTAGAAATCACAGTAAGAACATCTGTTCTGGCAAAATGGTATGTGAATGTAAAGACCCGCTTCTTTTTTCATTATTTCACTCCACATCTGTCCAAAATAAATTTTGACAGAACCATCAAAGAAGTCAAGAAGAAAAATGTCAAGACTATTTAGAAATACTCCGTTGTGAGTGCTCACTAACCGTGTCATTGCGAGTGCTCCTTCGTGGGAAAGCCCCCCGAAGCAATCTTCCACTTTTAAAC
>DYJZ01000084.1 GCA_020722885.1 Thermoanaerobaculum aquaticum
GAGCACTCGCAACGGAGTGTTTCTCAATAGTCCTGACATTTTTCTTCTTGACTTCTTAGATGGTTCTGTCAAAATTTATTTTGGACAGATGTGAGTTTTCAATGTAAAATATCCTCTTTGACCTTTTAGGAGAGTTAGAAATGAAAAGATTTATCCTTCTTGTGTTTATTGTTTTTGCTTTTTCTTTAAATTTCCTTTTTGCGGCAGAGAAAAATCGGGATTCAATTCCAGTTTCTGAATGGTACCTGACCTCTCCATATGTAATACCAGAGTTTGCATATGGAAAAGAAAATGAAGTTGAGTGGAAAAAAAGGATTCTTTCAAAAGAAAAAATTGATTTTGAAAATTTATGGCCTGATGAAAATTCAAAAGATTTCCAGATAATTAAGGCTGATAAGAAAAACATTTTGACTCTGAATGGAGAAAAGAATGATGCAGGTTACGGTTTTCTTACATATCTTTCAGCAGAAAGGTGGACAAGAGCAGTTATTTCAATAAAACACACCTGCCCAATTGCTATCTTTCTCGATGGGGTCAAGATTACCGAATGTATTGAAACAAAAGGAAAGGAGGAAACAACTGCAGAGCTTGTTTTAAAAAGGGGGCACCACAGAATTGGTTTTTCAGCCTTTTCTGAAAGCGGAAAGACAAACACATTTGAAGTTAATCTAAAAAAAATTGAAAACCTTCCCTTTCCAAAAGTTACCCTTTCTCCAATCCATCCTTTAATCTGGGATGATGTTTTAAAAGTTCCATTTGTCATTGACACCCAGATTTCCCCGGATGGTTTTTTAGCGGCACTTGTCCTGCAACACAATGATACAGTAAATGACAGGAGGTTCACAACCATTGAGTTAAGGAAGTGTGATAGCGGAAAGGTGATTTTTGATTCTGGTATAATAACTGGAATTTCCCTTCCAACTTTTGATAAAAATAACCAATATCTTGCTTTTGCAGCCAAGTCTCAGGAGGAGGGAAAACAGGATATATGGATTCTTGATCTCAATAAAATGGCGATGGAAATTCTCTGTAAGGGTATTGAAAATCCAAAATCTCTCAATTTTTCTCCGGATTCAAATACTCTTTATTTTATTGCAACAGCTCCGAGAAAGAAGGAAGAAAAGAAACCACCATATGATAGATTGACAGAGATGTATCAGAGGTGGAATGACTGGAAAAATAGACCACACCTTTTCGCCGTTGATTTAAAAAGGAAGTCTATAAGCCAGATTACAGCAGGAGAAAGCAACCTTTTTGACTACTCTCTTTCAGAAGACGGAAAGAAAATTGCTCTTTTAAGAGGAGTTTTTACTGTAAAAAGACCCTACCTTAAAAGTGAAATTTACCTTTACGACTTAGAAAACTTTTCATCAAAAAGGGTTCTTTCGTGGGAGAGATGGCCGGATATAAGTGAAATTGTCCTTTCTCCAGACGGGAAGAAGATAGCAGTTATGGCTTCAAAGGGGGATATGCCTCAAGGAGGCTTGAAACCTGAAGAGCATCTTGCCTACAATTTGAATCTTTTCCTTGTTGATGTTGAAAGTGGAAATTATGAGTGTCTGACGGAGAATTTTAGGCCATCACTGTCCTCTCAGGCAATAAGTGTCTATCCTCCAAGAAAAAACATTTACTGGAACAAGGAAAACAATTCTATCTACTTTTTTGCAACAGATAAAGACAGAATATTGCTTTATAAAGTGGATGTTTTGAAAAAAGAATTTAATTTAATCAATTTTAACGAGGCTGTTCTCTCTTCTCCCTCAATTTCTTTTCCTGCAGGAAAGGTTCTTTTCTTCTCGTCAGCGCTCGGAAAATTCTGGCAGGTTAAAATAGGTGATATAAAAACTTTATCAGTAAAAACCTTGTGGTTTCCCGGTGAAGAGATTTTTGCAAGGGTTAAACTTGGTCTTCTCGAACCTTTTGATGTCTTTGCAAGAGATGGAGAAGTAATTCAGGGATGGCTTCTGTATCCTCCAGATTATGATAAGACAAAAAAGTATCCAGCCATAGTAGCATATTATGGAGGAGTTATGCCTTATGGAAGGGCTTTTAGAAGTGAGTTTTTCTGGCTTGCAGGGCAGGGTTATATTGTTTATATTGTTACTCCGAGAGGTTCTGTAGGTTACGGCCAGGATTTTGCCGATGCGCATTGCAACGATTGGGGAAAAGAAGCTGGAGAAGATATTATAGAAGGAGTTAATGCGCTAATTAAATTTAAACCCTCTGTTGACAGAAGTAAAATAGGATGTTTTGGGGGGTCTTACGGTGGCTTTATGACTCTTTATCTTATAGGAAAGAGCAATCTCTTCTCTGCTGCAGTCGACTATTTTGGGATTTCAAATATTGCCTCCTACTGGGGCGAAGGCTGGTGGGGTTTCAACTATGGCGATACGGCAATTGCAAACAGTTACCCCTGGACAAGAAAGGATGTTTTTGTCGAAAGGTCTCCACTTTACTTTGCCGATAAAATAAATACACCTTTGCTTTTATTACATGGGACAGCAGATACAAATGTTCCAGAGGGAGAATCGGACCAGATTTTTACAGCCCTGAGAGTACAGGGAAAGAAGGTTGAATATGTGAGGTTTTTTGGTGAAGACCACGGCATCAATTCCAGACCTTCGGTGAGAATTGCGAGCGAGGAGATGATGCTTGAGTGGTTTGATAAATACCTTAAAGGTGAAAAAGAGGCATGGGATTACAGGTGGAAAGATGATATAAAACCAATAGAGGATGATTCTAAATGAGGTATCTTCATTTCGAAGTGTCCAGCTCAAAAAGGTATGGTGATTTTTGTGAGGTTTCTTTAAAAGGCAATTTTGAACCTTCTCTACCAGGGCAGTTTTATATGCTAAAGGGTGAGTGGGGCTCTCATCCACTTCTTCCCAGACCTATATCTATTCTTGATGAAGAGAAGAATGAAATAAAATTTCTAATAAAGGATGTCGGCATTGGGTCAAAAAAACTTGTGGAATTAAAGAAGGGTGAAAAATTAAGTGGAACAGGACCATTGGGAAACCATTTTCCTTTTGAAAGAATTAAAAAGAATGAAGAAGTAATTCTTATAGGAGGGGGAGTTGGAGTACCTCCTCTCTTTTATCTGGCAAAAACACTTGTCGGAAAGGGAGTGAGCCCAATTTTTATTGAAGGAGCAAAAACAAAGTCTGAACTTCTTCTTGTTGATGCAATTAAAGGGCTTGGATTGAATTTTGAAATAACAACAGAAGATGGAAGTGCAGGAAAAAAGGGTGTAGTTACCCTGATTGCCGAAAAGTTTAGAAAGTCTGCTAATTATGTTTTTGCCTGTGGACCCTACGGAATGTTAAAATCTGTATCCGAAATCTTTTCCTATGGGAAATGCCGCTGTTTTGTCAGTCTTGAGGAGAGAATGGCTTGCGGATACGGAATTTGTCTGGGATGCGCAGTTAAAATAGAGGAAGAAAAAGGCAAAGAGAGGTTTCAACGAGTCTGTAAAGAGGGACCAGTTTTTGACAGCAGGGTGGTTGTATGGAAATAGATCTTAAAATAGAGGTCGGGAAAATAGAATTGAAAAATCCTCTTTTTCTTGCTTCGGGGTGTGCCGGATATGGGCTTGAGTTTGAGGATTTCTTTGATATTTCCATAGTTGGTGGAGTTTGCCTTAAGGGGCTGTCTTTAGAGGAAAGTGTAGGAAATGAGCCTTCGAGAATCTGGGAAACACCTTCTGGGATGATAAATGCGATAGGATTGCAGAATATAGGGATAAAAAATTTTTTAAAAGATAAGGCACCACTTTTAAGAAAAATAAATACAATTTTTATAGCCAATTTTTTTGGGCATAAAATAGAAGAATATGTTAAAGTTGCAAAAATTCTCGAGGACGAGGAATGTATCAAGGCTCTTGAGATGAACATCTCCTGCCCTAATATTTCAGAAGGTGGGATCCACTTTGGTGTAGATCCGCTTCTTGTTCATAAAGTTGTTAAAGAGGTGAGAAAAAGTGTAACCAAACCTCTCTGGGTAAAACTTACTCCATCCGGAAATATAAAAGAAACTGCAAGATCTGCCTATGAGGCGGGCGCAGACGCTCTTGTTGCGATAAATACTATACCTGCGATGGCAGTAGATGTAGAAAAAATGGATTTTAGAATTTCCAACAAAGTGGGAGGACTTTCTGGCCCTGCAATTCATCCGATTGCTGTCAAAATGGTTTATGATGTTGTTGGAGAAGTCCCTATTCCTGTAATTGGATGTGGAGGAGTTGAAAATGCTGAAAATGGGATAGAGTTTCTTCTTCTTGGAGCAAGGGCGTTTCAGGTTGGCACCGCTTTGTTTTACAATCCCAATGCTCCTGTTGAGATAATTCACGGGATTAAAGACTACTTAAAAAGAAAAAAACTAAAATCAGTTAAAGAAGTTATTGGAAGAATGAAAGCCAAAAATAAGGGAAAAGATAGTTGCTCTTAAAGGAGGAAAAATGGCTAAACTTGTTGTTGCTCTCGATGTAAGAGAAAAAGATCAACTTGAAAAACTTCTTAAAGAGTTGAATGGTTTTCCAATATGGGTTAAGGTTGGGCTTGAAGCTGTTTGTGCATTTGGGCTCTCAATAATTCCTGAACTTAAAAGAATGGGATTGAGCGTTTTTGCCGATATGAAGCTTCATGACATTCCGCACACCGTTGAATCTGCGGCAAGAGTTATAACAAGAAGCGGGGCGGATATGCTTAATGTCCATTGTACGGGCGGAAAAGCAATGTGTCAGGCTGCGGTTTTTGGGGCTAAAGATGAAGCAGAAAAACTTAATATTAGTAAGCCTCTCGTTCTCGGTGTCACCATTCTTACTTCAATGGGGGTTGAAGATTTAGGACTGATAGGAATGAGAGGAACAACTAAAGATACTGTCTTAAGACTTGCAACTTTAGGAAAAGAATCAGGGCTTGACGGGATAATTTCTTCCGCTCAGGAAATAAAAGTTGTGAGAGAATATTTTGGAAAAGATTTTAAAATTCTTACTCCAGGAATAAGACCAAAAGGAAATGAACTAAACGACCAGAAAAGAGTTACAACACCAGAAGAAGCAGTAAAAGCGGGAGCAGATTTTCTGGTTGTTGGCAGACCCATTACTGCAGCAACTTCTCCTAAGGAAGCCATTGAAAAAATTCTTAAAGAAATAGAAGAGGCGGAGAAAAATTGAACATAGTTAATTTTTTTAAAACGAGGTACTACGTCCCTTCGGAAAAGGATTCCTTTTTAAAAAAAAGTTTTTATTCTCTGACATCAAGGAAAGTTCCCTCTTTCCCAAAAACTGTTCAGTTTGAAACACACTCCGCCTGCAACGCCGCCTGTATTTTTTGTCCATATTCCTTCACATATCAGAGCCAGCCAAAGGGTTTTATGAGCGATGAACTTTTTAAGAAGATTGTTGCAGAATTGAAACAGCATAAAGTAAGAAGAATATCTCCTTATATGAATAACGAACCTTTTCTTGATAAAGATATGGTGAAAAAGCTTGTATTTATCAGGGAAGAGATACCTAACTCGAAAATTGTTCTTACGACAAACGGTTCAAAACTTTACAAAGCTGTTGTCGATGACCTTGTAAAATACAACCCTCTTGATTATCTCTATATTTCTTTTCAGGGAATAGAAAAAGAGGGTTACGAAGAGACAATGAGAGGATCGTTGAAGTTTGAAGAAACTATGGAAAATGTTTTATACCTTATCTCGGAACTAAAAAAGTCGAAGGCAAAGAATCCCTTCAAAGTGGTAATAACCATGGTTGCAACGAATAAAGTTGATCCAGTAAAAGCCGTTAATTTCTGGAAAGAAAAGGGGGTAAAGGCAAAATGGACTCCTCTTGAAAATAGAGGAGGTAACATAATTTATTACAACAAACTAAAGCCAGAGAAGTCCCTCTCCAGAAGATTTGTTAACTGCACCAGGCTTTACAAACAGGCTTACATCCTTTTCAATGGCGATATGGTTTTATGTTGCACTGATTACACCAGAAAGGTGGTTCTTGGAAATGTTGAAAAGACTTCAATAGAGGAAGTGTGGAATGGAAAAAAAGCAACAACCTTGAGAAGACTCTTTTTTGAAGGCAGAATGAATGAAATTCCTCTTTGCAGGAATTGTGAAATAGCCGACAGTTATGGTAATGAGGAGTTTGAAGAATGAATTTTTTCGTAGAGGAAATTTTAAGTGAACTGCACAAATCATTTCCTTTGATTCTAAAAAACCTTCTATTTGTTGTACTTTATTTTATATGCGGCTATATTTTTATAAAATTGTGGAAAAAGTTTTTAGACAGGGTTACAAAATCTCTTCTTGAAAAAGAGAAAAATGTTTCAGTTGATTTTGAAGCAAGATTAAAAACTATAAATATAATTCTGAAGACAGTTTCTGAAGTTGTAATTTTTCTTGTTGTAGTTTTGACTTCTTTAGGGCAAATGGGAGTTTCAATAGGTCCTCTTCTTACTGGACTTGGAATTGTTGGCGTTGCAGTGGGCTTTGGCGCGCAATATTTGATTAAGGATCTCATTGCAGGATTTTTCATAATACTTGAAGACCAGATCAGGGTTGGAGAATTTGTAAAAATTGACAATTCACAAGGTGTAGTTGAATCTATATCATTAAGGACAACAAAATTGAGAGCATTTGGAGGGGAGATTTTTATAATCCCGAACGGAACAATAAATATAATCACAAATATGTCTCGGGATTTTGTAAGGGCAATCGTTGAAATTGACCTTCCATATTCACTTTCTCCGGATAAAGCCTATGAGGTTCTGGAAGAAGCGGTCAATGAAGCACAAAAGGTTGAAGATATAAAAAACAATCTTCTGGATAAAGCTGAAATACAGGGAATTATTGCTTTTGAGAATTCTGCAGTAAAATATAGAATTATTGCCAAAATGAAACCACAAATTGGAAGGTTAAAGGCTGAATTGGCAATAAGAAAGGCGGTTTTGACAACACTTAATAGGCACAACATTGAAATTCCTTATCCCCAGATGGATGTTCATATTGACAATAAAGTGGGCTGATTATTTTAAAAATAGATGGCTTGAAAGGGGCGGAATAAAAGAACTTCTACTTATTAGTATTCCTCTTATTTTTTCTGTTTCGACAGTAACAATTCAGCATTTTATTGACCATCTGTTTTTCTCCTGGTATTCACCGGAAGCGCTTGCTTCATCTATGACGGCAGGACTTTTTCAGTTCACTCTTCTCTCTCTTTTCATTGGAACAGCAGGATACACTTCGACCCTAATAGCACAATATTACGGTGCTTCAAAATATGTCAGAATTCATTCTGGAATGATGTAATATTTTATAAACTTTGCACCTTTTTGCATTTAAAAAATGGGGGGATTATAATGGAGACTGGAGGCTTAAAATTGCAGGTAAGGTGGATAAGTTTTAAAGCCTTGAGAAAGCC
>DYJZ01000085.1:0-2744 GCA_020722885.1 Thermoanaerobaculum aquaticum
TTAATGATTTGAAATCACAGAATAATTAAGTATTTCTACCTGGCACTTTCTTGTTTGACTTTTAATTTCCTATGCTTTAAATTTGATATAATAATATTTATGGAGTGAAATATGAAAATCCAATCATCCACAATCAACTCGGCGATAAGTTCTCTTGAAGAGGTTTGCAACAAGTTTAATTTTTTCCAGGATTTTAGTAATCATTTAGATACAGTAAGAAATAAGATAACCAAATCTGAAGTCATGATTCCCCTTATTGGTGAATTTGATTCCGGGAAGACTTCATTGCTCAATTGCCTTTTAAAAGGGGACTTCTTACCGACAGGTATTGATCCCACCACTTCCACAATCTATGAAATCCGATTTTCCTCGGGAAAAGACCTCGTTGAGATCTATTCTTCCAAGGATTTGATTGAAACTTTTGAAGATTTATCAGAATTGAAAAACAAAGACCTCTCAAAAGCAACAATAATAAAGGTTTTCAGTAGTTCAAAGGTACTTCCAAAGGGGATTCTTATTGTGGATACTCCTGGGCTATCTTCTGATATTCATGCACATGAAAAGACTGTGGTTGATTATACTCCTCAAGCCGATGCATTACTTCTTGCGGTTGACTCTCATCAGGGATTTACAAGCACTACCTTAAATTTTCTACAAACAATTAATGTATTGGATAAAAGGATATTCATTATTCTAACAAAATCAGATGCAAAGTCCCCAGATGAAATGCAAGATCTGATGAAATATGCAAAAAATCAGCTTGTGATAAAACCTGAGAAGGTGATTTCAAGTTCAGCAAAACCGTGTAAAGTTGAAGACCTTAAATTGCTGCTTGAAAAGATATGGCAATCAAAGGAGGAGATTGTAAATGAAAATGTGAGAAAAGAACTTTACAACATTGGGGAGGAGATAATCCAAAATCTAAACATTCAGATCAGTTCAGCGAAATTGGATACAGCAGAAATTGATACAAATATTAACAAGACAAAAAAAGAGCTGAATCTTCTGATGGAAAGGATGAACAAGGAAATCCAGAAATCCAAGGATATGATTCACGATTCTAAAAATAGAGCGGTTAAAAGTTTTGAAAATTACATGTTAGGAGAAGTAACTAGCCTTGTTACCATCGCCTTTGAAGAAACCGAGAAGTTGGAGAATGCCTTTGATGCGGGAATTAAAAGGGCTTCCCAACATGCTATTAAAGAAGTTTTTCAAAAGGATGTCGAGTCCATAATAAAAGACCTTGCATCCTCCATTGATGACCTTGCCAGGCGGGTGGATGTAGGTCCTATTCCTGCGTTGGGTTTTATAAAGTTTAGCTCGGAAATTGTAAAGATCTTCCTGTTAGATTCAATTCTTCCTGGTGGCGTATTTTATGCAGTTCTTGGACGAATAGGGATTAAGTTTGCCACCAGATGGCCTTTCATGAGCACATTATGGAATACAATTTCTATGCCAATTACAGAGATAATAAAGTCAATAGGGAAAGTTATAGCAAGAAGCTTTGTGGAAAAGCAGATAAAAGAAGCCATCGGACGTGCAACTGATGCATTTAGTGAGGAATTCAGTCTGGTTGTCAGAGATTTTATTGCAAGGATTGAAACCGAGATCATAGAAAGATTTTCTTCAAGTAAAAGAGCAACACTTGATTCCCTTGAATCTCTTAAAACTGAAAAGATCAAAAAAGTAGATGAGTTTAAGACATACATAGAGAATTTGAAATCTGCACGGAGGTCAGTAGATGATACGATGATTTCCCTTTCAAAATAAAAAAGAAGGAAACAAGTTATGGAAGACATTGTTACTATTTTTTGTAAAGGGCTAATAAAAGCAAAGCCTATCGAAACCATTGATGTCTCAAAAGCTGAAGAGATCAACAATTTTATTTTTAAGGAACTGATCCCCTTTGTGGATAAGACAAATATTTACGAAGACGAATTCTCTGTTTTCGAGGGTATTAAAAATAATTATAATTCCTGGTCTCGCATTGCAAGAAAACCCTGGTTAAAAAATAAAACAGTGATATCAATTATGGGGAGGTTTAGTGCCGGTAAGTCATCTATTGTAAACTCGATTTTAGGTGAAAAGTTACTACCGGTAGATGTAACTCCAACCACTGCAGTTTCAACATATATTTCCTATGGTCCTGAAACTCAAATAAGAATCCTTGACAATGATGATGAGATCAAAGAACTCGATATCAATATATTTAATAGACTCACAAAAGAATCATTAAAGGATTTTCCTTTTTCATACCTTATAAGGCATTTTGTAGTTGAATATAATAACAAACACCTTAAAGAAAAAAGCATTCTGGATACACCAGGATATGATTCCTTGGATGATAGGGACAGAAAAAGGGCACTTGATGTAGTAGAAGAGAGTGCCGCTATTTTTTGGACTGTTGACATAAATGATGGCGACTTAAGCAAAGATGCCTTAAGTTTTATAAAGGAAAACCTAAGTGAAAAACTCCTGTTTTTCATCATAACCAAGGCAGATACAAAGTCCCCTATGGATCAAGAATCTATTTTAAACAGGATCGAAAGGTCTCTAAGGGATAATGAAATAAAATATCAAAGTTGTATCCTTTACTCTGCAAAAAATCCCCAAGATAATAAAAAGATTGAGGCACTGATTAACGAGGTAAAATCTCAGGAAAAAGTGGACTTTTATTCCTATACATTGAAATTTATGGACGATCTTATTGAATCCTTTATAAAAGAGGAGACGGAATTAAAAAA
>DYJZ01000085.1:2844-4971 GCA_020722885.1 Thermoanaerobaculum aquaticum
AGAAGATAAATTAAAAAAATATGAAAAGTATAGAAACGATGCGATAAGACTTAAAAACAGATTCAAATACCTTATGGAGGACCTATTATGAGTATCCTTGATAAAGTAGAAGAAATAAAACAAAGGGTTAAGAGTTTAGTGGATGAATCACGAAAACAAGACTGGATAGATGAAAGGGAGCACAAGGAAATTCTTCAAAGGCTTCAAACTGAAAATGTCACAATTGGTGTTGTCGGCCAGATAAAATATGGTAAGTCAACCCTTCTCAATGCCCTTATTTTTGGTAATAATTTTCTTCCAGTCGCCGCAACACCTATGACAGCATCGCTTTCCTACATAACATATGGAGATGTTGAGATAGAAGTGGAATTTTATACACCGGAGGAATGGAAGGATATAGAAAAACTATCAAAAGAAAAAGATGATTCAGTAGAAGTAAAGGCAGCTCAGGAGGTTGTGGAAAATTCATCCATAATAAGAACAGAATTTCCAACATTACTTGGAAAAAAGAGAAAAATAAAATTCAGTGAACTACAAAACTATGTCAGTGAAGGTGGAAGATATGTCCCTGTTACTAAATCCCTGTCTATTAAATGGCCATCGGAGAGATTAAAAGGATTTGAGATAGTTGATACCCCTGGCTTTAATGACCCGATTGCCTCAAGGGAAGTAAGGGCCAAGGAACTTTTATCAAAGGCAGATGTAGTCCTGGTGCTCTTATATGCACAAAGGCCTTTTGATGTAACAGATAAGAAGATTATTTTCGATAAAATCAGAACAGTTGGAACAGGCAAAGTCGTGATCGTAGTAAATAAATATGATTTACTCCTTAATGACCATGGTGCAGAGGAAAAGGTTATAAACTATATCAAGGAAAAGTTAGAAGATGAGGTTTCAAAAATCGAGAGAGAAGATCCAATCATCGGCAATATCTTTAAGAATGCACAGGTAATCCCATTTTCGTCCTTGATGGCACTTTTGGGTAAGATGGAAATTAAAGATATACAACAAGATAAGAATCTTGATTGGAAATTTAATAACTTGAAACATGAATATCCTGCTCTTAAAACCCAGTCTGATTTTCTAAAACTTAGTAAGCTTTCTGAATTAGAGAAGGCGATTGACGATATTATTAAAAAGGATAAGTTAAAAATTTTAGTCCAGAAGCCGATTGCATTTATCACTGGAAAAGCAAAGAAAAAAAGAAATCAAATTGAGAAAAAACTCTACGGTTTAGAGATGGAAGAAAAGGGACTTAATAGAAAAAAAAGTGAATTAGAGCAGGAACAAACGGCATTAAAGAAGGTGAAAATGGAATGCAATGACAAGGTCGGAAAAGCGGTAAATGACCTTGAAGAATATATTAAAAAAGAACGAAATAAAGAAGTAACCTCTATTCGAGACAAAAAAAACCAATTGCTAAAAGACTTGGGAAAAATCGTGCCAGAAAAAGACCTATTAGAAATGGCAAAATCTTATAATATGAAGTGTCAAGGGAAAATTGAAAGTGAACTTATTAACTTTGAAAACGAAATGGGACAAAAGATAGAATCGTTTCGCAGGGAAGTTTACGATAAATTAAAAGAAATTGTTAATGAACTTGATATAGAGATTGGAGGCATAATTTCAACACACCTGGAGTATTCATCAGATGTAATTCGCAAGCTTATGGAAAAATTTCTTAAAATTTTGGATGAAAAGATTGAAGATTCTGTAGGAGATTATCGTATTTCCTTGGACCTGGGTGGTTTTCTATTCTGGGGGACCAGTAAAGAGGAGGTAATAAGTAACGCAAGGGAAAAAATTGAAATAAAACTATCAGATCAGAAAATTTCTGAAGGATTTATTTCCATCACTGATAAGGGAGAGGATTGTATTAAATTTATTGAGGAATCATTTGGTGATAATGTGATAACACCGATTGCCAATGCCTTTGAGAATGCCATAAGAAATTTTGATAACAAAAAAAGGAGACTGGAGGAAATAGAAAAAGAAAAGGAGGAATATGAAAAGGCTAAAAGTAAATTAAATAGTAAAATAGAGATCTTTGAAAAAGAAGCACAGCAGTTGATGGAGGCTACTGTTTAGGAAATATCATGTTTGGGTTTGATAGGTTTAAAAAAGAGC
>DYJZ01000085.1:5071-7388 GCA_020722885.1 Thermoanaerobaculum aquaticum
GGTTATCACGGGCAGGGGGGAAGCAACATATACATGAACGAGAAGAAGAACCGCCAAAGAAAGAAATCTCTATACGACTTTCCCTTTTAGTTAATTATCTAAATAAATACAACTTAAGCCCTTTAAATGAAGAGTCCTTCTTCAAGTTAAGAAAGGAATTACTTAGAGATGGTAAAAATCTTGTCATTCAGAGATTAAATGAAGTTATAAAAACAGATACACCTTATAATGAATGTGCTGAAAGAATTATAGATATTTACGATGAGTTGGTAAATAAAGAAGAGAAATTGGATCTTGCTGAAGGAGTTGAAGATCCTGAATCACCAACAATTACCAGGTACGCTATTAGCAGTTATATTAAGGAGTTTCACCTGGAGGAATTGGCTGAGTCAGATGTAAAAGCTACCTTTTTTCGTGTTTTAAACAAACTATATGATAAGGGCAAAAAACAGATGCTCAACAAAATTAAGCCTAATGTAGGGTGGCTAAAAAAGTATCGTGATAAGGATGAATCAGAAGGCATTAAAGAAGAGATAGATAGAATAATTAAGAAAATTCGGGAAGAAGAATAACCCTAAAATCTTCTCTTTTTATAACTAGCGTGACTTTCCTACAAACAGCATAGCACAAAGTAAGGCGACAGTTCAAACATGCTGATATTGAACGAGATTTTATTGTGTCTTCTTTAGCTCAAGTGTATATACAAAACCTAAATCCACATTTCGACAAGATAATGTGATTAATATTGCTGTTATATAAGGCTATGAGCCAATTGCGATGTCGGGAAATGTAAATAAGATATGGGTTTGCGTATAGAGGCAAAATCAGATTCCCCCATTTTCGCACATATGCGGATTTCCCGGCTCAAAAACAGTTACAAGTCAAAATTGACCCAAGGCAGTGGAATTCGATAATGGCGGGGATAGTCTATCAACAGGCATAGAGAGTTTGAAGCGAGAGTTGTTGCGCAACGGAGAGTTGAGGGATTTATGTGGATTTGACCCTTTTAAGGGAGCGAAAGCGGTGCCATGCGCGTGGGTATACAGTAGATTTTTAAAGAATCTGTTTGCGTGTGAGAAAGAGATCGAAGAGATATTTGATATGCTGGTAGAGAAGATAGCTGAGCTATTGCCTGATTTTGGGGAGAAACTTGCGGTGGATAGTAAGGCTGTTGATTCGCATGGAAACCCAACTAAAAACAAAGAGGAAGATGGGCGTCGTGATACGGATGCTGATTGGGGGAAGAAGAAATATGAGGGACAGAGGGAAGACGGGACATTATGGGAAAAGATTGTGAAATGGTTTGGGTACAAGATTCATCTACTTGTGGATACGACATACGAGTTACCGATAGGATACAAGGTGACCAAAGCGAGTGCATCGGACAACCCTGAATTGATTCCGCTGGTTGCAGATTGTGCACAAAAGCATCCGGCAATCATAGAACGTGCGAAAGGGCTTGAAGCAGACAAGGGATACGACTCGGAGGATAACAACAGAATTCTTTACGATGATTATGGAATCAAGCCTGTGATTGATATTCGAAACATGTGGAAGGATCCCGATAAGACTCGTCCATTGTATCCCGATAGGATGGATAATATTGTATATAATTATTGCGGCACAGTGAGTTGTATCTGCAGGAAGACAGGGGAGCAAAGGGAGATGGCATTTAAAGGGTTTGAGGCGGATAGAAAGGCATTGAAATATATCTGCCCTGCTTTTGCTTATGGGATTCAGTGTGAGGGGATGAAAGAGTGTGCGCCGAATGGGAATAGGATAATAAGGATCCCCTTGGAGACTGACCGGCGGATATTTACGCCCATTGCTCGTTCGAGCTATGCATGGAAGCGGGACTACAAAAAGCGGACAGCTGTTGAGCTGGTAAACAGCCGTCTGGATGTGAGTTTCGGATTTGAAAGACACTTCATCCGTGGTCTTGCAAAGATGAAACTCAGAACCGGCATATCTCTCATTGTTATGCTTACTATGGCTGTGGGCCGAATTAAGGAAAAACAAAAAGAGATTATGCGTTCCCTCGTTGCCTTACCAAAGGCAGCATGAGGGAAAAATAGAAAAATCGAGCAGTTTTGAAAAATGGAGAGGTGTAATTAAAAAGCGGGAAAAATCGCCTTTTTTAGGGTTGTAACCACTGAAAAATCTGTTTTTTAGGAAAATGAAAAAATTTAGCCCATAAGGGGCATGATATATTGTGCCAAGACATTATCTCCTTATTCAAAAAGGTTCACAGCGCAAATAGCTCATTTAAAATTGACATTAACAACCAATTTTTGATATTATACCTATAATGCTTAAC
>DYJZ01000007.1 GCA_020722885.1 Thermoanaerobaculum aquaticum
GCTCAAAGAGTGGAACAATTACGGTTTCACAGGGTGGACAGTGCAAACTTACCTGCGATGCAACAGCAACTCCTACTTCCGGAACAGCTCCTTTAGAAGTTACCTTTGCAGCAACAGAAACACACGAGGGGTGCACCGGAACTCCGACCTTCGCATGGGATTTTGGAGATGGCGCAACATCAACAGAGCAGAATCCTTCGCATACCTACACCAATAATGGAACATATAATTGGACACTCACAGTATCGGTTGACGGACAAACCTGCTCAAAGAGAGGTTCTATAACAGTTGGTCAGCAGGGACCAACCATAACAAGCGTTTCAAAGGCAGCAAATCCATTCAGATTGGTTGTTATGGGAAGTGGATTCCAGGATGGATGCATCGTTCACATCGATGGTAACCCTGTTCCGAAAACTTCATTTAAGAGCACAACGAAAGTCGTTGCTAAAAAAGGTGCGAAATTGAAAGTAATGTGTCCAAAGGGAGTAACTGTTAAAATTACCGTTCATAACCCCGATGGCACAATTTCAAACGAATACGAATACACAAGGTAGAATTTTTTCTTTTAAAAAATTACCTTAGGGGCGGTTTGACCGCCCCTTTTTTTTTATGATATTCTATTACTTTATGAAGGAGGAGAATATGAAAAAAAATTTTGTCCTTTTTCTTATTGTAATTTCTTTTTCCATTACAATTTTTTCTGCAACGATTTCAATGAATTTTTCCGGAGTTAAAGCATTTATTCCCGAGGATCTCGAAGGTTCAGCCTATACTGTTTACAATAATAAAATTTACATCTTTGGGGGCTTTACCTACGATTCTGAACAGAACAAAGTTTTCATTTACGACCCTTCTACCAATGTATGGACTTCTGGAGCAAATCTCTCCACCCCAAGACTTTTTGCTACCGCTGCCGAATTGAATGGAAAAATTTATGTTATAGGCGGAGCCAAAATCGTAAGTGGTTCGTCGGTATCTCTTTCATCTGTTGAAGTTTATGACACACAATCTAACACTATTTCTTCAGCACAAAGCCTTCCCGTTGCCCTTCGTGGAGCCTCTGCAGTCTCTGCCAACGGTAAAATATATGTTCTTGGCGGTAAAACTTCATCATCACTTTCAAACCTGGTTTATGAATACGACCCCTCTTCAGACAGCTGGTCATCCTATTCAACAGCACCATTTGCTGCTGCTTATGGAGGAGCAATATATTGTTCATCAAAAAACAAAATTTACTATTTTGGGGGACTTATAGGTGAACCCACATCTTCTTCGAACTATCTGGAAAGTGCATACAGCCTGAACCTTACAGATGTAAGCTGGACGCAACTTTCCGGTATACCATTTAAGGTTTCAAATTTTGCTACCGTTTACAATCCTTCTAATGAAAATGCCTATCTAATAGGAGGAATGTGGTTTGATGCAACTATCTATGAAGAAATTCCATTTTACGACATTTTGACATTTGATACATCCTCAGAATCCTTTTCTTCGGGAACTTTTCCTTTTATGCCCGCCCCTTTGAGCAGGTACAATAATGCAGGGGGAATCGTTTCTGGAAAGATGTATTTGATTGGAGGTTCTGGCATCCTCGTTGTGGATGAATATGATTTTTCTACAGGTGAATTTTATGAACCAAACGCTAAAATGAATGCGGACATTACAGGCGCTGCTTCAGCCGTTTTTGGCGACAAATTCTACATTGCTGATGGCGGATTCTCTAGCCCTCTTGAAGGGAAAGTGTATGAATATAATCCTGCATTAAACTCCTGGACAACAAAAAGCGTCACAGATCCCCAGCCAAGAATTTATCCCGCTTTTGGTTTTTTTAACGACAAAATTATAATGAGCGGAGGAATGAATTCCAGCGGGGCAGTGTTAAGTTCAACGGTAATTTACGACCTTCAAACGAATTCTTTTTCGATCACATCCGCAAACGATCCTGAACCAGCCATTTTTTCTGCCTCGGCAATTTATAATGGTAAGCTTTATATTTTTGGAGGAAGGACAAATCCAGCGGACCAGAATTCCTTAAGTTTAAAAACAAGGATTTTTGATATTGCTTCATCTTCTTTTTCAATTGGCCCGGACCTTCCTTTTGCAATTGAACAGGCGTCTGCTGTTACGATTGGTGATAAAATATATATTTTTGGTGGTGCAACACTACTTTTGCCCGATTATATGAACAAAAATATTTTGATTTTTGACCCTTCTGCTCAAACATTTACAATAGGAGTACAAATACCCTATCCAACATATGGTTCTTCAGCTTCTTCAATTGGTAGCTTTGCAATTTTTGATTCGGGATATTATCTTTTTTACAGTAGCAACCTTCAGGATTTTGGAGGTGGTCCTCTTCCCTATATTCAATTTTTTAATACTGAAAACTCCACTTTTACGATTTTTCCAAGGCCTTCCTGCAAGTTGAGGCACTCAACAGGAATAATTGGTGGCAAATTCTACGCCACCGGAGGGGACGACACCAACTGGCCTTCAGTTCGTCTTGATATCGGGAATATAACAATAACGGGGTGTTCTTTTACCTGCTCTGCATCGGCTTCCCCCGAATCTGGAGCAGCTCCTTTACAAGTAACTTTTAGCTCTTCCGTTTCAGGAAGTGGTTGTTCTTCATCCCCCACCTATTTCTGGAATTTTGGAGACGGAAACACATCAAGTGACCAAAACCCTGTTCATACCTATCAAAATGAAGGAACCTTCAACTGGACATTGACTGTGACCTGGGATGGAACAACCTGTGAAAAAAGCGGGACTGTAACCGTTGGTGGCTGTCAGATTTCGTGTGAGGCTTCGGTTTCTCCAACAAGCGGAAGCGCCCCATTAAATGTGAACTTCTCAGCTTCAGCAACTGCATCAGGCTGTCCATCTCCGCTTTCCTATGAATGGGATTTTGGAGATGGCACAAAATCAACCGAGCAAACAATCTCTCATACATATAGCAATTCAGGCAATTACACTTACATTCTTACTGTAAAATCAGGCGAAACAGCCTGCACAAAAACAGGAATAATTTCAGTAACATCTCAGGGAAGCTGCACTTTGACCTGCGATGCATCTGCGACCCCGGTTTCTGGTGTTGCTCCACTTAAAGTATCATTTACAGGCAACGAATCCCATTCTAATTGCTCAGGCACACCATCTTTCTTATGGGATTTTGGAGATGGCAACACTTCCACCCAGCAGAACCCTACTCATACATATCAAAATGGGGGAACATACAACTATATTTTTACCGTCTCCATTGATGGACAGAGTTGCTCAAAGAGCGGAACGGTTATAGTCCAGAGTGCAGGTGGACCAAAGATAACAGCCGTAACAAAGGTGAAAAATCCTTTCAGGTTGAAAGTTGTAGGCACGGACTTTGTTAATGGGGCACAGGTTCTAATAAATGGGGTTCCTGTCCCTTCTACTAAATTTAAGTCTTCCTATTTGCTGGTTGCAAAGAAGGGATCCGCTCTTAAATCAATGCTTCCTGTTGGAGTAGCCGTAAAAATTAAAGTGAGAAATCCCGATGGTTCAGAATCCAATGAATTTTACTACACCAGATAGATAAAGCTTCAACAGCGTTTTACAAAAATTAAAAATTAAAAGTGTAAATTTGAAGGAAATAGTGTAAACTTTATACCTATAGGAGATGACGATGAACCATTTTTATCCTTACAATTTTGGCGGTCTTGTGAGGAACTTTTCAGAACTTTCTTCTTCAAAATATGTTATTCTCAAAATACCTTACGAAGCCACAACAACCTTTGGAAAAGGAACAAAAAATGGTCCTTCATCAATAATTGAAGCTTCAAGAAATATGGAACTTTTTGATGAAGAAACTTTTTCAAGTGGTTATCTTTCTGGTATCCATACGACAGAAGACCTTCTTTTTGAAAATATAAATCCTGAAAAGATGACAGAAACTGTTTATAATGCCGCAAAGAATTTTATTCAAATGGGAAAATTTTTGATTTCAATAGGAGGAGAACACTCCATTTCTTTTCCGCTTTTTAAAGCACATAAAGATTTTTTTGACAAAATAGGAGTTCTTCAGATTGATGCGCACCTCGACTTAAGGGATTCCTACGAAGGAACTCCTTTCAGTCATGCTGCCGTTATGAGAAGAATCTATGAGATTTGTAATAATATTGTTCAAGTTGGAATAAGATCATTATCTGAGGAGGAAGGTGAGTTTATAAAAAGTTACAATGGCAAAATTGTATGGGCAAGAGAGATTGCTCAAAATCCAGAGTGGATCAAAAATGTAATCAAAAGTCTTCCAGAAAATGTTTATCTTACCTTTGATGTTGACGGGCTGGACCCATCTATAATGCCGGCAACAGGGACTCCTGAACCTGGTGGACTTTTTTATTACGACACTTTAAAACTCTTCAAAGAGGTTGTAAAAGAGAGAAATATTGTGGGAGCAGATTTTGTAGAACTCGCTCCTCTTCCCGGACAGCCTGCCTCTGATTTTATTGTAAGTAAACTTATTTATAAATTGATCTGCTACATTGAGGAAAAAACAAAATGATTAAACCCTTTTATTCAATCATAGTTCCGGTCTATAACGAAGAAGAGAATATCCAAATTTTAAACGAGGAAATTGTTCAGGTAATTAAAAGTCTGGGAAAACCCTTTGAGATAATCTATATTGACGATGGTTCTCAAGACAGAAGCCTTGAAGTCCTGAAAGAGCTCAAATCAAAAACACCCGAAATCAAAATCATAGTATTTGAAAAAAATTGTGGTCAGAGCGCTGCAATAGACGCTGGTTTCAGGAAATCTCAGGGAGATATCGTAATCACCATCGATGCCGATCTTCAAAACGACCCAAATGACATTCCCCTTCTTATTGATGCTCTAAAAGAAGGTGATGCTGCGATTGGGTGGAGAGCCTCAAGAAAAGACTCTTTAAAGAAGAAAATAACATCAAAACTGGGCAACTTTTTCAGAAATTTATTTCTCGGTGAAAAGATACATGATACAGGTTGTTCCCTTAAGGCATTCAAACGGGAGACGATAGAGAGACTTAAAATATTCAAAGGTATGCACAGATTTTTACCTGCACTTGTCAAAATGGAAGGGTACAAAGTCATTGAAGTGAAAGTCGATCACAGACCAAGAATACATGGTAAAACAAAATACGGCTTTTTTGACCGATTTCTGTCTGCTACTCCAGACCTTTTTGCTGTAATGTGGATGAAAAGAAGAGTTGTCCCTTACAAAATAAAGGAGGAAATATAGGTTATGTCAACGGTTCAAATTTTTTCTTCTAAACAATTCTGGATAACTTTTGGAGTGATCGGGCAACTTCTTTTCTCTATGAGGTTTTTTGTCCAGTGGATTGCCAGCGAAAAGGCAAAAAAAAGTGTTATCCCCATTTCTTTCTGGTATTTTTCTATTGGTGGAGCATTAATTCTTCTAATATATTCAATATATCGCCTTGATCCAGTTTTTATTCTCAGTCAATCTATGGGGATTGTAATATACCTGAGAAACCTCTATCTAATTAAGAAAAATTTTGCCAAAAATGGAAAAGTTGAAAGATAGGCGACCCTTATTCTTTCTTTTAGCATTCTTTGTTCTCGAACTTTTTTTAATAAATTCGAGGGGGGTTTGGGCACCTGACGAGGCAAGATACGCAAGGGTAGCCTATGAAATGAAAGAGAGAGGAAGCTACTTGATTCCCTATCTAAACGGTGGAATTTATAGAGAAAAGCCCCCTCTATTTTTTGATCTTGCAATTCTTTTTTCTTTGTTTGAAGAAAATGTACCTCACTACAGTGTTAAACTGGTTTCTCTTTTCAGTGCTCTTCTCATACTTTTTCTCACCTCTTTGATTGCCAGAAGATTGAACTTAAATAACATCTTTCTTGCTCCTTTGATTTTAATTGGGACACCCAAATTTATATGGCAATCGCAATTTGGCCAGATAGATATGCTTTTATGCGCATTTGTGCTTTTGCAGTTCTATTTAGGTATTTCATTGATTTTAGAAGAGAAAGTCTCCTATATTAAAGTTCTTCTTTTAGGTCTGTTCTCATTTGCAGCCATTGTTTCAAAAGGTCCTGCAGGTGTTTTGCCCGTCTTCATTTGCCTGACGATTTGCTCTCTTTTTGTCAGAAAATATAAAATTCTTTTTACTTTTACAATAAGCATAGCAATCTGCCTGTTTTTAACTTCAATTTGGTTGTTTCTTTCTGGATTAGTAGCAGGGTTTGATTATCCTGAATCTCTAATTTTCAAACAAACTCTAACAAGATATATTGAACCGTGGCACCACCATGCACCTTTTTATTATTATTTTCTTGTTATATGGGCTGATGGCTTTCCTTTTATATTTTTCTTTGTTCCAGCGTTAATTCAATCTTTCAAAGAGAAATGGGTTAAAGAAAAAGAGTTTCTGCTTCCGTTAGTTTTTATTTTAGTTTATCTCCTATTTTTTTCAATATCCTCAGGAAAAAGAAGTATTTATATTTTTCCAATCTACCCGATAATTTCTATTTATCTGTCATCTGCAATAAACAAATGGTTCGTTTGTGGTTTTCCTAAAAGATTTATTTTAGCAGCTTCGTTTTTTATTGGACTATTTCCCGTTATAGCAATTCCGTTTGTATGGCAAAAAGCAAATTATCAGTTTCCCCTCGAGACTGTACTTTTAATTTTAGCCCTGCTCTGTTTTTTAATTGGAACTATTAAATTTATTTACTTTTTTCTTTCAAAAGGAGAATTCTACCTCCAGTTATTTCCAATTTTTTCATTGTTGTTATTTTTTGCTTTGCTACCCGCAATTCAATCTCTTGACAGAACAAAAGTTCCATATGATTTTGTATCTTCTATGAAACCTCTTACTAAATGTGGTATTCAAGTTGGAGTGTACCCTTCACTTATCCCCTCGCTCAATTATTATCTTGAGGCTAATACCGTAGTTTTTGAAAAGAGTAAGAACAAGGAAGCAATTGAATTTATGAAGGAGGGAAATCTTATTTTAATAAAGGAAAAGACACTTCCAGAAGATATTAAAGCCAATTCAACCATTCTTTTCAGGGGTCAAATAGGAAATGATTTCTATGTTCTTATTGCTTCGTCAAAAGGGAATTAACCTCTTGGCATTGGAAGAAGAGCCCCT
This sequence comes from Thermoanaerobaculum aquaticum, assembly GCA_020722885.1. GTDB lineage: Bacteria > Acidobacteriota > UBA4820 > UBA4820 > UBA4820 > UBA4820. Next base: position 7,136 of record DYJZ01000007.1, read on the forward strand.
CCCGAGCAACATAGATCTACACCAGTATAATGTTTGCTAATGTCACTTGACAGAAATAGTATACCATTTGCTACATCCTCAGCTTCAGCTACTCTGTTTAAAGGTATATTTTTAATAATATTATTCTCCTTTACCTTTAAAGTATCTTCTGACATTGGAGTTCTTACCCATCCGGGGGAAATTATGTTTACTCTGATGTCAGGAGCGAGTTCTTGAGCAATTGAATATACAAGTGATTGAACTGCCCCCTTGCTTCCAGCATAATGGCTATGATAGGGCTCACCTCTCTGGCCTGCTGTGGATCCCACAAAGACTATTGAACCTCTTTTCATAAATTTTAACACTTCTCTTACAAGAAAATATGAAGAAAAGGTGTTTGTTTTAAATATATTTTCTAAAACTTCTTTGCTAATTGACATAATAGGACCATCATTCCAGATTCCAGCGGAGTGAACAAGTATATCAATTTGTTTTAGTTTTAAGCTAGCCTCTTTAATAAATTCTAAACATCCCTCCTCTTCAGAAAGATCGTAACTTCCAATATAAAGGTTACCCTTTTTAAGCAAACTTTCAAGAGGTTTCCTGTTTTTGTTGTACTGGGCAAAAACACTGGCTCCTTGTTTTAAAAAAGATTTAACGCACTCAAGCCCTATGCCGCTGGAGCCTCCGGTAACTACAACATTTTTACCCTTTAGATCTTCATAAATTACTGAACACATTTTGATTCTCCTCCTAAATTTCAAGTGTTAAACCATCATATGCAGGTTTAATGTCGTCTGGAAGTTTTTGCTCTAAATCATTATAATCAATCTGGTGTCCAAGATGAACCAAATAGGATTTCTTTGGTTTTATCTGTCTTATGACATCTATAGCCTCAGATACTGTCATATGGGTCGGATGTTCAGGTTTTTCCCTTAATGCATTTACAATAAGCAATTGACAACCTTTGGCTTTTTCAATGGTTTCCTCTGGAACTCTTTTACAATCAGTAAGATAGCAAACATCGTTGAATCTGAAACCTGTTACCTCCTGGAAGCCGTGGTCCCCTGAAAGTCGAATTAAGTGCAAAGGACCAGCATCAAATTCTTCTTTTATTTCAATAAGTTGTAACTCAGGAAGCCCTCCCCCTTGCGGGACCCCTTCTTCAAAGCAGTACCAGAGACTTCTTTTTATTCCAGCAATGCTTTCTTTTGTAGCATAAACGGGAAGAGGCTTTTTATTTAAATAGGAATAAATTCTTGTTTCATCAAGCCCTAAAATATGGTCAGCGTGCGGATGCGTGATTGCAATAGCGTCTACTTTATCAATTCCATAAAGAAGTGCCTGCTGTCTCAAATCTATAGTGGCATCGATTAGAAATGAAAAACTTTTTTCATAAATCCACAGTGATTGTCTAAGTCTTTTGTTTTTTGGGTTATCAGACTTGCAAACTTTACATTTGCATCCTATTACTGGAACACCAGTAGAAGTTCCCGTACCTATAAATACAATCTTCATAATCATCTCCAGCCAACAATTATACCACATTTAATAGAATCTTTCAGTTTGTCATATGCCATATTTACTTTATTTTAAAATGTGTCTATTGACAAACTTGACTTATTTATGCTTTGAGATTATAGTTTAAATCTGGAGATAGAGTATGTTACACAAACTTATTGTAGAAACACTTTTGCTCGACCCTTTTTCGGAAAAGCCAATTTTAGTTCTTAAAACTGACAGTGGCGATAAAATTTTACCCATCTGGATTGGGCCAACCGAAGCTCAGGCTATTGCCCTTGAACTGCAGGATATACACGCGCCAAGACCTATGACCCACGACCTTATCTGCAATCTTCTAAAAAGTCTTTGCGGGCAACTTATGAGTGTTACCATTTGCGACATCAGGGATAACACTTTTTATGCCGAAATGGTTATTAAGAGAAACCGTTCTGAAATAAGAATTGACGCAAGGCCTTCGGACGCTATAGCGGTTGCCATAAGGCTAAATGCTCCTATTTATGTCGAAGGGCATGTTCTTGAGGAAGCATCCCAGTCATCTGAAGCATCAGTTCTCAGCAGCTCTCTTTATAAATGGCTTGACAATTTAAAACCGGAAGATTTTGGCAAATATAAAATGTAGGTGATTCTTGGGCAAAATCAAGCCCCCCAAACCCTCTCTACTTTTTGTTGCAGTTACTTACAATTCCTCAGTCTCAAAAGAAAGAATAGAGAAAGCTCTCACACGCTGCTTTGGGGAAACTCTCATTCAATCAGAGAGTTTTGATTTTAATTTCACCAATTATTATGAAAAAGAAATGGGAAAGCCGCTTTTAAAATTTCTAACAGCTTTTAAAAATCTTGATACTGAAAATAATTTGTCAAAAGTTAAGCTTCTTTCAAACAATCTTGAACAGGAATTCCTCGATGAAAAACAAAACAGAAAAGTAAATATTGACCCGGGCTTTATTTCTGAAGCAAGAGTAGTTCTTGCAAGCACAAAAAATTTTTCTCACAGAATTTATATGGGCAATGGCATATTTGGAGAAGTTACTCTCATTTTTCAAAACAAGGAATTTGTTTCACTTCCCTGGACATTTCCAGATTATAAAAGCTCTCAAATTCAAAATTTCCTCTTAAAGGCAAGAGCAGAATATGTTAAGATTTTAAAAGGAGGTTTTTAAAGATGGCTTTCATGGGCGGTTCTTCATATGCTATGGCAATTTCTCTAATGGAGGGCTACATAATTCCTTCACCAACCAATTTGAAAAGGCTTTCAATCGAGGAAATGAGAGAACTCCTGTTTGAGATTGAAAAACTTTTAAGAGAATTAAGAGGCGAGCTTGTTGATCAAAATGATTTTATGACGATTAAAAAGAGAAACCAAAAGATAATGAAACTTCAGAGCGCCCAGAATGTAATATCAAATCACCTTCAATTAAAAATCAAAGGAAGAATTTAAGAGAGAATTTTTATTCAACCCTTAAAAAGAATGTTTTCAGGTAGCTGCTTTCCGGGAAATTGAGCAGGATTGGGTGGTCAAGAGACTGTCTTCCAGAAAAAAGTAATAAAATTCTTTTGCCGCAATTTTCTGCAGATTCTTTAAGAGAGTCGAAAAAAAGTTCGTAAGATATGTGGTGCGAACAACTTGAGGCTATTAGAATTCCCCCTCTTTTGAGCACTCTAAGGCATCTTTCATTAAGTCGCACATAGGCTCTAAAAGCTTCTTTTATGTGTTTTGAGGATTTTGCAAATGCTGGTGGATCAGAAAACACAAAATCATATTTTTCGCCCTCTGGTATGATTCTGGAGAGGTAATCAAAGACATTTTCTTCAATAGTCAAAAAATTATTAAAACCGCATCTTTTTGCTGTTTCAAATGCAATCTGGAGGGCATAATTTGAAGAATCGACAAAATGGGCTTCCTTCACTCCAAGCTGGAGGCTTCTTAACCCCCAGCTGCCAAAATAGGAAAAAAGGTCTAAAACTCTCTTTCCCTTAAATTCAAATTTATCAAGAAGAGAAATATTCTCCCTCTGGTCCAGAAAAAGCCCCGTTTTCTGTGCCTTTTCAATATCAAAAGCATATTTGGTACCAAGAAAGAGTGCCTCACTAACGAAACTACTGCCTTTAACAATTACAACCTCTCTTTCCAGACCTTCAAGTATTCTCGAGGGAGAATCGTTTTTTAAAATTATTGTTTCAGGTTTAAAAATAGTATCAATCGCCTCAATTATCCTATTTCTGAATCTCTCCATTCCAGCCGTGAGAATCTGTGCTATGAGAGTTTTTCCGTAAAAATCGACAATAAGTCCTGGAAGTCTGTCTGACTCTCCATAAACCACCCTTCTGGCTTCGCCTTCTTCTTTGTACAAACCATTTCTGTATTTAAGGGCATTAGCCATTCTCTCCTCAATAAAATCATCTTTTAAGAGGTCACTACGGACAAGTTCTCTAAATGATATAAGACTGACAGGATTGTAATATCCTATTGCTGCGAGTTTTCCGCTGTTAAAATATAATGATACCATCTCCCCTTTTTCATATTTGGGAATTTCTTCAAGTTCATTTGAGAAAACCCATGGGTGCCCTTTTTTAAATCTTCTATCTAAATTTGTTTTTAATTTTATTTGCGGTAGAGAACTGGCATCTATTTTATTCATCTTTCAGCATTCAAGTTTTTTCATAACAGAATCAAGAATCATTAGAAAGACTTCATTCTGGGCAGGGTCATTTTTGTTTATAACCGCCAGACAGCTGCCTAAAGGAAATATTTTGTGAAGTTCATTCACATCTTTTGCACTTGCAATAATTATTCTATTTCTACTTACACCTTTACTTGCCGCATATTCAAGGAATTTCTTACCATCTATTTGAGGCATTTCGTAGTCCATAAGGAGTAAAGAAATGTCCGAATCAATGTGAGGTAGAGCAGAGAAGGGATTGGTAAAAATCTGGATTATTGCTTTTCCTGGATAGTTGGAGGCGAGAAAATCTGCCCACATAAGGCAGAAAGGCTTGTAATCATCAACAATTATTATCCTCGACAAGAAGACCCCTGCTTTCCTTAAAAAAGTAATTTTATCACATTTTTCAGGTAATCAGGGCTTATGAAATTCTACGACCTCTCCTGTAAAGGCAGTATGATAGTCCTCTTTTTCGTAAAAATCATAAATTTCATTGGCAAGAAAACTTTCCCTTTCAAAAGGAACTCTTACTATTGTTTTACACTCGAGGGCGAGTTTTGCCTCCTTTATAAAAGGTGTCTTTATTATAGATGACTTCACTTTGTTTATATTAGATTCAATCCACTTATTACACTCTCCTCCGCTTAAACTTCCGCAGATGTCGTAAACTCTCCTCAATTTTCTGGGAAGAAAGTTTACCGTAAACTCATTATGCTCCATCATAAGCTTAAAACTGTATCTTGTAGGCCTTACATATACTGTAACCACAGGTTTTCCATACAAAGTACCAACTCCTCCCCACGATATTGTCATCGGATTTGGGTTGTCCTTTCCTGAAACCAGAATAGCCCAATCTTTATCGAATACTTTGAAAACTTTCAGAGAAAGAGAATCAAAATCTTTGCTCATTTTAAATCCTCCTTCAACCTTTCTAAAATTCTGTCAAGACACTCCTCCATTGCTTTTTCTGGGGTCTGTAAATAATCAACTTTATAATCATTTCTTCCTTCATATCTGTAGATTGTTTTGTAAATAAGGTTTTTCTTATTATCGTAAATAGCAAATTCCATTTCTGATGACTGATAAATGTGCCGATTTCTCGGGCGAACCTCTGTGGTGGTAGCAAAAATGTTTTTTCCATCTTTATCTGTAGTTAATTGTTGCCTTGTCTTAAAAGAGACTTCTATTGTCCCGCTCTCTTCTGATTCAAAGATAGAGGCTATAAGAGAAAGTTTTCGCAAAACAAGATTATTCAACTCCTCCTTGAGAGTTTGAGGCTCTGCATTCACTTTAACCAGAAATGGCTTTTTTATCTGGTTTTTAATTTCTAAAGAGACATAATGAACTTTAAAAGGAGAACATCCTGTCATTAAAGCAACAAAAATTAAAAAACAAATTCCCTTTTTCATTTCAATTCTCGAGCAATTCTTTGATTTTTGGAAGAGCCTCATGTGCAGCTTCCTCCCCTGCCAAAATCAACTCTTTTCTTTTTGAAAAATCGTTAAACCTGACATCACCGCATTTTGGTCTTATCACAACATCAGCATCATTTAAAGAGCAGTCAGAAATCCTGGAAAACATTATTGAGAGACTGTGGCGAAGTATGTCTGAAGTTTTCTGAGGAGGTTCGCTGGGAATTTCTGGAGGAATGGCTACAGCAATTATCACATCAAGCCCTTTTTCTTTAAGAAAATCAACTGGAACCTGGTCTGAAACACCTCCATCAACATAGAGATCCTCTCCTATCTTAACCGGCTGAAATATTCCCGGTATGGCGCAGGAAGCGTGAACTGCAACGGCAACATTTCCAGATTCAAAACCTGCTCTTTGCCCTGTTCTGAGGTTTGTTGCAACAACTATCAAAGGAATCTTAAAGTTTTCAAGAATTTTATGTTTCAAATTGGTTGTCAAAAACCTTTCAAGCTTTTCGCCCTTTATTATTCCTCCAGAAAACAGTTGAAAATAGTTGTAGTCAAAAATATCTTCGTTTTCAATTGTCATAGCAAAGTATTCAAGGTCTATTACCCTACCCTCATCGCAGTAAAGGGCACCTATTAGACTACCAACAGATGTTCCAGCCACATATGAGATGGGAATCTTCTCCTGTTTAAGAACCCTTAAAACGCCTATTTCAGCAAAGCCTCTTGCCCCACCACCTCCGAGGGCGATTCCTACCCTTTTAGTTGAAGGCGGCTCGCTCGGAGTTTCCTCAATAATTTTTACATATTCTTTTTTATGACTGCAGGAGAGAACAAGCAAAACAAAAGCAATTAGAACGACAATTTTTTTCACATTATTCTCCTATCAAAACAAAATATTTCATCTTTCTGCCTGAAACATTAACACAAAACCAAAAGTGGCAACATTTTATCTGTCATACTTTTGCTTCAATCCTGCCTGACATTGAGTGTCTTTTTAAGTCCCTCAACAATTTCTGAAACATTTTTCCTTTCTTGAGGCGGAAGGTCTAACCTGAGTGCTTTTTCAAATATATTAAGAGCAGACTTATAATCTTCATAAGTAATATAAAACGCCCCTAAAGTAAGATAATTGGGGTAAAAATCTGGATATCTTTTTATTCCTTCAAGAAAAATGGCTCTTGCTTTCCCTGTATAACCTCTCATAAGATAAATGTCTCCTATTGATTTTAAAGTTTCCTCAGGTCTGAGTGTTACTTTAAGAGCATTATTGAAATCATTCTCTGCAAGTTCCTGTTTGTTTTGAATAAGATGAACTCTTCCCTGCATAAGATAGGTGTCTGCAGTAGCAATACCCTTATTTATCGCTTCTTCAAGCATCGGGAGCGCAACTTGAGGTTTGTTTAAATCAAGATAGTACCCTATAAGGGGGTTTAGCGCTTCAATTGAATCGGGGTCATATTCTAAAGCCTTTTCAAAACATTTTGCGGCTTCATCTTTTCTCTCTCTGGCTATAAGCGCATAGCCTTTAGAAACATATGAAGGAACAAGGGTGGGAGATATTTTTAATGATTCATCAAGATATTTTATTGCATCATCAAGGTTACCAATATGACGCAAGGAGTCGCCATAAGAAAAAAGTAGCGATGGATTACCTTTATCGCTCTTAAGTGCTTCTTCTGCAATTTTTGCAGCCTCCAAGTAGTTTCCTTTCTCCCTTAAAATTCTTATCCTGTCAATTTGATAAAAAACAGATATCATTTTTTCCGGGTCAGGAAGATCTTCTATCATTGTTTCTTTCGTCGGTGTCCCGGTTAGATAGCCAAGACCTGAAAACGATGAAAGTTCCATAGTATTTCTTATAGCCTCATAAGAAAAAATTTTGCTTTTCAGATAAAGGCTCTCTTCAGGAGCAATTTTCGCTATGTTTACCGCCTCATCTGGGTCACCAATCAAGTCAAAGAGTTTCAACTCTTCGCCTTTTATCCATTTGTATTTTCCATCTGTTACTCCAAACAACGGTTTCCACCTGAATTCATTGAGTGGAAGAAGAGTTAAAAGAGGAACTACTTTCTTTTTATCCTCCTTGAGAGTTAATCCATCCACATCATCAACCCTTTCACCAACAATCTGGTAAATGGTAGGGGCAATATCGGCAAGTGATTTAAATTTAGAAACAGTTTCAGCCTTAAATCCCTTCCCTTTAACCATCATAACCACTTTCATAGTCGGCTGGTACAGCAAAATACCGTGTGTTAATTCGCCATGCTCTTTAAGGCCTTCACCATGGTCGGATACTATGAAAACATATGTATTTGGTGGAATTACATCAAAAACTCTCTTTAATTCTTTATCAAGATAGGAGACTGCTCTGTCGTAATCCCCCTGAACTTCGCCAGCAGGGGTTTCCGGAGTCAAATAGGGCTGATGTGTATCAAAATAATGGAGCCAGAGGAAAAAGGGTTTCTCCATTTTTCCACTTAAGAAGGATATCGCCAATTCCGATATCTCTGTGGCAAACCTTCTTCCGGTGTAGCCAAGATTGTCATCATATATTGTAAATCCTCTTGAAAGACCATATTTTGCTTTGAGAACTTCTGCCGCCACATAGGCTCTTGTTTCATAACCTTTATCTTTTAAAACTTCGGCTATGGTTTTTACCTTTGGGGAGAGAATTCCCACTCCGTTATCCAATAGGGTTGTCTTGTTTTGAAAACACCCCGTGAAAATAATGGCATGTGCTGGAAGTGTTACGGGAGTGGGAGTTATTGCGTTTGTAAAAACTGTGGCTTCTTTTGAAAATTTGTTCAAATTGGGAGCAAGATTTTTTTTGTCTCCGTAAACTTCAAGCCTATCTGCCCTGAAAGTGTCAAGAGTTATAATCACAAAATTGGGTTTTTCTTTTTCCTGACAGAGACACATAACATAAACCGAAATAATAAGCAAGGCAAAAGTAAGTTTTTTCATTTTTTCTTCCTGTTATTCATCATCTTCAGACCACATATTGTAAAAGAATCTGAATGTTCCTGAAATTTTTTCTTCTGTTACAAACGAAGGAAGAGGTGGAAGGGGACTTGAAGATATTAAAGCATTTACCGCAGCCTGATCGTAAGAAGGAATTCTTGATGATTTTTCTACTCGAACATTTTTGATGGTTCCATCTTTCATAATCTCAAAATGAACTGCAGTCCACCCCTTCTGCCTTAAAATTTCCTGTACGGCTGGAATTCTCCAGTTGCTCTCAACTTTCTGTTGAACAATTCTTGCATAAGGTCCAAGATCCCATCCTGAAGTTTCAAAAGAAACTTCACCCCTGTTGAGTCTGGAGGCATTTGTGTTTCTAAAACCTCCTTTAAGGCTTTCTACCATAATCTGACCGATTGCACTGGAAAGTCCTCCCTCTCTTTTTTCTCTAAATTCATTTGTGCCATTATTTAAAGCGGGTGCTTTTATATCACTATCTTCTTTTAAGATTCCAGCAAAGGCTTCCTTTGACTCACCGCTCTCATCTTTATTTAGTTCACTCGCTTTTTTTCCAATACTATCTGAAGGCTTCACTTTAAGGGATTGACCTTTCTTGATTTCTTTTTGAAGAGAGCCATTATTTTTGGCAATTACTTTTGGCATTGAGGGGGTAGAAAATCGTCTCACAGGAGAATTGCCCTCCGAATAGGGATCCCACGATTTCCCCTTTCCACCGTCAGGACTTGAACCGATTCTATCCTTATCTGACAGCGGTGCCTCGGGATTGGGTTTAAGCTTTGAAACAATAGAAGGATCATCTTCGATGTAAACAAATCTCATATTTTTTTTCTTAATTGCTTCTTCAAGTTTTTGAACTGTCTGATTTGATCTTTCAGGATGAAGTGGAGAACCGAGGTATTGTTTTGTCCCCAACAGAACTATAATTATGTGAAAAGCAAGAGCAACGGAAAAAGAAAAGATGGAGACCCATTTTTCCTTTGCTATGTCAGAGTATGACAGAAAAAGAAGTTCTAATTTTTTTAAAAAATTCTCAACCTTCAAGGATCTCATATCCCGCCTTTACAAACGCAATTCTCTCTTCTGAGAAAGATTTTCGAGGATGGTAAGGGTGAATCCTGTTTGAAAGCATTACCATTATCTGACCCTCTTCGTCAATATAAAGAAATGTTCCAGTAAAACCTTCATGAGCCAAACTTCCTTTCTTCAAAACCTGTCCTAAACTCCATCCTTCAGTGGAAGAAATTTTAAAGGCTGCGCTCCTTTCCTCCCCATTTTTAGCCTCTCCTCTTTTATAACATAATTCTAATACTTTTTTATCAAGAAAAGAAGAAGACTTTAAATAGCATTTTAGAAGCCCAAATACTCCTCTCAATGTTGCAAAAAGACCTGCGTTCCCCGCAACTCCTCCAAGAAACCTTGCATTGCCGTCGTGAACCACACCCCAGAGCCCTTCTTCGGGAATTGCAGGAGGTGTAGCCCCTTCTTTTTCTGCCATCTCTTTTTCAAATTCTCCATTCATCTCCGTTCCTGCAATTTTTTCTTTTTCTGATAAATCGGGGTTGAAGGAAGCATCATTTTTAGTTAGACCAAGTGGCTCTCTTATTAGTTTAACAAAAAGCTTATCGAGAGTGTCACCAAGATTCTTTTCAAGAATAAAGCCAAGTAATATATATCCGAGGCAGGAATAAAGAGCCTCCTCCTTTGGTTTTTTTCTTTCAATTTTATTGAGAAGAAAATCTTCAACCTCTTCTCTGTCCTTAAATTTATAAAGAGGATACCATGCAGGAAGACCAGATTCGTGTCTTAATAGGTCAATTACTGTAAAAGAACCTTTACAACCATCCACAGGCATGAAAAGATCAAGTTTTCCTTCAGAAAATGCCTTCAGAGCAATGAGAGAAGTTACAAGCGGTTTAGTAAGGGAAGCAACATCAAAAAGTGTATCCCTTCTTGCGACGATTTTCCTTGGTGTAATGAGTGAATATCCTCCAACAAATTCACTAAGAACATTCTCCTCTTTTGCAATAAGGTATGCAACTGCAGGGCAGGAGAACAAAATTTTTTTGTTAAAAAGAGTCAGACTCTCTCCTGCCATCTTTTTAATATTTTTTCCACTATTTCTGCTGCCACTTTTACAGCTTCTCTGGCTGAGATTCCGTCAACTTTTGGCTTTTCCTTCCCATTTACAACCTGAATGAAATGTTCTAATTCTGCCCTTAGAGGTTCCTTCTTTTCAACATTAATTTCAAGTTTTGTTATAACCTTTTGTCCATTTTCATCAGAAACTCTGTAGGCTTCAACGCTCTGATCCGAGTAATCGACTGAAAAATAGGAACTTTTTTCAAAGAGTCTGAGTTTTCTTATTTTGTCCCTCGAAATTCTGCTTGCAGTCAAATTGCACACGCACCCAGATTCATAATATATTCTTGCATTTGCTATGTCTATGTGGTTTGAAAGAACAGCAACGCCTATAGCGTCAATCTCTTCAATTTTGCTTTTTATAAGTGATGAAGCTATTTCGATATCGTGTATCATAAGGTCATAAACAACATCAACATCAAGTGACCTTCCGGTAAAGACACCGAGGCGATGAATCTCCAGAAAACCTGGTTTTTTAACTTCCTTAAAAACACATTTAACTGCAGGGTTAAAATGTTCAATATGTCCTACAAGAAGTTTTGACCCGAATTTGAGAGAAGTTTCAACTATTGAATCACACTCTCTTACTGATGAAGCAAGTGGCTTTTCACAAAGAACAGAAATTCCCCTTTCAAGGAAATAGTTGGCTATTTCTTTATGTAAAGTTGTAGGTGCTGAAACCACAACAGCATCAATATCTTTAAGTTTTGTGTAATCTAAAAAATAGGAAGTTTTAAATTTTTCTGCAATTTCCCTGGCTCTTTCCAGATTCGAATCAACAACAGCAGATAGTTCACAACCTTCAAGAGAAGAGAGGATTCTTGCATGATGCTGTCCTAACGCTCCAACCCCTACAACTGCTACTTTTAAAGGCATTTATCTTTGGATCCCCCTTTTTGATTCCCTGATAAATTTTAGAAGATACTCGACTTCTTTGACATTTCCATATTTTTCCTCAACGACTGGCAGTGCTTCAGAAAGGAGCATTCTGGAATTAAAAAGAAGTCTATAGGCAGATTGAAGCGCTTTTATTGTTTCTGCGGGAAAACCTTTTCTTTCAAGCCCTATTGTGTTAATTCCATATATTTTTCCCTCTCCCCTTGACCCAACCGTCTTTATAAAGGGAAGAACATCCCTTGTCAAAATAGAGCCTCCACCAATAAAAGCGTACTCGCCAACTCTGCAGAATTGATGGATGGCAGATAGTGCTCCAACCGTAGCAAAAGAACCAACTGTCACATGCCCTGCAAGTGTGGCATTGTTTGCAAATATAACATTGTTACCAACTCTGCAATCATGTGCTATATGCGCATAAGCCATATAAAGACAGTTACTACCTATCCTTGTTATTTTCTCTTCTTTCGTGGTAGCCCTGTTTACCGTAACAAACTCTCTAAAAATGTTGTTGTCTCCAATTATAAGCTGGGTTTCCTCACCTTTGTAACTGGTATCCTGAGGAGGCCCACCAATTGCTGCATGCGAAACAAAGATATTTCCATCTCCAATTGTAGTTTTACCGGATATAACGCAATTTGGACCTATCTTGCAATTTTTACCTATTTTTACATCCTTACCAATATAAGCAAATGGGCCTACAACCGTTCCCTCTCCTATCTCTGCACCATTTTCAACTACAGCGAATCTACTTATTTCAACCATTTTTTTTGACCATCGCACACAGAACCGTCGCCTCACATGCAAGTTCATTTCCCACATAAGCCTTTCCGTGTAGTTTGGCGGTAACAGACTTAATTTTTAAAACCTCAAGTTCAAATCGCAAAACATCGCCAGGAACAACAGGTTTTCTGAAGCGTGCTTCGTCTATCCCGGCAAAAAGGGCGAGATTTTCTTTTCTGTTCTCAATATTTTTAAGTAGAAGAACGGCACCAACCTGCGCCATAGCCTCAATTATTAAGACACCTGGCATAACCTTTTTTCCAGGAAAATGTCCCTGGAAAAAAGGCTCATTTATTGTCACATTTTTAATTCCTACTATTCTTTTCCCCTCCTCAATTTCAATTATTTTATCGACGAGGAGAAATGGGTATCTGTGAGGAAGAATATCCATTATTTCTTCTATGTTAATCATTTTTCATTCTCCTTTTTTATTCTTTGATAAATTTCGTCAAGTTTTTTTAGAAGCGCCTGCTCTTTCAGCCATTTCCTGTGCTCCCGTGCCGGTATACCAGTAAAATGGCTCCTTTCCGGAACATCTCTTGTGACTGCTGATTTTGCCCCTATAACAGAAAAACTCCCGATTTTTATGTGTCCAACCACTCCTGATTGACCGGACATTATCACTCCATCGCCAAGTTTTGTTGAACCACTTATACCTGACTGGGCTATTATCACGCAGTTTTTTCCCAGAATCACATTGTGGGCAATCTGACAGAGATTGTCTATTTTGCTTCCTTCACCTATCAAAGTTTTTTCAAGAGCCCCTCTGTCAATTGTTGTGTTTGCACCTATTTCAACATCGTTTTCTATTATTACCTTTCCAATCTGGGGAACTTTTCTAATTGAGCCGTTATCCTCCGCATATCCAAAACCGTCAGACCCCACAACCACTCCCGAATGAAGTATAACTTTGTCCTTCAATTTTACATTATCATAAAGAACCACTCTCGGATAAATATGGCAGTTTTCTCCTATCTCGCAGTTATCTCCAATTACACAACCTGCCTCAATAACACTTTTTTTACCAATTTTACAGTTCTTTCCTATTACAACATAAGCCCCGATATAACAATCTGACTCTATTTCAGTGCCATTGCCAACTATTGCAGTCTTGTGAATTTCTGGAACAAACTCTTTTGAGGGATAAAAAATGATAAGAGCTTTAGCCCATGCAGCATAGGGATTTTTGTGCAGCAGCAAAGTTTTTTCTTCAAGACCTTCAGAAATTGATGTTAAAATTGCCCCTGCAGCGCTTTCTCTTGCAATACCAACATATTTTAAGTTGCTTAGAAAAGTTAAAGATCTTTCATTTGCAGAAGAAAGGGAAGAAAGATTTTCAATTTCCTTCTCCCCATCTCCTACAAGTTCTGCCTCAAGTTTCTCGGCAAGTTCTTTTAGCCTCATACTTTATTTGCCGGGATACGCCTTATCCATCTCAATAATTATATCCTGTGTAACATCGAGAGCATCCGCCGCAAAAAGGCAAAGATTTTTCTCAATTATAAGAGAATATCCCTTTGCAGCAGCATACTTTTTTATTACTGCATCCAGTTTGGCACCGAACTCGTCCTTCATCTTTGCACTTCTTGCATCCATATCATCCTGCGCACTTTTGGCAAGAGCCTGCGCTTCGTAATATTTTTGTTGAAATTCTGATCTCAAATCATCCTTTTTGTCTTCGGCAATTTTAGGGTCTTTTATTTTTTCATCAAGCATCTTAAGGTCAGATTCTTTGGCTTTAAGTTCGCTCTGCTTTAAATCAAAAAAAGATTGAAGCAGACCCTTTATTCGCTGTCCTTCTTTTGATTTCTCAATAATTACCTGAGGGTCAATAACTGCAATTTTAATTTGCTGAGAAAAAACTGATACCGTCAACATTGAAACAACCACTGTCAATAGAACTGCAATCGTTTTACGCATATAATCCTCCATATTTTAAAGTTAGAATGTTAATCCAATCGTAAATTGAAAGTGTGAAAAATCATCACCCGGCTTTGGCTTCAGGTTTGTTGCCCATATTATCCTCAAAGGCACATTGAACATCGGAATAAAAAACCTTGCCTCAACTCCGGCATCTGCTCTATAATTTGAAAGTTCCCATTCCTGTCTTTCATGATAAGTATTGCCAATATCACAAAAAAGGGCGACATCCATTTGTTCAGTTAAATGAAAAACATATTCTATATTTGAAAGAAAGAACCTGTTTCCACCCTCTATCGTTCCAGTTTCTGCATCAACAAAATATCTTTCATCTTTCGTAAGAGGATAAACAGACCTTACTCCAAATCCCCTTAAAGAATCTTCCCCACCCAAAAAATATCTTTCCCACAAAGGAATAGTTCTGCCTTCAAATGGTGTAATATAGCCTATCTGCAACCTGAAGGCTGTATTCTGCTTTTTGAATGTAGGAATGAATAAACTGCCGTCGTAGGTTGGTTTTAGAAAATAGTTATCCCCTCCAAAAGGACCGCCAGCAACATTCAGGGTAAGATATGAAGACCAACCACGAGACGGTCTGAATGGATTGTTAACAGAGTTCCAGAAAAGTGTTCCAAAGCCTAAAGAGGTTGTTGTATCCCTCGTGTAAAGTCCGTAATAATTAACCTTGGGATAAATGTAGCTTTCAACATCTTTGACTTTGGACCTTTCATATTTGTATCCTAATTGATAACCAGCAAAATCTCCCAAAGGAAAAGTTACAGCCGCAGAGCCTCCGCTTGCTAACTGGTCAAACTGAAGATAGGTTAATCTCTGATTGTAAATTGATGTGCTGAAACCTATCCTGTGACCAAAGAACCAGGGATCAGAATAAGTTATTGAGTAAACTTTCTGTATCTTTCCAAAATCTGCATTCAGACTTAACGTCGTCCCTCTTCCGAGGAAATTGTATGTTCTGAATTGACCGGTGAGGTAGAAGCCATTAATCCCTCCGTAACCACCACCAAAAAGAAGTTCGTTTTTATTTGCTTCTGTACCCGAAATCTTGATATCCACTTTATTTTCGTTTGGAACTTTTGTTATAACTGGATCTTCCTTTATGTCAAAAAGACCGGTCATTTTGAGCCTGTATAGCCCTCTTTCATATTTTTTATAGTTAAAGAGTTCCTGCTCATAAACCTGCATCTCTCTTCTTAAAACAAAATCCCTTGTTGAAACATTTCCAAAAAACTCAATCCGGTTCACAAAGTATTTCTCATTTTCAGTAATGGAAACTGAGACATCTACCACCTTGTCTTCTTTATTTCTTTTAAAAATAGGCGTAGCACTTGCATAAATGTATCCTTTTTCGCCATATTTTTTTTCGAAAACCTTTAAAACTCCATCAAAGCCAACCTTGTTAAATGTTTTTCCCTTCGGGAATTTTATTCCTTTAAGAAGTTCTTCATCTGAAATTACTGTGTTACCCTCTATTGAGACATTTCCGAGAGTGTAAGACAGTCCTTCGGTTATGGGAATTGTAATTTTAATATTCTTTTTCTGCTTCTTTCCCTCTTTAACAATTTCTGTTTCAACAAGAGGGTCTCCAATTTCAACATCAATATATCCTTCACTTTCATAAAGCTCTATCAACCTTTTTTCATCCTCCTGGTATCTGCTTTCCGAATAAATATCATGTCTTGTTATCCACGATAGGAACCAGTGTTCTCTTGTTTTCTTTAAGGCATCTTTTAGTTTCCTCTCACTAATAGCTTTTGCTCCCAAAAATTTTACTTCGCTTATTCTTGCCTTTGGTCCTTCTTCTATGTGGAAAATCACCGCAACCTGAGACTTACCAAGATTGTGAATTTCAGAAGATATTTCTACGTCAGGATATCCTTTTTCCGCCGCTATATATCTCAAAGCTGCTTCTGCTTTTTTTATTGTATCAAAATTCAGTACTGTTCCAGTCTTTACTTCGGCTTTGTTTTCTTTCAATTTATCCAGAATGCTCGTTGAAGTAAGCTTTTTTGAACCTTTGAATTCAACAGACGAAATTATTGGTTTTTCCTTTATTTTGAATATAATTTCTATACCTTCTGCGCTCTCTTCCTCTTCAACAGACAAATCCTCAAAAAGACCAGAATCCCATATTCTTTTAAACTCCCTTTTTACTGTTTCTTCATCATAAACCTGATTGGGACGAAGGGAGGTCAGAGCCATAAAAGCCTCCTGAGTAATCCTGTCAGCTCCCACAAGAGTTATTTTTACTATTCTCTTTTCCTGCGCACTTACAGCAACAAAAAAAACCAAAATAGAAAAGACCATCAAAAATCTGACAAAAAACCCTCTTGAACCTAAAAACAGTTTTTGTTCCATCTTCTCTTTCCAATTCCCAACTTCGGGAACATTAAAGGATAAAGTATATCACTATTTGCCATTTTTTTCATCTCTTTTAAAGAATCCCACACTATATTGGACTTTTTTCGAGAGACAGGAGATGATAAGAAGAAAATGGGGAAGGAAAAAGCAGTCATTGCGAGCAGACGTAACCTGTCATTGCGAGTGCTCTCTAAAATTGTCATTGCGAGTGCTCCTTTGCAGCCCCCACTTACGAAGCAATCTCCCTCTTTTCAAACAAAGGAAGATCACTTCGTTTGTATATGCTTCGAAGTAAACCTCGTGATGACAGTTAATTGTTATTAACACCAATTTGACATCAATAGTATACAAATCAACTCCACCCGTAGGCTGGAATACATATTCCGGTCTGGACGAGGATTGGTTTCGTCGCCTGTGAATTGGTAAACGACGGATGTCAAATTGGTATAAGTTGAAAATAGGCGCATTCTGCAAAAGAAAATATCGAAATCAGCAAAATTATCAAAAACATAACGAGTTTTTTCTTTTTTTCCTCTTCTTTAACAGAAGCAAAAAAATTCACAAAAAAGACACTTTACTCTAATAAAACGAAATAATATGTCAAGGAAAAATGATTGTCAATAAATTATAACGGGGAAGTTCATCAAGAAAAAATGCGGGGTTAAAACTCTTACACTCTTTCTATCTCTTTTTTGCAAAAACTTCTATGACAATTCCTGATGTTCTTTTTCTTATTTTGATTTCTTGAAAACCATATTTGTTGAGAAGATTAACAAGCTCTTCATTCAGGGGAAAATTTTTTGTGCTCAGTGGCAGGTATGTGTAGGCAAAATCGTCTCTTGAAATCCATTTGCCGATTTTTGGAAGAATAAATCTAAAATAAAAATAAAAAAAGGGGGCAAGAAGTCCCTTAACTTCTCTCGGGAACTCAAGAATCACCAACCTGCCTCCACTTTTTAAAACTCTGGCAATCTCGCAAATTCCTCTTTCAATATCTTCAAAATTTCTAATCCCAAAACCGACGATACATCCATCAAAGGTCTCATCTTTGAAAGGCATTGATAGTCCGTCACCATTTATAAAAAATAGTTCTTTTGTTTTTTTTCTTGCAATTTTGAGCATCTCAAGGGAAAAATCTACTCCTACTATTGTTGCTTTTCCCCTTTTGCTTAGCTGTATTCCAAAATCTCCTGTTCCTGAACATAAATCAAGGAAAATCTGGCTTTCTTCAGGAAAAAAGTTTTTTACCCCTTTTTTACGCCATATCAAATCAAAACCAAAAGAAAGAGTGTGGTTGAGAAAATCATAGTAAGGAGCAATATTAGAGAACATTTTTCTTACCTCTGAACTCTTTTTTACTTCTGGCAGATTAAATTCTTCCATTTTTTAAATACTTTTTAATAGTTCGTCTATGGTGCAGACAGAAGTTCCAAGTTTAGCAACCACAACTGATGCGGCAGCATTTGCAATATTTGCTGCCGTTTTGAAACTATATCCAGAAGAGAGTGCCATAGCCATAGCAGAAACGACAGTATCCCCTGCACCAGTAACATCATAAACTTCTTTTAACTTCGCCGGAATTAGAACAGTCTCTCTGGATTTTCTTTCGCATAGAGCCATCCCATCCTCGCCGAGCGTTATCAAAACTGCCTGCCAGTTTGTTTTTGAAAGGATTTCCCTTGCAAAAGAGGAAAGATTTTTTTTGGTGATCTCTTTATGAAGAAATCCTGAAGCCTCCCCTCTGTTAGGGGTTACTATTGTCGCTTCAGGGTATGGGAAATTTCTGGGTTTTGGATCAACTATGTATGGAATATTTAACTTCTTAACTTTCTCACCGAGCCAGATAAGAAATTGGTGGGAAAAAGTGCCCTTAGCATAGTCTGAAACAACCATAGCATCACAATCTTTCAGAACATTTTCAATTTTTTTCTTCAACTTATTTATGATATTTTCATCAAGTAAATTCGTTTTTTCTCTGTCAATCCGAACAATCTGTTGTTTGTGAGCAATAATTCTTGTTTTTACTATTGTCTTTACCTCTTTTTCAAGAATAATATTCTCACAAGATATCCCTGTTTTTCTTATAATTTCAAGAAACTCTTTTCCAAAACTGTCTTTGCCTGTCACTCCAATTAAGAGTGGTTCTCCCTTGAGCGCTCTGATGTTGTTTACTACATTAGCGGCACCGCCAGGCACCCCTCTTTCGCTTATTACCTCAACAACTGGAACGGGTGCCTCTGGAGAAACTCTACTTACATTCCCAAAAATAAATCTGTCATAAATTAGATCACCAATAACACATATCTTTTTTCCTTTAAAATCTTCAATTATTTTTTCTCTCTTCATTTTTATACCCCGTGATATATCAGATAGATATAATTTAGAAAGAAAAGTGTCAAAAGGGGAACCCATAGGTACTTCTGCCAGAATCTGGGAATATCCAGATAAAGGAATTTGCCGAAAATCAGCGCCACAAACCCCGAAATTATCCAGGAAATAAAGAAAAAAACCACCAAAAACATAAAAGGCTGAATTAAAAAAGCGTTTTTAAAATCAAGTTCAAGAAGTTCAAAAACCATTCTTGTAAAACCGCAGGTTGGACAGGGAATCCCTGTTAGTTGATGAAGTCCACAGGGGGGAATCAAAAAGTAGAAATATTTCTTTACAATAAGCCCCACAACAGACAAAATAGAAAAGGAAATAAAGAGAAAGGGCCAGGCAGGATAGACTGTTCCTGCCTTTTTGATATCCATAAGAACAAATTTAATTGGAAACCCCTTCTTTAAGGTGGCTATAAATCGTGGAAAAGGCACCTTTTATCCTTTCACTATCCTCTTTTGAAATCGAAACAAAAATTTTTCTTTCCTTTATTTCAGCAATTAAGACATCCTTCCCTTCATAAAAAATTATTTCTAAATCTTTATTATTGTCCGTTAATTTAATTTCTGCAAAGACAGGCAGAGTTTCTTCTTTATTAATTTTCCTTTCCCCCTCGAGATAACTCAATGAATAAAGGAATGTCTCTATCTGCTCCTCTTTAAGTTTTTTGGAATTATCAGTCCATTTTTTTTCTTTATCCTTAGAAAAAATAATTTTTTCTTTTCCCGAAATTTCCAGCCTTTTCCATAAACTTAAATCTGAGGGAAAGACTTTTAAAGATCTAAACTCTTCAGGTCCTTTGTCTATATTCCTTACAGAGTTTTTACTTATAACAAATATTCCCTTCCTGTTAGAAACGGAAGCATAATAAAATCTTTTTTCCTGATCCTTTAAAGAGCCAATTTTAATATTTATTTCACCATCAGTATCCGTTTTAATTTTTATAGTCTCAGAAGGCTCATTTATCTTTGTCGTTTTATCGTCAACTGTTTCATCTTCAAATCCCATTACAGGCCAGAGAACTATATCTTCAATAAAAAAGAGAGTATTTCTTTCATTAGCGTCGTCAAAAAATGGGCAGGTTACCTTCCATTCATTCCCAAAATTTTTTAGATCAAGGTAAAGGTTACTACCTTTTATGTATGAAATTTCCTTAACATTTTCAGGTTTTAGTGGAGCACAGAGGTCCTTGCTTCTGAAATCGTTTAAACCTCTTTTAAGTGTGTCTAAAGTGTATTCGCTCAAAACCCCTATTTTGTTACCACATTTAAAATATGAACCTTTTTCGAGAGGTGGATTGCTGCCTATTTCAAGTTTGAATTCATTACTTTTAGTCTTTAATAGGAGCTCAATTTTTGGCTTCAGAAGTCCAATTTTTTCTAAATCCACACTTTCTTTAATTTCCCTCTCCATTTTCGCATTCTTCAACGCTTCAATAAAACCATTTACCGAACCTGTATCTGCAATATCGGTTAATGGAGACAATATCTTATAATCTTTTCCAATTTTTACTATTTTTATCTCTTCAAAACCTTTCCTTTCTATCTCAAGAACTTCATCCTGAAAAACAGAAAAAATTTTGTCTTTGCTCTCAATTATTTCTCTCGTTGTTTTTCCTTTTCTTTCAACAAAAAATATAAAAGCAAGAAGAGATAAAACAATTGTAAGCAGGATAAGGGTACTTCTTTTCATTTTACCGCCTTCTTACAAAATAGACAAAAACTCCAAAAACGGCTATGATAAAAGGAAATAGAACAACAAGAATAACAAAATTGGTTATAAGCTGGGTAGAGGTCAAAACTATTGATTGTCTGCTCACTTCCTTTGGAGGAATGGAAATTCTTTCCTCCTGCTCAACAAGATAGTGCACACAGTTTAATGCGAAAATTGAGTTTCCTCCGAGTTGTGATAAAAATGCTCCCTCTGAGATAACATCCGAATCTCCCACTACAACCATTCTTGATTTATTTTTCCCCTTAGAAGATACTACAGCGGATAATGTCAAAACTCCCTGATGATCTTTTTCATCTTTTTTTACATCTTTAAGGTTACTAAGGTTTGTCTCTCCCCACGCAGCCGAACTTGTTGAAATGAGTGTCTCGCTTTTGTAATCTTTGTTAACCGCATCTACTACTTTTAAAGGTCTTGCAAGAATAAACAGAATTGGATATTTATTTTTTTCAAGATCAGAGGTTATTGAATGGTGAGAATAGTTAACCCCGAAAAAGGTTTGAGCCCTTCCAGCAAGTAAAGAGGCTTCAGGGTCTACAATCAGACCATCTAAAAGTTCAACTCCAAACCTTTCACACATTTCCTCAAGTCCAGTCTTTCCAAACTTCATCTCCTTTCCTTCCTCTATCACAGGATCAAGAAAAAGAAAGAGCGCTCCTCCTCTTTCAAAATATCTTTCCAAAATTTCTTCCTCCTGTTTTGTGAATGGCATTTGTGGTCCTGCAACGATTACCAGAGAAGCATCCTCAGGTATTTCAGCAAGTCCAATAGTTTGAAGTTCCTCTGTCACAGCCCCTTCCTTCGATAGACGCTCTTTGAATAAATAAATACCTTTATTGTTTTCTTCAAAATCCCTTCTTTCACCGTGTCCAATTGTAAAATAAATTTTTGGCTTTCGTGGATCAACAACCTCATACATAGCGTTAAGAAAAGAACCTTCCCCTTTAAAACTTTTGACTTTTGCCATTCCATCAAACTGATAGTTTGAAAAGTCATACTCTACAAACTGATCCTTTTCAACCCATTTGCTCCTTTCTTTATTTGCAAATACCACTGCATTTGGTGTTGTAACACTATATTTTTTCAGAACCATTTCATACTTCTCTCTATCTTTTTCAGGATCCAAAAATTCTACTTTTATTTTTGGCGATTCAGATTTAAAAGAATTCAGCAATCTTTCAACTCGTTCGTAACTTTCGTCCCCCACAGGGAGTAGAACATAAATTTCAATCTCTTCTTTAAGATTTTTTAAAAATTTCTTTGTTTGCTCTGAAAGAGAAAATTCTCCACTGAAAGTCATATCAAAAGTTTTAAAATGTCTTATTGAGAGATAATTGACAATAACAAAAAGAGAGATGCAAAGAATAATAAAAATGCTCCAGTTTGTTCCTTTTAAAATCTCTTTCTTGCGGTTCATTGCCACCTCCTTGCCTCAAGACTTTTGACGGCAAGTGCAAGAAAAAGAATTGTGCCAGAAATGAGATAAATAACATTTCTTGAATCTATTATTCCTTTAGAAAAATTTTCCATCATTGCCAAAAGATCAATATTCTGAAAAAATTCCTTTTTGCCACTTCCAAGTATAAATGTAAAAAAGGTCATTCCAACCATCAACGCCATAATTGAAAAAGAAATAACTGCAGCAACTATCTGGTTTCTTGAAATAATTGTAGCGAAGATTCCTATTGAAACAAAAAATGCACCAATCAGGGTAACTCCAATGTAGCCAGAAAAAACAGAACCAAGATCAACCTCACCATACGCTTTTAAAATTAAGACATAAACAAAAGTTAAAAGCCAGGCAAAAAGATAAAACAAAAAAGCTGCGGCAAATTTGCCAATCACTATCTCAAAATCACTTACAGGAGATGTAAGCAGAGTTTCAATAGTTCCTAATTTTCTCTCTTCTGCCCCGAGCCTCATTGTGATTACTGGAATCATAACAATAAGAACAAGCCAGAAAAAAAATGTACCCCCAAAAAGAAGTGCCATTGGCGATAGCGGAGGACTTGCAGACTTACTCATTGCCGCAAGGACAACATAAAAAACAAAACTGTTAATTAAAATGAAAGAAGAAAGCACAATATAGGCAACAGGAGAAAAAAAGTATTGCCACATCTCTTTTTTTACTATTGCGTAAATTTGGCTCATTGCATCTCCTCCCTTTCTTCGCTGACCATTTTTAAAAATGCTTCTTCAAGGGTTCTTTTTATTAAAGACATTTCTAAAAGAGGAATCTTATTTTCATAACATTTCCAGAAAATTTCCTCTCTAATATTTGTGCTCTCTTTCGAGGTTACTTTAAATGAACATATTTTTTCATCACCTGAGGGAATAACGGTAAATTTTACAATATTGTAAATTTGACTTAACATTTCAACACCTTTGTTTTCAGGACAGAGCAAAGAGATTTTTAGCTGAGTTCCCCCGCTGAAAGCAGCCCTCATATCATCAAGGGAACCATCAAAATGGATATTGCCTTTATGAATAAGAAGCACTCTTGAACAGATTGCTTCAACTTCACTCAAAATATGCGTTGATAATATAACAGTGTGATCCAGAGATAGCGATTTTATTAGTTCTCTCGTGTGGTATATCTGGGCAGGATCAAGCCCCTGTGTAGGTTCGTCAAGAATTAAAAGAGGTGGATCATTAATAAGGGAGTTTGCAATTCCAATTCTTTGTCTGAAACCTTTAGAACAACTCCCGATAAGTTTTTTCATAACTTCCTCTATTTCACATCGCTGGACAACATAATCCATTCTTTCCTTAAGATTTTTTCCCTTTAGTCCTTTTATCCTTCCCCTGAATTCAAGATACTCACTTACCTTAAGGTCTTCGTAAAGGGGATTACTTTCGGGAAGATATCCAATAAATTTTCTTACAAGAACAGGATTTTCGAGAATGGAATATCCTTCTATAATGACATCACCTTCATTAGGATAAAGAAATCCTGTAATTAGACGCATTGTCGTAGTTTTCCCTGCCCCATTTGGACCTAAAAAACCTACAATTTCACCTTTTTCAACTTTAAAATTGACATTTTCAACGCCCTTAATGTTTCCATAGAGTTTTTTCAAACCCACCGCATTAAGCATTTTGTTTCTTCCCCCTGGAAATTAAATATAATGACGTGTTTTGCGCAACACTCTCTTTTCCCATTTTTTCTGCATATTCCTTCAGTCTGACGAGTTCATCTTTATTTATTTCGATCTTCATAGCCCTGCAAACATTTTGATACAAAACAAGGTCTGCTAATTCTATGCTCTTCTCCTTTATTTCAAGCATTAAATTTTCATCCTGTGCTTTCTCAAAATATTCAAGAGCATCGTAAAGCATTCCTTTAGAAAAATACTTTTTCCCTATTTCAATTAATACTTCTTTTGGGGAGTTTTCTAAAAACAAAACCCTGTGCCTTGAAGAAACAGAAAGCGGAATTTCTTTATCGGACATAACTTCCTCCATAAATAAAATAATTTACCACACTAACTAAAAAGTTTCTATGGTAAAAACAACACATTTCTTAAGTCACTATTCACATTGTTCTCAATAATAAAAAAGGGCGGTTTCCCCGCCTTTTAAAGATGATTTGTTGAAACCTTACGGACAAACGCCAGATGAATTGACTACTCTCTGTCCCGCTGTTGCATTTCCTGCTGACCCTTCACCACCTGCATTGTAACCAACAACGATGTAGTAAATCACCCTGTTTGTTGTATCTACCATTTCAGGATTGTCAGCCGCTGTATCAAATTGATTTTCTGTTCCTTCATACCTTCTGCAGAAATCTTGATTTGAATCACATAGTTCAGGTAGGTTTTCCTTTGTTCCCCTGTAAACCCTATAACCTACTGCTGAAGGCTCTTCAGTCCAATGTATAATCATACCGCTCCAGGTAAAATCCGTTCCAACTGCAACTTCAGGAGGAGGCAAAGGAGTTTCCTGACAAATAGTCATTTCACAGGTCGATGGATTTGTGTATGTAAGAGAAACATCGTCTATATGACAGTCATTACCATAGGCACTTATGCCCAGTATTCCAATATAAATGCTCTGTCCAATAAAATTTGAAAGATCCACACTGTGAAGTTTCCAGCCTGTTGTTCCGTCGTATCTGCTTATTTCACTTCCAACATTGTTAAAATTCGTTCCATCTGTTGATACCTGAATTTGAATCCTGTCATTGCTTGTATATCCGGTGTCATGATACATCCACAATTTTAAAGTGGCTGATGAGGAACCTGATGGTATTAAAGTTAATGAAGTTTGATAAAGTCTCGTTGAATAACCGCTCGATGCATTGTATGAGTTGAAATAGGCAAGCCCTGCTCCGCTATGGGTACCTCCTCCCGAAGGATGAACCGTGTTTGTTGATCTTGCCCAGTTACCGCCTGTTCCATTTACATCAAACTGCGCCCAATTTGTTGGAGGAAATACAGTCCCATCAAAACTTTCGCTCCATAATGTAACTTCCGAGCCCTGAGTAACATTTCCAACAGTTAAATTAAAATTGCTGTCCCATGAACCTTGATCACAACTTATATGAAGAACAAAAGAGAGGGTTTCACCACAGGAAACACTTTCAGACACGCCAAAAGTAAAGTGAGGACTTATGCTGCTTCCTGTCCCTCCCCCTGCTACATCATCAAAAAGAGAGTCTCCATCCACAATGGTAACCCCAGGTGAAAGTGCAGAAAGTGTTGCACTTACATTTGTAGCAGAAACAGTTCCACTGTTTGAAAGCGTCACTTGAAGAACCACTGTTTCTCCAGCTTCTATGACTCCATCCCCCGCTTCAGAACCACAGAAATCACTTACTGTTGAGCTGAAATAAGAAAGTTTGGTTTTGCACATATTGCAGTCAACCGTTGTAGTCTGGTTTTCCGAAACAACCACTGAAGGAATAACGGTAGAACCATAACCGTTTGAAAAACATTCGACTGCGTATGTCCCCGGTTCAAGAACACGGTGGAAATCCCCAACTTCGGGATCCGTAAAAACTTCTTTATACTGATGAGGAACTGTAATGTATGGCGAGGAAGTTGAAGTGCAAGTAACAACAACAGTTCCGTCAAGGGGAAGACCATTTGACGAATCTCTCATCACACCTGAAATTCCCTGGAAGGTCTTCATCATATAATTTATTACGCCCTGCCTGTGCTGTAATGTATATGTGGGAATCTGGCTCGAATCGGGCCATTTCGTAGATGTAACCTCAAGAGTTGTATCAAGGTCTGACCAGAGGTTGTATGACCAGTCGTTTGTGTCCCCCCTGGTTACATACCAGTCAGCCCCATTTGTATACCAGAATCCAGGCATTGAACAACCATCCATATAAGCTTGAGCAAGGCCATAGGGAGAAGGATCAGCTTCTCCATTTGGCCCTCCGCTTCTTGATTCAAAAAAGATTGGTTCATCAGTTGTTGGAACAGATGTGTAGTTATAAATGGCATTGAAGCAGGTCTCTCCTGAATGAAAAGAGATCGAATTGACAAAACGCTTACCCCATATTTCAGTCAGGTCTCTTATTGCCTGTGTTTCTTTCTCTGTCCATGGTTCACAGGGGTTTGTGGAGGGATAACAGTCATCATTGCCTTGAGGTCCCCAAAAGTTGCGGTTAAGATCAACGCCTCTGCTGTTATATCTGGTCTGATTCATAAGCCCATATGGATTTCCAAGAGGAATAAACCACATTTCAGAATCAGTAACGAGTTTATTGGCGGAATAGTCTAATCCGTAATTATCAAGAATAAAGTCAAGCACATCACACGCCACCATCATGCTGCTAACTTCGTCACCGTGAATGTTTGCATAGATTCTTATCTCAGGCTCTGCTTCCTCAATATCAGGATTGTCAGTTACTTTAACTGCTATTATGTCATACGAACCATCCTGGGAATCCCCGATATCATAAAGCCTCACTATTTCAGGATGTGAATTGTAAAGAGTAAGAAGATGCTCCATCAGACTTCCTGCTGGCGGGTTTATCATATTAAATTTTGAAGCAGTGTAGTAGCAGGGAAAAGGAGTGTTGCTACAATAACCGGGTGTTGCTTTCGCTGATCTTTCAAGTTCCATTTCATCATAAAGAATTTCGTATTTAATTCCATTTGCTTCAAGAAGGTGCATTTCTTTATCTGTTAATATCGCTTTGTAAACATTTCCCTTCCTTCCCACAATATCCAGCCGCATTTTGTAAATAAAATCCACATCTTCTTTAGAAGAGATTGTAATTGCGCATAGAGTATGGTCGTCGTATGTATCTGCCAAAGTGAAAAGAGAAAAAATCGTAAGAAAAGAAATAAGAATAATGTATTTTGGTCTTGACATAATCAAACCTCCATCATTATTATATAGCAAATTACTCGCATAATTCAAAGTAAGTAAGACAAGACAAGGGAGAAGAAAACCAGATAAATGGGAGATATTTTGAACCTCAACATTACTACACTTACAATAATAATAACAATACTGAAAATATTTATTATTCCTTCAAGAGAAAGATGAACAAGAAGTTGAAAAAGCATCCCCATAAAAGCACATATAAGCCCTGAGGTGAAAGATTTCAAAAATGGAAAAGATGAGATTTCATTAAAGAATGGAAGCAAGAAAAGAATTATTAAATAAGAGGGAAGAAGAACAGATAAAGTCGCAATAATAGCACCTTGAAATCCACCTATCTTGTATCCAATGAAAGTTGCTGTAATTGTTACAGGTCCAGGAGTTATCTGCCCAAGAACAAGTCCATTTATGAACTCTTTTTCCGTCAACCACTTTGTCAAAAGGACACTCTCCTGGAACATCAGAGCAACTGCAGTATAACCTCCCCCAAAAGCAAGCAGGTTTACTTTAGCCATCCTCAAGCCGAGTTCACCAAGTTGAGGATAATAATTTAAAAGAAAAACAAATGAAAAGATCATTAAAAACAAAAAAACTAAAGGAAATCTTTCTCTCTTTAATACGAGCTTTAAAGGGGGGATTGAAAATCCTTTTGCTGATTCTCCCTTTCTAAAAAAGATAACTCCACATAGCCCGGCAAGAAATAAAACAAGAACAACTGATATGTTAAGCATAAAACAGGCAAAGGCTAAAACAATCAGAAGCATAGCATTAAAATTCTGTTCTGTAATTTTTCTCATAGACCATATGGCATCTATTAATATTGCAACAATAACAGCATCGAGATATTTAAAAAGCTTTATGAAAGATGGAACTTTCTGGTATTTAAAGTAAATAAATGAAAAAAGAAGCATAAATGCAAATGTTGGGAAAATGTATGTTGCAAAAGCAGTAATGGAGCCAGCAACGCCTTTCAGCCTGTATCCCAAATGAGCAGAAGTCTGTACGGCTAAAGGTCCTGGAAACATCTGGCAGAATCCGAGTGATGTTTTAAATTCTTCATCAGAAATCCATTTCTTTTTATCTACTACTTCTTTTTGGATTTGTGCTACTATGGCAGGTCCCCCCCAACAGGTTATCCCTAACTTAAAAAATGTTTTCCCGATGTCGAAGAGAGAGGGTTTACTCATTGGAAAGTACTTAACTTTTACTATTTGGCGGTACTACATATTCAGATCTTTTCACTTCTTCAAGGACTTCAAAAAATGTTCTGTATCTTTTCTCGTTTTCTTCCATACCCTTTGAAATAATGGATTCTATCTTTTTTATGTCTTTTTTTGCCACCGTTAAATTCGCTCCGTAAACAAAAGCGGAATTTGTATCCATGGTCGCAAGATCTGCAGAGATAAAAGCAACAAGCATCTTTCTTCTTTTGTCTGGAGGAAGACTGTTAATTGCGGCAAGTATTTTAAAGCCTCCCTCCGGATCGTCTGGAAACCTGTTGTCTACTGTTACAAGTTCATAGTCATTCTTTTTTAGAATCTCGCAAGCCATTTTGGAAGATGGAGCAATTTCAACAACATATCCCATTTTCTCGATCGATTCTTTTAAAAAATCCTGAAAAATCTTTTCATCTTCACAAATAAGGGCTTTAGGTTTTTCTTCAAGAGAAGATTTTTTTCTGTCTCCCTTTTTGGGAAGGTTTAATGGAAGAAGTGCGAAAATTTCTTTCAACAGGTCCTCTTTTATTTTCTGTATGGCAACTTCCTCGAGGTCCGAATTTTTTTTTAAATCCGGAACTTGTTTTCCTGCTAAAGACACTATTATTGGATTTTTACAGTTAGGGCACTGAATTTTCTCCGGGATTTTAGGGTATTTTGCTTCATCAATAACAAAAGATTTTTGACAGGATTCACATTTTATTTTCATTTTTACTCCATCAAGTCTTTAATATCTGTCGCAGAGAAATCGTCAGGCACATTATTTACGATTTGCTTTTTGTGTGCTTCTTCCTTTTCTCCTCCAACTTTTACCTCTTGTTTTTTGGTTTGTTCTTCCATAAATCTTTTCCCTTCTGCGGTGGTAGCTGAAATCCCGGACATCCTTAGAGCAAGATTGGGAGAATTTGTAGCGTATGAAAGGGCTGTCTCTTTTGTTATTATCCCCTCTTTCCACAACCTTTCCAGTTCCATATCAAATGACTGCATTCCATCAAGAGAGCCATCCTGAATAGCATCAAGAAGTGATTTCCCCTCTCTTTCTGATTCACCTTTCTGAATGTATTCCCTTGTTCTCGGTGTGGATCGCATTATCTCACAAACAGCAATTCTACCCTTTCCATCTGCCTTCGGAACAAGACGCTGGCTGACAATCCATTTGAATGTTTGACTGAATCTTGTTCTTATCTGTTGTTCTTCATTTTTCGGAAAAATTCCAATTATTCTGTCAACAGTTTTACTTGCATCAATTGTATGAAGAGTTGAAAGAACAAGGTGTCCTGTTTCTGCCGCTTCGAGGGCTATTTCTGTTGTTTCAAGGTCTCTCATCTCTCCAACAAGAATAACCTTTGGTGCCTGCCTTAAAGCAGCTCTTAAAGCAAGAGAAAAAGAAGGGACATCAGCGCCGAGTTCTCTCTGGTTTATTGTTGATTTTTTGTGTCTGTGAAGATACTCAAGAGGATCCTCTATGGTTACAATATGATACGCTTTGTCTTCGTTTATTCTGTTTATAATTGCTGCCAGTGTAGTTGATTTCCCGTTACCGGTTGGTCCAGTAACAAGTACAATTCCATTCCTTTCGTCTGCAATTTTGTTTATTTGCGGTGGAAGGCCAAGTTCTTCAACCGTTGGAACACCGTTTGGAATAACTCTTAAAACTATGGAATATGTGCCCCTCTGAGAAAAAATGTTGACTCTGAATCTTGTTTTTCCCGGAATTGAATACGAAAGGTCAACGCTTCCCTGTCTGAAAAGTTTCTGAAGGAGGTGTCTGTCATCCCTTATAAGAGCAAGGGCTATTTGTTCGGTTTGATATGAAGACAGTTTTCCCATTCCTCTTATTGGAACTTCCCGCAAAATGCCATTTATTTCCACCTGAGGTGGTTTTCCCACTGAAAAGTTTAGGTCACTAACATTGGGCGACTGTGAAAGCATAAATTCAAAAAGCTGGTCTATCTGGTTCAAGATTCCTCCTTTTATTCCAAAAATGGTATAATATAACAGGAGGATTAAAATGGGAAGAGAAAGACTCAGAATACTCATAGGAAAAGTTGGGCTTGACGGTCACGACAGAGGAGCAAAAATAATTGCAAGGGCTTTAAGAGATGCAGGACATGAAGTTATTTACACGGGTCTTCACCAAACTCCAGAGCAGATAGTCTCTACAGCCATTCAGGAGGATGTCGATGCAATTGGGCTTTCCATTTTAAGCGGCGCACACAACACACTTTTCCCTAAAGTAGTAGAACTATTAAAAGAAAAAAAAGCGGAGGATATTTCAGTCTTTGGAGGAGGAATAATACCAAAAGAAGATATCCCATTTCTAATGGAATCAGGAATTAAGAAAATCTTCCTTCCTGGAACCACAACAGACGAAGTTCTTGACTTTCTTGACAAAGAGATTGCCCCTTTAAAGAAAAAAGTTATTGAATGGTAAAATCCTGATTTTTTTTCTTTACTCTGTCACACATCTGTCCAAAATAAATTTTGACAGAAGCATCTAAGAAGTCAAGAGGAAAAATGTCAAGACTATTTAGAAATACTCCGTTGTGAGTGCTCACTAACCGTGTCATTGCGAGCCCTCTCTAAAGCAGTCATTGCGAGTGCTCCTTCGGAGCATAATCTTACGAAGCAATCTTCCTCTTTTCAAAGAAAGGAAGATCATTTTGTCCGTGGACGCATCGAAGTAAATCCCAGAAGGACATTATCATATAGCTTTGACAGGGGACTTATGGAAATCGCTCGACAAGCCTTTTCATACACCGCCCATCGAGCCCGAAACCTATCAGCCGAGCCTTTTTGAGAACTAATTGGAGAGCAAATAACATATACAGGCACAAAAACAGTG
>DYJZ01000086.1 GCA_020722885.1 Thermoanaerobaculum aquaticum
GGCAACACCTCCATCTTAATGGTATAGTGTTGCACTTGGAGTTTGAGCCTAAGGAAAGATTGCTTCGCAAGTGATAGCTACGAAGATGGGCTCGCAATGACAGCGTTGGGTTTTAGTGGGGAGATTTCTAAAGAGTTATGACAGGACTTCTACAAAATCTTGAAATAATTTATTAATACCTGTAAAATTATGAGTCTATGTGTTTCCGGTGAAGAAAGGAAAATAAAATGTTTGAAATTGTCTCAAAAAGAATACTTGCTGAAAATGTTGTAGAAATGGTTATTTCCGCACCGAGAGTGGCAAAAGCGCACAGGGCAGGTCAGTTTTTGATACTGATGAATTATGAACATTCTGAGAGGATACCGCTTACTATTGCAGATTCCGATAAAACAAATGGTACGGTAACCATTGTTTTTCTGGTTGTAGGATTTTCTACAAGGGAACTTGCTGAAAGGTTTGGCGTTGGCGATAAAATATATTCGGTTGTGGGACCTCTCGGAACTCCTACACATATAGAAAAATTTGGAAAAGTTGTGGTTATAGGGGGTGGACTTGGTGTTGCACCAATTTATCCTATTTGCAAAAAGTTAAAGGAAGTGGGAAACGAAGTAATTTCAATTATAGGGTTCAGAACAAAGGAATTGATGTTCTGGAAAGAAAAAATAGAGAGCGTTTCAACGAAGACTCTGGTGACAACAGACGATGGTTCTTCTGGTATTAAAGGTTTTGTTACCCATGCGCTTTCTAAACTCTATGAGGATGGAGAAAAAATTGATAGAGTAATTGCGATTGGACCTCCCATTATGATGAAAAATGTTGCAAAAATGACTGAACCGTGGAATATTCCAACATGGGTTTCTTTGAACACGATAATGGTTGACGGAACAGGAATGTGCGGGGGGTGTCGTCTTGAGATTGGGGGTGAGACAAAGTTTGTTTGTGTCGATGGTCCAGATTTTGATGGGCATAAAGTCAATTGGGAAGAAATGGAAATAAGAATGAAGGTTTACAAAGAAGAAGAGGCAAGGATTCATAAGGATTATGAATGTAAAATTGGTTTGAAGTGATCGGGAGACAAAAATGGCTGAAAAGATTGATATTGTAAAACTTGGAGGAGTGGAAGAGGGAAAGCCAAAAAAACCGAAGCCAAAACTTCCAAGAAAAGAAATTGCCTGTCAGGACCCAAAAGAGAGAATAAAGAATTTTAATGAAGTGGCACTTGGCTACACTCCTGAAGAGGCAGTGTATGAAGCTATGAGATGCCTTGAATGTCCTAGGCCAAGGTGCGTTGTTGCATGCCCTGTCCATATTGATATTCCAACATTCGTTGGATTAATTGCAAGGGGTAAGTTTGCGGAAGCAGCGAAGGATATCAGGAAATACAACTCTCTTCCTGCGGTATGTGGAAGAGTATGCCCTCAGGAAAACCTTTGTGAGGCTGCATGTATTCTTAATGATACAAATCCTCATAATCCAATAGCAATAGGAAGGCTGGAAAGGTTTTCGGCAGATTACCTTCTTTCACAGGAAAATGACGCATTGGAAAAACCTCACATAAGTTATAAAACCCCATATAAAGTGGCTGTAATTGGTTCTGGTCCATCAGGCCTTACCTGTGCCGCCAGACTGGCAAAAATGGGTCATACTGTCCACCTTTTTGAAGCACTGCATAAAGCTGGTGGGGTTATGATGTACGGAATACCAGAGTTCCGTCTTCCTAAAGAAATAGTTCAGAAAGAGATAAACTATGTTAAAAGTCTTGGTGTGAACATAGAAACAAACTGCATAGTAGGGAAAACCATTCCGATTGATGAAATAATGGATGAATACGACGCGATTTACATAGGAAGTGGTGCTGGTTTTCCGAATATGATGAAAATCTTAGGTGAGAATCTTGCCGGAATCTATTCAGCCAATGAGTTTCTAACAAGAGTCAATCTTATGCGTGCCTATGAATTCCCGAAGGCTGCAACGCCAATAAGAATACCAAAACGCGGGGTTGTTGTTGGAGCGGGGTTTACTGCATTTGATGTTGTGAGAATAATGCTTCGCCTCGGAGCCGAGCACGCTGAAATTATTTACAGAAGAACAAGAAAGGAGATGCCCGGCAGAGGTGAGGAGATAGAACATTCTGAAGAAGAGGGTGCAAAAATAAGGGAATTGACAAATCCAGTAAGATTTATTGGCGATGAAAATGGGTTTGTGAAAGCTGTTGAAGTTCAAAAAATGGAACTGGGAGAGCCCGACTCTTCAGGAAGAAGAAGACCTGTACCCGTTCCAAACAGTAATTTCATTATAGAAACAGATATGGTCGTTATTGCAATAGGCCAGACGCCAAATGTGTTGATACCTTCAAACCTTAAGGGTCTTTCAACAAGATGGGGTTCTGTTATAAATGTTAACAGAGAAACATATATGACAACGGTTCCAAAAGTGTTTGCTGGAGGTGATGCCATAACGGGAGCCGCTACAGTAATTCTTGCAATAAGGGCTGCGACAGAGGCGTCTGTAGCTATGGATACATATTTGAGGGACCCTCAAAGAAAATGGTATCCTCCGGAAGTGAACGAAGAAAAATAGGGGAATAAAGATGGAAATCACAAAATCTTTTGAAAACTTTTTAAATGCAAAACAGGATGAAAACCTTGAAAAAGAATTTGCTTCCGCTGTGAATTCTGTAAATTCTTCAGCGATTCCTCAAGATATGAATTTGCAAAGACTATTTGAACTTCTTTTAAGGTTCAGGGAAATAAAAGATTTTCAGACAAAATGCGGAATATTTTTATCCGCTTTTTTTGTTAAAAATGGTAAGGGTGATTCTTTGACCGTACCTGACGATTGTCAGATTGATTTTCTTGGTTCGTTTTTAACTTCTGGTGAATTGATTATCAAAGGGCAGGCGGGTGATTTTGTCGGAACATTTTTAAATGGCGGAAGAATTATTGTGGAAGGTTCTGTCAAGGACAATTGCGGCTATTTTATGAAAGGTGGAAAAATTCACATAAAAGGAAACGCCGGAAATCATCTCGGCCATTTTATGTGTGGTGGAGAAATTTTAGTCGATAAGAACATTTATGATTTTACTGGAAATGCAATGTGTGGAGGAAGAATTGAGTGTAGGGGAAATGCGGGATACTCTCTCGGCTACAGAATGAGCGGGGGAGTTATCGAAATAAAAGACCTTGCATGGGATTTAATCGGGGAAGAGATGGTTGGGGGAAAAATTAGTGTAAAAGGTCATATCGGAAAAGAACTCTGTCAGAATATGTGCGGAGGTTTTGTTACGGTAAGGGAAGAGTACAGGAACTCATCGAAAGGTAAGACTTTTGGTGGTAAAATAATCTATTCAAACTTTAAGGATTGAAAATGGATTTGATTCTTATTCGCCA
Source organism: Thermoanaerobaculum aquaticum (assembly GCA_020722885.1). Classification (GTDB taxonomy): domain Bacteria; phylum Acidobacteriota; class UBA4820; order UBA4820; family UBA4820; genus UBA4820. The sequence goes on from DYJZ01000086.1 coordinate 3,390, forward strand.
CGCAGAGGCTGAAGAGGGAATTAACGACTTTTCAAGAAAATTGACATCAAAAGGCAGGAAAGACGTAGAAAAAGTTGCAAAATTCCTTTTAAAAAGGATTTCAAAAAAGTACAGAGTTTTATCAAGCCCGCTTGTAAGGGCAAAAGAGAGCGCTTCATTCTTTCTCAAAGAGGTTGAAATTTTAGATGAACTGAAACCTGACTCAACCGCTGAAAGTTTTTTAAGGGCTATTTCAAAATTGGATGACGAGGAAACGGTTATATGCGTTGGACACCAGCCCTTAGTTGGCGAAATTGCCGGAAAAATTCTGGGGTTAAACTACTCACTGAAGACGAAAAAAGCAGGAGTCTGGTGGTTTAAAGGAAACCCTCCTAAAGGTCTGGAACTTTTTTCAGCCTTAAATCCGTCAATCCTTTGATTTTTCAAAATTCTTTTTTCCCGTCTTTGACAGTTTCGGGGCAAAAAAGGATACTTCAAAACACTAACTTATTGTATATCAAGAGGAAAAATTTTTGAAAAGGCATTTTTTTGAAAAATGTGTGGACAACTTTTTATTTATTTCTAATTTGTTTTCTTTTTTAAAGTGGCATAACACTTAAAAAGGTTAAGACACATATGCGACATTAGGGGATGAATAATGGGAGGTTATTTGAAGGCATAGCCCGGATTTAATAAAATAAAGGGATTCTATAGCAGGAGGTTTTTGTAACCCCATTGCCCAAAAATCAATACTTACATTGGAAGGTTAATTTAACAATCGGAGAAAAACCACATAAATCACAGAACCTAAAAAGCCCTTTAGAGTATTTAGTAAAAAAAGGAGAAATGTCACAATTGTATTTTACTTATACATACCCTTGATTTTCTAATTGTTTATGTTAGAATTGATTTTGGAGAGGCGTGATGGTAAATTGAAATTTGGGTTTATTATGAGAGCCTTTCTTGCTATTGAGATTGAAGAGAAAATTAAAGAGGTTGTTTTAAAACTCATAGAAGAACTATCTTCAAAAAGCAGTTCTATATCATGGGTTAAAAGGGAACAAATTCACCTTACGCTCTTTTTCTTTGAAGACTTAAAAGAGAATGATCTGGATGAAATAAGCAGGAATATGTCAAAAATTGCTCAAGAAACAGAGCCATTTTCTCTTCAAATACAAGGCAATGGTTTTTTTGGAAGAAAAGAAAACCCTCGTGTTTTCTGGCTTGGTTTTGATGGGGAGATTGGGGCACTTAAACTGATGCAATCAAAAATTGTCTCTTCTTTAAAAGATTTTGGCTACATTGAGGACAAAAATTTTAATCCACATCTTACAATAGGAAGAAACAGAAGTGGCAGAAGTCAAGATCGTATAGTTTCAATGCTTTCTGATTTAAAAGATTTTTCAGCAGGGCCATTTCTTGTTAAAGAGGTTGTTCTTTTCAAATCGGAACTTCTTAAAAGCGGTGCAGTACATTCTGTAGTTAAAAGATTTGGCTTGGGAGGCAAATATTGACCCGGAATGAGATTTTTATAACTTTGTTTGCCTATTTTCTGGGTGCTATTCCCTTTGGCTACATTATCTCAAAAATGAGAACAGGTGAAGATATAAGGAAAAAGGGGTCTGGAAACATTGGAGCTACAAATGTTTTAAGAACTCAGGGAGTGGTTTTTGGTATTCTTACACTGATTCTTGATGCATTAAAGGCAGCCATTCCTGTCTTTCTTGCAAAAAATTTTGGTGTTCACGATTGGGTTCCTGCGCTTGCGGGGGGATCTGCCATAATAGGGCACTGCTACCCGGTTTTCATCGGGTTTAAAGGAGGTAAGGGAGCCGCTTCCGGGTTCGGTGCTTTTCTGATTATAGCCCCAATGGCTACCCTAATAGCATGCTTTTCTTTTATAACCATTATGGTTTCTCTGGGATATGTTTCAGTGGGATCGATGGTTGGGTCTTTTGTCTTCGTTTTGGTTCTATGGGTTTTTCATTTTTTAAAGAAATCCTATGATTTTTATACCTGTGTGATTGCAACTTTTCTTGCAATTCTTTTGGTTTTCAGGCATAAGTCAAATATTAAAAACCTTTTTGAAGGTAAAGAGAAAAAAATCTGGCAAAAAGATGACAGGTTATCCTGAAAAATGCATTGTTTGGGGTGCTGGTTCCTGGGGGACAAGCCTTGCTGTTCACCTTTCTAAGAAGGTCAAAAGTGTAGCCCTCTGGGTGTGGGACAGACAACAATTTGAAGATATGAAGTGTTTTAGAGAAAATAAAAATTTTTTACAGGGGGTAAAACTTCCCGAAAATATTACACTCTTTAATTCATTCAACGATATTCCTTTTGTGAGTGAACTCTGGCTTTCGGTAACGCCAACGCAGTTTCTCAGAGAACTATGGGCAGGAATCTCCCCTCTCTGCAAAAAGGAAACTATAATAATTTCGGCTTCAAAAGGAATTGAAAAAAGTACACTTCTTCTTCCTTCTGAAATAATATCCTCTTTTGTAAAAGAAAACAAAGTGGTAGTTCTTTCTGGACCGAGTTTTGCAAAGGATTTTGCTAAAGGTGATCCAACAGCAGTAGTTTTTGCATCAGAGGATGAAAATAAAGCACGATATGCTCAGGAAGTATTTTCTTTCAATAACTTAAGAGGTTATCTCTCACTCGATAGAAAAGGAGTTGAGCTTGGAGGGGCACTTAAGAATGTTATAGCCATAGCGGCTGGCATTTCCATCGGGCTTGGATTTGGACCAAACGCTGTTGCCGCAATAATAACGAGGGGAATAAGGGAAATTTCAAGACTTGGAGAGATACTCGGATGTAAAAGCGAAACCTTTTCTGGCTTATCAGGACTTGGTGACCTGGTTCTGACCTGCTACGGGGAAGAGAGCCGCAACAGACAGTTTGGAATAAGGATAGGCAGGGGTGAAAAAATGGAGGATATCCTCAGGTCTATGAAAATGGTGGCAGAGGGGGTTCCAACAACCCTATCGCTAAAAAATCTACTTTTTCTTCATAAAGTGGATATGCCGCTGTCTTACTCTGTTTATACTATCCTTTATGAAAATGTTTCTCCTAAAAAGGCACTTGAAAAACTCCTTTCAAGAAGTTTAAAATGGGAACATACATAGGAAAGGAGATTAAAATGAAGAAATTATTAATTTTTCTTTTTCTCTTTTTAACGCTGGCACTTTCAGGGGAAGGAGGTAAAATGGTAATAAAATCTCCCGATTTCAAAGAAGGCGGGCCTATTCCAAAAATGTTTTCCTGCGAAGGGGAAGACTACTCACCAAAACTTGAATGGGAAAATGTTCCTGAAGGGACAAAATCATTTGCTCTTATCTGTGATGATCCCGATGCTCCTATGGGAACATGGGTTCACTGGGTAATCTACAACATACCAAAAGAGTTTAGGTCTCTTGAAAGAAATTTGCCCAAAATTCCAAAACTTGATAAAGGAATCCTTCAAGGAAAAAATTCCTGGCCAAAAACTGGATACAACGGACCATGTCCCCCTCCAGGAAAAGCGCACAGGTACTTTTTTAAACTCTATGCCCTTGACGCAATCTTAACCCTTAAGGAAAATGCAACTAAAGAAGAACTCCTTAATGCAATGAAGGGACATATAATTGCCGAAGCACAAACAATGGGGACTTATAAAAGATAGAAGGTATTAAAGTGCCTTGAGCATCTGCTTTTAAAAGGTTACTTTCTTAACCCTTCTATCCAAAATAAATTCTTGCATAAACAAATAGTGTATAAATCCATAACATTTGGGGTTTTTGAAGAAGGATAAGATAAACCATCTTCTGCAGGACAAATACAGAAAATTGATGGAATCATTAAAAACAAGTAGGTCTCAGAAAAAGCCTCTTTTAAACCGCAAATTCTACTTTTTCTTTTCCTTGTCCTGAGTGGCTTTTATTTGTT